>NZ_CP031467.1:604133-906200 GCF_003368325.1 Paraburkholderia caffeinilytica | reverse complement strand
ATCAGGTGCGCATAGCGTTCGTCTTCCGGATGGACCATCACCGCGGTGTCGCCGAGCATGGTTTCCGGGCGAGTCGTGGCGACCGTCAGATGGCCCGAGCCGTCCGTGAGCGGATACTGGATGTGCCAGAGGTGGCCGTTTTCTTCTTCGCTGACCACTTCGAGATCGGAGACGGCGGTGAGCAGCACCGGATCCCAGTTCACGAGGCGCTTGCCGCGGTAGATCAGGCCTTGTTCATACAGGCGTACGAACACGTCGCGCACGGCGGCCGACATTTTGTCGTCCATCGTGAAGTACTCGCGCGACCAGTCGATCGACGCGCCCAGGCGGCGCACCTGATTCGTGATGGTCGAGCCGGATTCCTGCTTCCATTCCCAGACGCGCTCGGTGAATTTTTCGCGGCCGAGGTCATGACGGGAGATGCCTTTCGCATCCAGTTGCCGTTCGACGACGATTTGCGTGGCGATGCCCGCGTGGTCCGTGCCCGGCACCCAGAGGGTGTTTTCGCCGAGCATGCGGTGATAGCGTGCGAGGCCGTCCATGATCGTCTGGTTGAACGCGTGGCCCATGTGCAGGGTGCCCGTGACGTTCGGCGGCGGCAACTGGATCGAGAAGTCTTTCCTGTTCTCGTCGAAGGTGGCTGCCGCGTAGGCGCGCTTTTCCCATTCCGGGCCCCAGTGGGCCTCGATGGTGTGGGGCTCGAAGCTTTTGGCAAGCGTGGAGGTCGGGTCGCTCGGGGTCTCGCTCATTTCTATCCGTCTGCTGGTGGATGCAAAGAATGTTCGATTATAAGCGGCGCTGCGGGTGGGGGGCTTTGGGGTGGGTTTTTGCCTGCGGCGCTTCGGTTGGTTGTGTGCCTGCGGCGGTGGGCTTTCCTTGGTCTGGGTTTGGTGCCCTTTCTTGAATTGTTTGCCCGCGCGGCGCTTTTGTCAGTGTTCTTATTGCTTTGGTCTTTCCTTGAATTGTTAGTGGTCTATTAGCGTCGCCCCTGTGCGGGGCAGGCACTTACTTCTCTTTGCCGCCGCAAAGAGAAGTAAGCAAGAGAAAGCGGCTCAAACCGCTAATGCTAAGTGGGGTCCGTGGTTTGCCGCGGGTAGTGGTACATCTGGAATCCGGGTTCGTGCCCCTGCATGCGCTAGTGACAAGGGCGTCATATTTCCGGCGGCGCTGCGCGCGCCGAAGAGTGCTTCATAGAACCACCCGCTACGTTTCAGCACTCGCGTCTCACCACCCCAGATCGTAGCTCGTCATTGCACCGCAACCGCAACCGCAACCGCAACCGCAACCGCAACCGCAACCGCAACCGCAACCGCAACCGCAACCGCAACCGCAGTTGTCACTGTGCCCTTGATTGCGGCACACCGACATTTCATATGAAGAGGGGTTCCGGGGCGAGTGCGAGGGCGCGTCGCCGAGGCGAAGCCGACGGCCTCCCCAGCGCCTAACCGAAGCCCGTGGTTTCCCATGCGGCCCCGTCCGCGACGCACGCAGTGCGGAGTGGGAGCTGATGAGCCCTTTGTCACTAACGCCTGAGGGTGCGAGGGCCCGGATTCCACGGAGCCACTACCACTTGCAGGCCACGGTGCCCACTTAGCATTAGCGGTTTGAGCCGCTTTCTCTTGCTTACTTCTCTTTGCGGCGGCAAAGAGAAGTAAGTGCCTGCCCCGCACAGGGGCGACGCTAATAGACCACTAACAATTCAAGGAAAGGCCAAAGCCATAAGAACACTGACAAAAAGCGCTACGCGGGCAAACAAAGCAAGGAAAGCCCACCGCCGCAGGCAAACAGACAACAACCGCCCCGCAGGCAAAAAACCCCAACCCCGGAGGGGCATATAATGTCGAACGCACTTGCCGCCTCCCAAAAAATGCCCGATCTGCTAGCCAATCTAAACCCCGAACAACACGCCGCCGTCACGCTCCCCAACGAGCCTGCGCTCATCCTTGCCGGCGCGGGCAGCGGCAAAACCCGCGTCCTCATCACGCGGATCGCATGGCTCATCCAGCATGGTCTGGCGTCGCCCGCCACGGTCCTGGCCGTGACCTTCACCAACAAAGCCGCCCGCGAAATGATGGCGCGCCTGCAGGCGCTCCTGCCCATCGACACGCGTGGCATGTGGATCGGCACCTTCCACGGCCTGTGCAACCGCATGCTGCGCGCGCATCATCGCGATGCCGGTCTGCCGGCCACCTTCCAGATCCTCGATACCGCGGACCAGCTCTCCGCGATCAAGCGTCTGATGAAGGGCCTTAACATAGACGACGAAAAGTACCCGGCGAAAAATCTCCAGTACTTCATCAACAATTCCAAGGAACAGGGCCTGCGCCCGAAAGACGTCGACGCCACCGACAACTTCAACCGCAAGTTCGTGGAGCTCTACGAAGCCTACGAACAGCAGTGCCAGCGCGAAGGCGTCGTCGATTTTCCGGAGCTGCTGCTGCGCTGTTTCGAATTGCTCGCGCACAACCCGCCGCTGCGCGCCCACTATCAGGCGCGCTTCAGGCATATCCTCGTCGACGAGTTTCAGGACACCAACAAGCTGCAATACGCGTGGCTGAAATTGCTGGCCGGTCAGACTAACTCGATCTTCGCGGTCGGCGACGACGACCAGTCGATCTACGCGTTCCGGGGGGCGAACGTCGGCAACATGCGCGACTTCGAACACGAGTTCAATGTCCGGCACATGATCAAGCTCGAGCAGAACTATCGTTCGCATGGCCATATTCTCGACGCGGCCAATCAGCTGATCGCCAACAACTCGCGGCGTCTGGGCAAGAATCTGCGGACCGACGCGGGGCACGGCGAACCGGTGCGCGTCTACGAGTCCGCCACGGATACGCAGGAAGCCGGCTGGATCGTCGAGGAAATCAAGGCGCTGATCAGCACCGGCACGTCGCGCAGCGAAGTCGCGATCCTGTATCGCAGCAACGCGCAGTCGCGCACGATCGAACACACGCTGGTCAATGCGGGCATCGCGTACCGCGTGTACGGCGGTCTGCGCTTTTTCGAGCGTCAGGAAGTCAAGCACGCGCTCGCCTATCTGCGCCTGATCGACAATCCGAACGACGACACCGCATTCGCCCGCGTCGTCAATTTCCCCACGCGCGGCATCGGCGCGCGCTCGATCGAACAACTCGCGGACGCGGCGCGTCTGTACAACTGCTCGATGGCCGCGGCGATTCCGTATGTCGCCGGTAAGGCAGGGTCGAGCCTCGCGAGTTTCGCGAACCTGATCGGCAGGATGCGCGCGGAAACGCAGCAGATGAGCCTGCCGGAAACAGTCGAATACGTGGTCCGCACGAGCGGCCTCACGGAGTTCTATCAGAACGAACGCGAGGGCCAGGACCGGCTGGAGAACTTGCAGGAACTGGTCAACGCGGCCGCTGCTTTCGTCAGCGAGGAAGGCTACGGCATGGATACGCCGGCGCGCTCGATTCCGCTGCGCCCGGGTGCGACCACGGCGCCCGAGCTGGCGGTCGCCACCGACGATCCGAATACCGTCGTGCTGGACGCGCCCGGCATCGCCGATCCGGCGCAAAACCCGGACACGATGACGCCGCTCGCCGGTTTCCTGTCGCACGCCTCGCTGGAAGCGGGCGACAACCAGGCGCAAGCCGGCCAGGAAGCCGTGCAACTGATGACGGTGCACGCGGCCAAGGGCCTCGAGTTCACGGCGGTGTTCATCACCGGACTCGAAGAAGGGCTGTTTCCGCATGAAAACAGCGCGATGGAGTCGGATGGCCTGGAAGAGGAGCGGCGCCTGATGTACGTGGCGATCACGCGGGCCAAGGAGCGTTTGTATCTGTCGTTTGCGCAGAGCCGGATGCTGCACGGCCAGACGCGCTACAACATCCGCTCGCGTTTCTTCGACGAACTGCCGCAGGAAACGCTCAAGTGGCTCACGCCGAAGGTGGAGGCGGGCGCGCGGTGGGGCGGCCGCTCCGACAACGCGGGCTACGGTCGCGACTGGTTCGCGCGGCCTGGCTACACGGGCGCTTCGTCGTCCACGCCGGCGCCGTTGCCGGCCTTCGCGAACGAACAGCGCGCGGCTGAAACGGGTTTTCGCGTCGGCCAGCAGGTGTTCCACACCAAGTTCGGGGAAGGCACGATCACGGCGCTGGAAGGCGGCGGCACGGATGCCAAGGCCCAGGTCAAATTCAAGCGGCACGGCGAGAAATGGCTCGCGCTTGCGGTCGCCAAACTACAGGCGGTCGAATGAGCACGAACGGCATGAATCCAAACTCCGGCGGCGCGCCGCTCGCGCGTCGTCCGCTTGGCATTCTGGCGGCCTTGCCGCAAGAGCTCGGCGATCTGATCGAAGCGATGCGCGCCGAATCCGGCGTGCGCACGGTCACGCATGGTCAGCGTGACTATCATCTCGGCACCGTGCACGGCGCACCTTGCGTCGTGACGCTGGCGCGCGTCGGCAAGGTCGCGGCGTCCGCCACTGTCAGCGCCCTGATCCATGCGTTCGATGTCGAAGCGGTCGTATTCACGGGTGTCGCCGGTGGCGTGGGGGCGGAAGTGCGGGTCGGCGATATCGTCGTCGCCAACGCGCTGATGCAGCACGATCTCGACGCGTCGCCGCTCTTTCCGCGCTTCGAGGTGCCGTTGCTCGGCGTCTCGCGTTTCACCGCGGATGCGGCGCTCGCCGATCAACTCGCCGCCGCGTGCGAGCGTTTTGTCGCTGAAGAGGGCGTGGCGTCGGCGGCGCGCTTCGGCACGCGCGAGCCGCGTGTCCATCGCGGCCTGATCATCAGCGGCGATCAGTTCGTGGCGAGTGCGACGGGCGTCAAGGCTCTGCGCGACGCGCTGCCGGATGCGCTCGCGGTGGAGATGGAAGGGGCGGCGATCGCGCAGGTCTGTTACGAGTATGGCGTGCCGTGCGCCGTCGTGCGGACCATTTCGGATACGGCGGATGACCACGCGCCCGCGTCCTTCGCCTCCTTTCTGACGGAGATCGCGGGGACATATTCGAACGCGGTCCTGAAGCGGTTTTTAGAGGCGCGTAGCGCGGGTTGAATTGCGCTGACCGGTGAATCGGCCGCTATCCCTTCCCGGAATCCCCCAGCGCCTCCCGCACTTGCTGCAAAGCCGCCGGGTCCTCGATCGTCGGCAGATCGCCCGGTTCGCGTCCCTCGGCCAGCGCCGCGATCGCGCGGCGCAGCAGCTTGCCGGAGCGGGTCTTCGGCAGCATCGACACGACCACCACGCGCGCCGGCCGCGCAATCGCGCCGAGCTGGCGGTCGACCGTCGTGGTGAGTTCGGCCTCCAGCTTCGCCCGCGCCTTGTCGTCCGCGTAGGCCTGCGCGTCGCGCAGCACCACGAATGCCATTGCCGTCTGCCCCTTCAGCGCATCCGTTACGCCGACCACCGCGACTTCCGCGACCGCCGCGTGGCTCGACAACGCTTCCTCTATCTCGCGCGTGCCGAGCCGATGGCCGGCCACGTTGATCACGTCGTCGGTACGCCCGAGGATCGTTACGTAGCCGTCTTCATCCTGAATGCCCCAGTCGAAAGTCGAGTAGGCCTGCTGGTTCGGAATGCTCGACCAGTACGTGCTGACAAAACGCTTGTCGTCGCCCCACACCGTCGACATGCAGCCCGGCGGCAGCGGATAACCCAGCGTGAGCACGCCTTTTTCTCCCGGCGGGCAGGGCTCGCCCGTCAGTTCGTTGCGCAAGGTCAGATTGAAGCCGGCCGACGGCACGCCCGGCGAGCCGAGCTTGGTGGGCAGCGCGTCGACGCCGCGCGGAATCGCCAGCATCGGCCAGCCGGTTTCGGTTTGCCAGTAGTTGTCGATCACGGGTTTGCCGAGCGCGTCGGCGATCCATGTGGCGGTCGGTTCGTCGAGCGGCTCGCCGGCGAGGAACAGCGCGCGCAGGCTCGACAGATCCGCTTTCTTCAGCAGCGCCGGGTCCTGCTTTTTCAGCACGCGCAAGGCGGTCGGCGCGGTGAACATCAGATTGATCTTGTGCTGTTCGACGAGACGCCACCAGATGCCGCCGTCCGGACGAATCGGCGTGCCTTCATACATCACGGTCGTGAGTCCTGCGATCAGCGGCGCATAGACGATGTAGCTGTGGCCGACCACCCAGCCGACGTCCGACGCGGTGAACATCGTGTCGCCGGCCTTGCCCTGAAAGATATGTTCCATCGATGCCGCCAGCGCCACCGCATAGCCGCCGACGTCGCGTTGCACGCCCTTCGGCTTGCCGGTGGTGCCCGACGTGTACAGCACATACGAAGGTTCGTTCGATTCGAGCCATTCGCACGGCACATGCGCATCGAAAAACTGTTCGCGCAACGGCTCGTAGGCGACGAGGTAGCTCGCGTTCAGGCGCTCGGGGGCGAGTTGCCGGTCGATCAACAGCACGTGCGGCGTCTTGTGGGTCGCGCGTGCGAGCGCTTCGTCCACCAGCGGGGTGTAGTCGATTACTTTGCCGCCGCGCGCGCCGGCGTCGGCGGTGACGATCAGCACGGGTTTGGCATCGTCGATGCGAGCCGCCAGGTTGGGGGCCGCGAAGCCGCCGAACACCACCGAGTGAATCGCGCCGAGCCGCGCGCAAGCGAGCATCGCGAACAGCGCTTCCGGGATCATCGGCAGATAGAGCAGCACGACGTCGCCGCGCTTGACGCCGAGCGAGCGCATCACCGCGGCCATGCGGTTGATTTCCGCGTACAGCTCGGCGTAGGTGTAGCGCCGCTCGATGCCGGTTTCCGTCGATACGTACACCAGCGCGTTCTGCTGCGCACGCTCGGCCAGATGCCGGTCCACCGCGTTGTGGCAAAGATTCGTGCGGCCGCCGACGAACCAGCGCGCGAACGGCGGATTCGAGCGGTCGAGCACGGTATCGAACGGCGTTTGCCAATGAATCCGCTGCGCCTCGTCACGCCAGAACGCTTCGGGTTGCTCGATGGAACGGCGGTGGAAGTCGCGGTAGGTGGTCATCGGCGGCGATCCTTCTGCTGCGGGAGTGAACGGAAGGCGAGTCGTGCGGCTGTCGGGCGTGGCGAGAGAACAGCACGTACGTCCGCACAAGCATAGTGCAGGCGTGGCTGCGCGGACAACGCGGGTTCACCATGAGCGGGGGCGCAAGAAAAAAGGCGCCGCGGCGCCCTTTTCCTCATTCGCATCTGGAGCCGCGCATCACGCTTTCGCGCGCTTGCCTTCGACATCCGGCAGAAACACTGTCAACAGGCCGATCAGCGGCAGGAACGAGCAGACCTTGTACACATAGGCGATGCTGGTGGCGTCGGCCAACTGTCCGAGCACGGCGGCGCCGATCCCGCCCATCCCGAACGCGAGACCGAAGAAGAGGCCCGCGATCATCCCCACCTTGCCGGGGATCAGTTCCTGCGCATAGACGAGGATCGCCGAGAACGCCGAAGCCAGCACGATGCCGATGATCACCGTCAGCACGCCGGTCCAGAACAGGTTGGCGTACGGCAGCAGCAGCGTGAACGGCGCGACGCCGAGGATCGACACCCAGATCACATACTTGCGGCCGATCCGGTCGCCGATCGGGCCGCCGATCACCGTGCCTGCCGCGACCGCCGCGAGGAACACGAACAGGTGGACCTGCGCGGCTTGCACGGGCAGGTGGAACTTGTCGATCAGATAGAACGTGAAGTAGCTGTTGATGCTGGCGAGGTAGAAGTACTTCGAGAACACCAGCAGCATCAGCACGCCCATCGCGAACATGACCTGCCTGCTCGACAGGGTCGCGTGACCGGCCTGGCTGCGCGCCTTCTTCACGGCGGGATGCTGCTTGTACCAGCGGCCGATTTGCGTGAGCACGACGATCGCAACCAGCGCCGCCACCGAGAACCACGCGATGCTGCGCTGGCCGTGCGGAATCACGATCAACGCCGCGAGCAGCGGCCCGAGCGACGAACCCGCATTGCCGCCCACCTGGAACAGCGATTGCGCGAGGCCATGCCGGCCGCCCGAGGCCATGCGCGCCACCCGCGACGATTCCGGATGGAACACCGACGAGCCACAGCCGACCAGCGCCGCCGCGACCAGCAGCACGCCGAAACTCGGCGCCACCGACATCAGCAGCAGGCCGGCGAGCGTGAAGCCCATGCCGACGGGCAGCGAATACGGCTTCGGATGCTTGTCGGTATAGCTGCCGACGAGCGGTTGCAGCAGCGACGCGGTGATCTGGTAGGTCAGCGTAATCAGGCCGATCTGTCCGAACGACAACGAAAAATTGTCTTTCAGCATCGGGTAGATCGCCAGGATCAACGACTGGATCATGTCGTTGAGCAGATGCGAAAAGCTGATCGCACCCAGCACGGAGTAGACCGTGCGCTGAACCTTGGCGGCCGGCTGTGCGGCTGTGGCGGGACTGGCGGGAGAGGCTGAGGCGCCGGCGAGGGCGCTTTTGTCGAGGCTCGTTTCCATACGCTAGATGAGAGAGGAGATGGGGTGAAAGGTCACGATTTCAGGCTGCCGGCGCGTCGTCGTTCTTCAGGTTCACGTGCTGTTCCGACTGGTGTGGCATTTCGACGCTGCGCCGGGCGTTGTCAGCTATTTGTCGAAGTTTAATGTGGCTCGCACGAATTGTAAGGACAAGTTTTGTCGAGAATCGGACACGCATGGTGCTTTCCATGCCTCATGAATGGGCGGAGATCCGGTGCGATATGCACCGCGGCGGTGCTCGTGTCAAGCGTGTTGCACATGTCCGTGCGCCGCCGGCACGTCGTCTGATAAATGCGGTTCGGGGATTTTTGGCCATGTATAAAACGGTCGCGGGCGCGAAGCTTACAAAGCGGCGCGTCAAGGACCGGGCGCGACAATCGGCATCAGGCGAGCGGCGTTAAAGATCGCGGACGCTTATGCCGTAGACCCGGAGAGATAAGTATTAATGCCGGAACCGACCTTTCCGGCAGTTCGACACGTGGGGACGAGGAATATGAAAGCAGTTTCGCTGGGTGGCCAGACGGGCGCGGGGTTCGTACCGGATGGGGAAGCGGCGGGCAAGCCGTCGCCGTCGCGTGGACCGGGAAGCCGCTCGCGTGCCGTGCGGCTCAAGGGCTTGTCGGTGAAGGCGACGTTGCGGCTCGCGTTTGCCGTGCTGCTGATCGGCACGCTCGTGATCGGCGTGTTTTCGCTGACCCAGATCAGCCGCCTCAACACCTCCGCACAATCGATCTACGACCAGGGCCACGTGGCGAGCCGCGCTGCCGAAGAGGCGCGCGGCCACATGCTGCGCGCAAGCCGAGCGCAAAAGATGCTGCTGACCGCGACTACGGCCAAGGAGCGCGACGATCTCGGCGGCGACATCGACAAGGGGCTGAACGGTCTCGCCAGGGAACTCGGCACGCTGCAACAGTACGTCGACACATCCGACGCGAAGGCGGTCGACCAGCAGAAGAAATTCGCCGCTGCCGTCGCGGTGTGGAGCGCTCACCTGCGTGACTTCGTGACTCTCGTGAAAGCACAGCCGCTCGATCTTTCGCAGATGAACTGGCAGGTCGGCACCCAGGACGTTTCGTTGCTGGTCGAGACCGGCAAGCTCGAAAAGCTCGTCGACGAACTCGTCGCGCAGCGCGGCACAGCCGCGAAGGCGACCATCGAGGCATCGGGTTTCATCTTCCATTCGTCGTTCGTGATGATCGCCGTGATGACGGTCGGGCTGATCGCGTTGGCGTTCGGCATCAGCGAATGGGTGGTGCGGCGCCTCGCCGGCCAGCTCGGCGGCGAACCGGCGTACGCAAAGGAGATTGCCAGCCGGATTGCGGCGGGCGATCTGTCGAATCAGATCGCGTTGGGCCGCAAGGACAAGTCGAGCATGCTGTACGCGCTGCACGACATGCAAAGCGGCCTTGCGACGACGGTCTCCGACATTGCGTCCAGCGCGGACGCGATTGCGACGGCGTCGGGCGAAATTTCGATGGGCAACCTCGATCTGTCGCAGCGCACCGAGCAACAGGCGATGGCGCTCGAGCGTACCGCGAGCAGCATGGAGCAGTTGACCTCGACGGTTCGGCAGAACGCCGACAACGCGAAGCAGGCGAGCACGCTGGCCAACAATGCATCGGAGATTGCCGAGAAGGGCGGCGACGTGGTGAGCCGCGTGGTCGCGACGATGAACGAGATCAACGACAGCGCGCGGAGCATTGGCGACATCATTGGCGTGATCGAAGGGATTGCATTCCAGACCAACATTCTGGCGCTGAACGCGGCGGTGGAAGCCGCACGAGCCGGCGAGGAAGGGCGCGGTTTCTCGGTGGTCGCCGCGGAAGTGCGCAATCTCGCCCAGCGCAGCGCGGCTGCCGCGAAGGAGATCAAGGGGTTGATCAGTACCTCGGTGGAGCGCGTGAGCAACGGCTCGACGTTGGCCCAGGATGCTGGCCAGACGATGGATGAAGTGGTGAAGGCGGTGAAGCGCGTGACCGACATCATGGGCGAGATTTCGGCCGCGTCGTCCGAGCAGAGCGCGGGGATCGAGGAGATCAATCTTGCGGTGACGCAGATGGATTCCGGCACGCAGCAGAACGCGGCGTTGGTGGAACAGGCAACAGCCGCCGCCCGCTCCCTGGACGACCAGGCCCGCGGCCTGAAACAGATGGTTGGAAAGTTCAGGCTATAAAGCGGCAGGTTTCGTACCCGATGCCTCGGGTACGAAACCCTGGAAACGAAACCCTTGGTTTCCCAGGCAGACCCGTCCGCGACGCACGTAGTGCGGAGTGGGAGCTAATGACGCCTTTGTCACAAGCGCATGCAGGAGCGCGAGCACGGATTCCAGATGCACCACTACCCTGTGCAAACTACGGTTCCCACTTAGCAAGATCGGTGTGAGCCGCTTTCTTTGCTTATCTTTCTTTGCGGCGGCAAAGAAAGTAAGTGCCTGCCCCGCACAGGGGCGAACGCTAATAGACCACTAGCGATTCAAGGAAAGGCCACCAAACCCAGAAACACGACCAAAAAGCGCCGCGAAGGCAACCACCTCAGCTTGGCTGAACAACAACAGTACAAGTAATCCCAGCAGCAAGCACAACCCCCTCAGGCACAGAATCAATCCTAACCCTCACAGGCACACGCTGCGCCAACCGAACCCAATTAAAAGTAGGATTCACATCAGCCAGCAGCTCACGGCTTTCCGGATTATCCCGATCATAAATCCCTCGAGAAATGCTCTCGACATGCCCCTGAAGCGTACCGCCACTCATCAACCGAACTTCGGCTTTATCGCCGACCCGAACATGAGGCAGCTTGGTCTCCTCAAAATACCCATAGACCCAGAACGAATGGCTATCGACAATAGCGAGCTTGGCTGAGCCAGCAGTCGCATAATCGCCGCGAAACACATTGAGGTTAGTGACATACCCATCCACCGGCGCCACAACCCGAGTGCGTTCGAGATTCAACTTCGCGGCATCGAGCGCAGCCAGCGCCTGCTGATACGAAGCCTCAGCAGCCGACGCAGTATGAGTCGCATTTTCGCGGCTCTCCTTGGACACCACCAAGGCATCCATATCCGCGCGCCGCTCGGCATCGTCCCGCTTCATCTGCAGCTCAGCCTTACGCGCGGCAACAGCAGCCTGAGCCTGCTCAACAGCAATCTGATAGTGCGAAGGATCGATCTGCATCAACAGATCGCCCTTCTTCACCAGTTGATTGTCCTTAACAGGCAAATCCACAACCGCACCGGAAACATCAGGCGCCACATTCACAATCTCGGCGCGCACGCGCCCGTCACGTGTCCACGGTTCATCCATGTAATGAACCCACAACACGCGCCCAATCAAAATCGCGACGACAAAGATAATGGCTGTCGCGACGAAGCCAACGATATTTCGAATGGTCATGTTTCGACTCTGATCAACGATAAACGGCGAGACCCAGCACGCCGCACACACACACGAGCAAGCTGGCCCGGAACAAGGACGGATGCCATACCACGCGATACAGGCCCGTATAGGCAATCACGCGGTCCAACATCCAGGTAAGCGCGGCGCCCGCGATAAACAGCAGCACAATGGCCGGCACGTAGGCGTCGAAAACAGCGATATCACGTGGCATGACGAACTCCTTCTGACGCACCGGCACGTCCGCTCATCAGCGGTTCAAGCGGCGATTGCGGATCGAGCAGCGCGGTACGAATGAAATGCAGTTGACTCAGAATGCGTTGCAGCTGATGCCGTTCCTCGCGCGGCGGCGTGAAGGTGGCCAGCATCAGCTGAACCGCGGCGATGGCGTCGGTGGTCGCCGCCAGCGCGCGGTCGAAGCGGTCCGAGCGCGGCCGCTCGAACAGCGCGGTCACCGCATCGCGCATCGCGCGCAATGTGACGCGCCACGGCATCGTCTGCGCGTAGCGTGCGTCGCGGGGCAGCGTCGCGACTTCGCGGCGCAAGTCGATCATTGCGTTGCCCACTTCGAGCACCGAGAAGAGCCAGCGCAAGGTGTCGCGTTTGAGCTCGGGTTCGTTCGGCGCGAGCGCGTTGATCTGGAACATCAGATCGCGGGCGCCGCTCTCGAAGCGCGAACGCACCCGGCGCATGCCCGCACGGCTCGCCAGCGCCACCTGACGGCGCAGGTCGACCAGCAGGCGGTTGCGCAGCCACGGCGTCGAGGGCGGCAGCAGCACGGCAAAGGCAATCGCGCACACCAGCATCGACAGCACCAGCGCAATCGCATCGTTGATGGTGCCGCTCGGGTCGTAATGAATCAGGTTGTCTGGACCGGCGAGGAAACAGAAGAAGATGCAGTAGCCGACACCGTAGCCGGCCAGCGCGGGCCGCGTCGTCATGAACACGCCGAGCAGCAGGAACGGCGTGAGCGTGGCGCACAGCAGCGGAAAGCCGTCGATGTGCGGATACACGCCGTACACAGCGATCATCCCCATCACCGAAGCGACCAGCGTGCCGCCGGCCATCTGGAACGCCGTGCGCTTCGGATTCGGCGACGACGACGCCAGCGCGCACACCGCCGCCGCGTTCAGCGTCAAGGTCGAGCCGCTCGGCCACGCGGTCGCGATCCAGAACGCGCCGAGCACCGCCATGACGATGGCCGCGCGCAAGCCGGCGACGCCCGCCGCAATGCCATTCGTCTTCGGTTCGTAACGCTCGATCCAGCGCTCGCGTTCGTGCGTGTCGACGGCAAGCGATGCATAGGTGGCCGCGTACGCGTGCAGATCGTCGATGAAGCGGTACAGCAATTCGGCGCCGGTGTCGAAGTCGAGCAGCGGTGCGTCGGGCTGCGGTTCCAGTGCGGCGCGTGTCGCGCGCACCCGCTTGGGCAGCGCTGCTTTGTACGCGTCGAGTTGCGCGGCGGCGTGGGCGGCGTCCGCGGCGCTCAACACCGGTTCGCCGGATTTCGCGAGCAGCGGGGCGATTTCCTTGAAGTACGGTTCGAGGGCTTCGACCGCGACCATGGCGCCACTCGTGTGCGCATCGCGCAGCCGGTTCATCAACTGATGCAGCGCGTGAAAGCGCGTCGAGGCGGTCATGAACTCGCTGTTCAGACGGGCGAGACGGCCGCCACGCATCCGCGAATCGGGTCCCTCGAACACGGCGACACTGCGCTCGGCTTCGAAACCGACGATGTCGGCGACGAAGCGCGCATTGGTCGCCTCGATCTGCGCGCGGTCGTTGCGGCCGGCCAACGAGGCCGACACGTACTCGACGAACGCCGAGAAACGCGCCCGCACGGTGCCGCGCATCTGCAGGCCGGCGAACTGCGGAAACACCAGCCCGCTGACCGCGCCCGCGCAGACGATGCCGACCACCACTTCGGCCACCCGCGTGAGCGCGCTGAGAAACGCGCCGTCCGGATGCTGCGAAGCGGGAATGCCGATCAGCGCGGCGGTATAGCCGGCCAGCACGAAACCGTACGACTTGAAGTTGCGATTGCGCGCGGCGCCGGCAGTGCAGATGCCGACCCAGATCGCGGTCGTGACGAGGAACAGTTCCGGCTGCTGCGCGAACAGGCCGATCAACGCGAGCATCACGACGAGGCCGACCAGCGTGCCGCAGATCCGGTAGAAGCTCTTGGCGAACACCATTCCGCTTTGCGGCTGCATCACGATGAACACGGTGGTCATCGCGGTGCGCGGCTGCGGCAGGTCGAGTTTCATGGCGATGCCGAGCGCGAGGAAGCAGGCGGCGAGCGCTTTGAACAGATAGACCCACGTGAGGCCGTCGGTGCGCGCCCAGTCGGCGGCGGCCGAGCAGAGCGCGGCGAACGAAGCAGGGCGCGAGGCGGGAGAGGGCGAGGCTGACATGGCCGGATTCCTTATTCAGCCGTGGCCGCGTCGGCGGACGGAGGGGCTGCAGTCGCCGCGGCGCTCATGCCGGTTCCGTTCGCACGTCTTGCAGTTGCGGGAAACGGCTTTGCCGCAGAGGAGGCCGGGCTTTGCGCGTGTGCTGTGGCGGCAGCGGACGCTGTGTTATCCACGTGGCTCGCCGAATCGGTCTGCGTCGGTGCGTCCGAAAGCCTGGTCGCGGAGATCGCCTTCGTCGCCACCGCTTTGCCCTTCCCATGCGCCGGCAACGTCTCGTTCGCCTGCGGACCGTTGCCCGGTTCGTCGAGTCCGCCACCCAGGGCCGTGACCAGCGACGCGTGCGCGGCGAGGCGCTCGGCCTGAATCTTCGCGACGCCTTCCTGCGCGCGCAGCAACTGGTTTTGCGCGACCAGCACGTTCAGATAGTCGGTCAAACCGCGCCGATAGCCTTCCCGCGCGAGGTCGTAGTTCTTGCGCGCCGCCGCGACCGAACGGTCGGTGTCCTGCGCCTGGGTCGCGAGCGAACGGATCCGGATCACCTGGTCGGAGATGTCCTTCAGCGCGCCGACGATCGACTGGTTATAGCGATCGACCGCCTCGTCGTAGCCTGCCGACGCTGCGCCGAGTTGCGAGCGCAGACGCCCGCCGTCGAAGATCGGCAGCGACAGCGCCGGACCCGCGCTCCAGCTATGCGACGGGTCCTTCAGGAACTGGAACAGCGGCCCCATTGCGGCGTATCCGCCAATCGACGCCAGCAGGTTGATGTCCGGATAGAAGCTGGCCTTGGCGACGTCGATGCCGCGCGCTTGCGCCGCGACCGTCCAGCGCGCCGCCACCACGTCCGGCCGATGGCCGATCAGATCCGCCGGCAGCGCGCCCGGCAGACTGGCGGGCGCGTTGTCGAGCGAGAGCGTCGGACGCTGGATCGCATCGCCCGCGCCCGGACCCTTGCCGGCCAGTGCCGCCAATTGATTGCGGCCCAAGGCGATTTTTTCCTCGAGCGCATCGATCTGGCGTTCGTATTCCGGCATCGGCGTTTCGGCCTGGCTCACTTCGAGCTGGGTGCCGATGCCGCCTTTCAGCCGCCGGTTCGCCAGGTCGACGATCTGCTGCTGTTGCTGCAGGGTGGATTTGGCGATATCGAGCAGCGCGTAGTTCATCGACAGCTCGATGTACGTGCGCACCACGTTGCCTTCCAGTTCGAGCTGGGCGGCGCGGAAATCCGCCGCGCTTGCATGGGCGGCGTCGAGCGCGCGCTCGGCGGCGTTCTTGTCCTTGCCCCAGAGGTCGAGGTTGTACGACAGGCCCAGCGTGCCGGTGTTGTTCCACGACTGCTCGCCCGCCAGCGGGCCGGGGCCGTAATAGAGGTTGTCGGCCCATTTCTGCCGCTGGATCGACAGGCTGCCGTTTACTTGCGGCGACAGCGCCGAACGGGCAACGCCCGCCATCGAGACGGCTTCGCGCACGCGCGCCTGGGCGATCGCGAGACTCGGATTGCCCGCCTGCGCGGCTTCGATCCACGCATCGAGTTGCGGGTCGTTATAGGCACGCCACCAGTCGGCGGCCGGCCATTGGGCGTCCGCATTGGCGGCCCGGATGGCGTTGCCTGCGTCGAGCGAAGAGGGCTCGATTCCGCGGTCCTGCGGCGCGATGCCTCCGGTACTGGCACAGCCGGCGATTGTTAATAGGATCGTAAGAACCGCGGCTGCGGCGACCCCTTTCTGTACCGGAGACTGCACGATTTCCTCCAAATTTGGCTATAGAAGCATGTGCGTCATTATATTTTTTGATTGATTGGGGAATAACGGGTAAAGATGCAAGGGATTTTTACGCGATATGAGATAATCGCCTTTGCGAATCGTGTAACAATCGCTACCGATCAACGGCAACCACGTTGCACGGGACCGGAGCACTGTGCGTGGGGCCGGAGCAGGTGCTGAAGCACCGGCTCAGGGTCGATATAAGCGCGGATGCGCTAACTCCGGATCGACAGGGAAAAGTATGGATACGCTTCAAAACATGCGCGTATTTGTCCGGGTCGTCGAGGCGGGCAGTTTCACGGGGGCAGCGCAGCACCTGAACACGACCACGGCGTACGCGTCGCGCGCGGTTTCCGACCTGGAAGCGCACCTGCGCACGCGTCTGTTGAACCGCACCACGCGCCGTATTGCGTTGACCGAGGCGGGGGAGCGCTATCTGCAGCGCTGCGAGCAGATCCTCGCTTACGTGGATCAGGCGGAAGCGGAGGCCAGCGACGCCCACGCCCGCCCGTCCGGCAAGCTCAAGGTCCACGCCATGACGAGCTTCGGCCAACACTATGTGGTGCCGGCGGTGGGCCGCTATCAGGAGCGCTATCCGGATGTGCATATCGAACTGACGCTCGCGCAGCGTATGCCCGATCTGCTCGACGAAGGCTTCGACGTCTCGCTGACGCTGGCAACCGGGCTGCCGGATTCGGGGCTGGTGTCGCAGCGGCTGGGCAGCGCGTTCAGCATTGCGTGCGCGTCGCCGGCTTATCTGGAGCGGCACGGCGTGCCGCAAACACCCTCGGACCTCGCGCGCCATACCTGCCTGCAAATGGTGACGCCGATATTCCCGACCGAGAAATGGATCTTCGACGGCCCGAACGGCGAGGAAACCATTGCCCTCGGCCCGGCCACCTTTCAGGTGAACGTCGCCGAAGCCATGGCGGTTGCGGTAAGCAGCGGCATGGGGGTTGGCCTGATTCCGATCTACTCCGCGATCAGCGGTTTGCGTAGCGGGAATCTCGTGTGGCTGTTGCCGGAATACACCTCGCAGGAAATGAATCTGTACGCGCTGTATCCGTCCCGGCAGTATCTGGACGCAAAAATTCGCACCTGGGTCGAATTTCTGCGCGACGAGCTGCCCGCCACGCTGGCCGTCGATCAGGAAGAGTTGCGCCAGTTCGCGCGCACCTGAAGCAGTGCCGCGCGGGCGGTTGACCATTGTTGACGGTTTCACGCGGAGATGGCGTGACCGTCTGTTACATAAGTGCCGCGCCGCAACATTTCCTTACTTCTGGGCCGCGGTCGATTTGCTAACGTGTGGTTCATGCGCTGCCGCATTCAGCCGGACGCGTTCAATTAGCCGCCGTTCGGCAAATCGCAACAACCGCAACCATTGAAGGAAGAGGGATTCATGGATACGCATCTGATGATCGGCGTGGCCGTCATGCTGGGACTGATCGGAATCGCCGCATCGCGCGATCTGCTGCGCCGCCTGCGTGACCAGCAGCCGCAACTGGTGCCGATCAAGGTCGAGCGTCCCGATCGGCAGGAACCGCGGCGCGATCGTTGAGGCTGGCCGGCGCGTTAGGCCGCTGGGTCACTGGGCGCGCGGCAATTGAGCTTGTTGTTGCATTTTTTCGGTGCGTCTTGCGGGTTGCCGCGCCGGTGCGGTCGGGGTGCCGAACCCTTTCGAACCGCTTCGAACTGTTTCGATCCGCGCTCCGCACGTTCAGTGCAGCGCTTTGATCAGATCCGGCTCGTCATTGAGTGTGCGGTCCACCTCTGGGCTCACCCGGTGCCAGCGGAATCGCGCGGCGGGTAGGCAGGCGCTGCGCGCGAGTTCTTCGAGTTCGTCGAACTGCAGGGCCGGATCCAGCCAGCGGCGCGCCGCCTCCGGCGCGAACACCAGCGGGCGGCGGCCGTGTACGTCGATTAGGCCCGCGTCGGCGGTGGCTGTTACGATCACCAGCCCCATGCCTTCCGTTTGCGGTTCCGTGCCGCGTACGCTCGATAGGGCCGCGAGGTACATCGGCGCGTCGCTTTTCAGGTGCACGAAGTAGGGCTGGCGGACCGTTGCCTCGACTTGCGCTGCGTTATCCTCGTGCGACGTTCCGGGCGCCGCTTCCATGCGCCATTCGAACCAGCCGTCTGCCGGCACAATAACCCGCCCGGTTTTCCACAGGTCCTTGAAGTAGCGCGTGTGCGGCGCGGTTTCGGCGCGCGCGTTGATCGTCTGCGGCAGATGCTGTTCGCGTGCCCAATCCGGGCAGTAGCCCCAATGGATCGCGTGCAGCGTTTGGTCCGGGTAAATCGCGAGCGGATGAGTGCCAGGCGCGAGGTTGTAGCCGGGACGGCGGTCGGCGTCGTCGAACAGCATGAGCGGATCGGCGAGGCCGAGCTGCTGTGCGTACAGATACGGATCGCGGTATTGGCTGATTCGACCACACATGAGCGACCTCCTGAGATCACTGCTGGCGGGTTTGGCCGACTCGAGCTATCCGAGCCATTCAGGCGATTTGGCCTGGCGCCGAAGCGGCCGAAGCTGAGCCCGAAACGCCGAGACGCCGAGACGCCGAGACGCCGAGACGCCGAGACGCCGAAACGCCGAAACGCCGAAACGCCGAGACGTTGACCACGAGCCGGCCCGACCCGAATCCAACGACAACCACAGCGTAGTGCGTGGCGTCTGGCCGCGCTACCCAGATCGGCCCCAAGCCGACGCTATATCTCGACGACTTTATCCCACGTGAACTGCGGATTTTCCGGCTGACGGGTGCGCCGGTCGAGATAGCCGCGCGGATTGCAGACCACGCGCGTGCCGTTCACGGTGTAATCGAATGACGTATGCGTATGCCCGTGAATCCACAGCGCGACGGGCGAGCGCACCAGGTCCGGCAAATGATTGACGAAACCGGCCGACGCGCGGTCTTCGGCATAGCGCTCGGCCAGGCTCTGCCGATGCGGCGCGTGATGCGTGACGACGATCGTCTTGCCGCCGAACGGCTTCGCCAGCTCGCTTTCGAGCCAGGCACGCGCCCGCCGGTGCAGCGCGAGAGAATCGTCAGGAGTGAAGTCGCGCGGCGAGTCCTGGGTGTCGTGCGGCCAGTTCATCTGGATCAGGCCGCGGAAGTCGAGCATCACCCGGCGCGATGCGTCGATGGACTCCGTGAGCGTGTCAGGGTCCGCGCCGTATAACGCGAAGTCGGTCCACAAGGTGGCGCCGAGCACGCGCCAGCGGCCTTGCGGGTCGATCAGCGCGGCGTTATTGAGCACGTGGACGTTGTCGACCTGCGCGGCTGCGTCGTAGAGAGCGGTTTCGAGCGCGCCGAATTCGCCGTCGTAGTACTCGTGATTGCCAGGCACGTAGATCACCGGCACGGCGCCGTCGAAAGTCTGCGCGGCCCAGCGCGGGCCGGCCGCGTGATTGTGGATGTCGCCGGCCAGCACGATCAGATCCGCGTGCGCATGCGGAATCAGCTCGGGCTCGTCGTATTCCAGATGCAGATCGGACAGCACGCGAATCTTCACGACGACTCCTCCCATGAGCCTCGCACCAGAAGGTGAAGGCTCCAATCCCTAGCGTAGCACTTTGCCCGGATTCATCAGGTTCTGCGGATCCAGCGCGCGTTTGACGGCGCGCATCAACTGCACCTCGACATCCTGCTTGTAGTGCATCGCTTCGTCGATTTTCAGCTGGCCGAGGCCGTGTTCCGCGCTGATGCTGCCACGATGCCGGTGCACGCTGTCGTAGACGATCTGGTTGATCGGGCTTTGCCAGGTCCTGAGGAATGCTTTTGCGTCGACGCCCTCGGGCGCCTGCACGTTGTAATGCAGATTGCCGTCGCCGAGATGCCCGAACGTGACCATGCGCACGCCCGGCACGGCTTGCGCGATTGCCGCGTCGGTTTCCTCGATAAAGTGGCCGATGCGTGAAATCGGCACCGCGATATCGTGTTTGATGTTCAACCCTTCCTCGGCCTGCGCGAGTGGGATGTGTTCGCGCAAATTCCAGAATGCCCGTGACTGCGCGAGACTTTCCGCGACCACCGCGTCTTCGACCAGACCTTCTTCGAGCGCGGTTTCCATCAGACGTTCGAACAGTCCGCGCGCGTGCGCCTCGCTTTCGCTGTCCGACAGTTCCAATAGCACGATTTGCGCATGTGGATCGGCGAACGGGTAGCGCATCTGCTCGAAATGCCGGCCCACCAGCCGAAGGCAGAAATCCGACATCAGTTCGAAACCGGTCAGAAGCGGCCCGGCGACGCGTTGCGTGAGCGACAGGAAATCGAGCGCCGCATGTGGCGACGCGAGGGCGGCGAGCGCCGTGACGCGTGCGGCCGGCTGCGGATGCAGCTTGAGCACGGCGGCGGTGATGATGCCGAGCGTGCCTTCCGCGCCGATGAACAGATCGCGCAGGTCGTAGCCGGTATTGTCCTTGCGCAGTCCGCGCAGGCCGTCCCACAGTTCGCCTTGCGGCGTGACCACTTCCAGGCCGAGACACAGCTCGCGCGTGTTGCCGTAGCGCAGTACGCCGGTGCCGCCCGCGTTGGTGGCGAGATTGCCGCCGATCGTGCAGCTGCCTTCCGCGGCAAGGCTCAGGGGGAACAGGCGGCCCGCTTCCTCGGCGTGCTTCTGGACTTCGGCGAGGATCACGCCGGCTTCGACGGTGATCGTGTTGTTGTGCGGATCGATGTCGCGCACGCGATTCAGACGCCGCAGACTGATGACCGCCTGCGCACCGCTTGCATCCGGCGTGGCGCCGCCGGCCAGACCGGTGTTGCCGCCTTGCGGCACCAGCGCGATGCGATGTTCGACGGCGAGTTTGACGAGCGCCGCGACTTCGTCAGGCGTGGCCGGGCAGAGCACCGCGCAGGCCGCGCCGGTGTAGCGGCGGCGCCAGTCGGTGAGGTAGGGGGCGGTGTCGTGCGGGTCGGTGAGCACCTGGGCGGCGCCGATGGCGTCGCGGCAAGCGGAGAGGAATGCGGCTTGGGTCATGTTGGTCGGTCAGGATGTTCGGCGGACAGGTTGCGCGGGAAGTGACGCGAGAGGCGGCGCAAAAGGCGGCACAAAAAGCGACGCGAAAAGCGCTGCTCTCATCATGTGCTTTCCTCGGCCTGCCCGGCGTTTTGCTGTGCGTTCTCTTGTGCTGCCTGCCTGGCCACCCGTTTTGCCGCGCGCTTGAACGGCGCGACGTACGCGAGCGTGCAGATGAAAAAAACCACGGCGAGGGCGGCTTCGAGCCAGCCGAGGCGGGCGCTCAGGCCGGGGTCGCTCCAGCCGCGCACGATGCCCTCGGCAAAATACAGCAGGATCAGCATCGACGCCCATTGCAGCGTGTAAAGCCGGCGCCGCCACACGCCGGGCAGGGCGAGCAGTAGCGGCACGGCTTTGAGCACCAGCGCCGAACCGCCCGGACGCAGCGGCGCGAGCCACCATTCCCACGCGACGGACAAGACGATCAGCGCGAGCAAGGCGGTGCTGGCACCGAGCGCGGCAGCGCGGTTTTGCTGCACGGGCAAGGCGGTTGCGCTCACGGCCGTTCGCTCATGGACGCCGCCGTGCGGGCAACGCGGGCGCCGAGGGCAATCGCGAGCGTCTTTTCGTCGGCGGAGATACCCTGTTCGGCCGTGCCCGCGCGTGCGAAATGCGACGCGCCATAGGGTGTGCCGCCGGTTTGCGTGGTGGAGAGCGCGCTCTCGGTGTATGGAATGCCGACGATCAGCATGCCGTGATGCAGAAGCGGCAGCATCATCGACAGCAGCGTCGACTCCTGGCCGCCGTGCAAGCTGCCGGTGGAGGTGAACACGCAGGCCGGTTTGCCGGACAGCGCGCCCGAAAGCCACTGCGGCGTGGTGCCGTCGAGAAAGTATTTCAGCGACGCGGCCATGTTGCCGAAGCGGGTAGGCGAACCGAGCGCGAGACCGGCGCATTCCTCGAGGTCGCGCAGTTCGACGTAGGGCGGCCCTTCAGCGGGGATATCGGGCTGGGTTGCTTCGCAGACGGTGGAAACCGCCGGTACGGTGCGCACGCGCGCCTGCATGCCGGGGACGCTGTCGACGCCGTGCGCGATCGCCAGCGCAAGCTCGCGCGTGGCGCCGTGACGGCTGTAATAGAGCACGAGAATGTCTTTCATAGGCCTCATTGGTGAACGGGTATTATAGGGGCTGGGTCCGCTGCACAGGCCATCCATAGCCATTCGGCCAGGCCTCGCGCAAGGTCCTGAAACACCGTTTTACGAAGCAGGGAGGTAGGGAGGTGGGTTTGTTGTCCAGGGTGCGTTTCGATCTCGACACGCTCAAACGGCTCGCGCAGTTTGCGGCAAAGCGCAGTAGCGAAGACCGCATTCCGCAGGTGGCCGGCAGCCTCACGTTCACTACCATGCTCGCGCTCGTGCCGCTCGCCACGGTCGCGTTCGCGCTGTTCACCGCGTTTCCGCTTTTCAGTTCGTTTCAGATGTCGCTGCAGATATTTCTCGCCGACCATCTGATGCCCGCGCAACTCAACAGTCAGATTTTCGACTATCTGAATCAGTTCGCGTCGAAGGCCAAGGGCCTCACGACCATCGGCATGATTTTTCTGTTCGTCACCGCCGTGATGACGATGATGACCGTGGAATCCGCTTTCAACGTGATCTGGCGGGTGCGCAAGGCGCGGCCAATCGCGCAGCGCATCCTGGTCTACTGGGCAATCATCACGCTCGGCCCGATTCTGATCGGCGTGAGCCTGTCGATTTCCTCCTATCTGTTCACGCGCTCCATGGCGCTTACTACGGCCGTTCAACATATTCCGCCGGTGATCGATTGGGCGCTGACCAGTGCTGCGCTGCCGTTGACGGCGCTCGCCTTCACGATGCTGTACGTGTTTCTGCCGAACTGCCGGGTGGAGTGGCGCGATGCCGTGATCGGCGGGGTGGCTGCCGCGGTCGCCTTCGAACTCGCCAAGCGCGGCTTTGGCTATTACGTGCGCCGCATTCCCACCTACACGACGGTGTACGGCGCATTTGCCGCCGTGCCGCTGTTTCTGCTGTGGATGTATCTATGCTGGTTCATCGCGCTGGCCGGCGCGATGATCGCCTCGGCGTTGCCGGCGATCCGCATTGGCCAGTTTCACCGGCCGACTTTCGAGGGCAGCGATCTGTTCGATTCGCTTGAGCTCCTCGCGCGGCTCTCGGAAGCGCGCGATTCGGGCAAGCGTGGCCACACGGTGCCGGAACTCTCGCGTATGCTTCGCCGCGAGATGGATACCACGCTCAAGCTGCTGCAAAAGCTCGAGGAGATCGAATGGATCGCGCGCTTGCAGGACGACGACACGCGCGAGCACTTCCTGCTGCTGGCGAATCCTGCGCAGATCACGGTCGAGCGCCTGTTCGGCCTGTTCGTGATCGACCGCGCGGAGCTGGATTATCAGCTTGAACTTGCTTCTACACGCGTGGACGGCCAGACGCTGCTGGCGGCGCTGGAAAACGACAAGCTGAAAGTGACGCTCGCTACGCTGCTGGCTGCTCGTGCTGCCGCGCGAGCAGCGCGCGCCCAGGAAAGCGAGCAGGGCACTTCTTCAATGCCACATCAGGCTGCCTGAAGCCGCAGCAAATCATGGATGCCTGAATGCCACATCAGGCTGCCTGAAGCTGCGGCAATCGTGGATGCCTGAATGCCACATCAGGCTGCCCGAAGCTGCGGCAATTCACGGATGCCTGAGTGGCCGCATCAGGCAGGCTAAACTCACGGCGAAACCCTGGCCGAAGGCACAGGACGCCAAACCTACAGCGAAATCTTGCCGACGCAGATGTCCTTGAACATCACCCAATCGCCCATCAGGCTATACAGCGGATGCCGGAAGGTAGCCGGCCGGTTCTTCTCGAAGAAGAAATGCCCGACCCAGGCAAAGCCATATCCGCAGATCACAGCGGCCGGCAGCCATAGCCAGTCGCCGGTGGCGAGCGCCATGGCAAGGCAGCCGATCACGCCGAGCGAACCCACGAAATGCAGCCGCCGCGATACCGTGTTGCGATGCTCGCTCAGGTAGTACGGATAAAACTCCGCGAAACTCGCGAAGTGATCGGTGTGCGCGGTTTGAGCCATGATGGCCTCCGAATGTCGACGCTACTCGATTCCGTGCCCGTCGCTCCCAGGTTGCTTCGCGGCGCACCGATCTGCTCGGAGCGTGCTCGAAACAGGACAGGCTTGACCCATTGTGCGGCTATCGGGCGATGCGCGCAACCTGGCCATTCGGCCGATGGCGCGCCTCCACATGCCCGGTTATCGTGACGACTCGCAGCAACTATCGAACGCCGGTTGGAACGGCGCCCGCGGCTTTCGAGGCGAAGCTGAACAGCGCGTCGAGTGTGGCATCGGGCTGCTCGGTCATCAACGCATGGCCGGCCTCGAGCGTGACCGTGTCGGCCGGTACGCCGGCTTGGGAGAGTGCGGCGGCGAGCGCTTTGGCAGCACGGGGCGGTGTCATCGCATCGCGCCGGCCCACGATCAGGCGCGTTGGGCACCGCACCTCCGTGGCGCGTGTGAGACCGTCCGCGTAGCTATTGCAGGCGGTGAAGTCGGTGTGGAACAGATGCGTCTCGCCGCTTGCCGAGACACGTTCCATCAATCGCTGGTTCATGCCGTGCAGCCAGAAGCCCGGGCCGGGGCACGAGGGCTTGGCGGCGAGTGTCGAGTGCGACCATTGATTGACCATGTCGATTGCATCGGACTCGCGATGCAGGGCGGCGTCGAGCAAGGTGTCGGAGACGGCCATCGGCACGGCGGTGGCGAGCAGCGCCAGATGCGTCACGCGCTGCGGATAGCGGCCGGCGAAGTCGAGGGCGATCAGCGAGCCCATGCTATGGCCGGCCACGAAGGCGCGCTGCACGCCGGCGGCATCGAGCAGGGCGGCCAGCCAGTCGGCCATTGCCGTCACGGTGGTGAGCGCGGGGCCGGCGCTGCGGCAGTGTCCGGGCAGATCGACCGCCAGCACGCCGAAGCCGTGATGCGCGAAGTACCGCGTTTGCAATGCCCACACGCTATGGTCATGTTCGGCGCCGTGAATGAACACGGCGGTTGGCCGGCTGGGGTCGAATGGCTTGCCGCCGGTGTACGCGTAGGCGGGCTTGCCTTGAACGGTGAGGATCATGCGGACTCCGGGCGAGATCCGTCGGTATCGGCGGGCGGGGCGGATGGGCTGCCGTTTGCCGAAGCAGCGGGCGAGCCGGAATGGCTGTCTTTTACCGTGTTGGACGGACCGGATGGTCCACTCCCCGGCGCAGTTGTCCCGCTCGCTTTCTGCGCGGCTTTCAGCGCGCGTTTGAGGTCGTCGATCAGATCGTCGGGGTCCTCAAGACCGATCGACAGGCGGATCGTGCCTTCCGCGATGCCGGCTGCGGCGAGCGCGGCAGCGTCCATGCGGAAGTGCGTTGTCGATGCGGGATGGATGACCAGTGAGCGCGCGTCGCCAACGTTGGCGAGATGCGAGAACAGCGAAAGCGCCTCAATGAAGCTGCGCCCGGCAGCGCGGTCGCCGCGCAGATTGAAGCTGAACACCGCGCCCGCGCCGCGTGGCAGCAAACGCTTCGCGAGCGCATGGTCCGGATGCGACGCCAGTTCGGGGTAGGCGACGGCTTCGACGGCAGGGTGCGCGCACAGGAACTCGACCACCTTGCGCGTATTCGCGACGTGCCGTTCCATGCGTAGCGGCAGCGTCTCGATGCCTTGCAGCAGTTGCCAGGCGGCCTGAGGGTGCAGGCACGCGCCGAAGTCGCGCAAGCCCTCGCGGCGCGCGCGCAGGAGGAACGGCGCGACCGTGCTTTCCTCGGCGAACACCATGCCGTGAAATCCTTCGTACGGTTCGGTAAATTCGGGGAAACGGCCAGACGCGTCGAAGTCGAACGTGCCGCCGTCCACGAGTACGCCGCCGATCGTGGTGCCGTGGCCGCCGAGGAATTTGGTCGCCGAGTGATAGACGAAGTCGGCGCCATGCTCGAACGGCTTGAGCAGATAGGGCGTGGTGAAGGTCGAATCGACCAGCAGCGGCACGCGGTGCTCATGCGCGAGCTGCGCCACCGCGGCGATATCGAGCACGTCGAGGCCCGGATTGCCGAGCGTCTCGCCAAACAGCAGGCGCGTGTTCGGGCGCAGTGCGGCGCGCCACGCGTCGAGGTCGCCCGGTTTGACGAAGGTCGTTTCGATGCCGAAGCGCCGCAGCGTGTAGTGCAGCAGGTTATGCGAGCCGCCGTACAGCGCGCTGGAGGCGACGATATGGCAGCCGGCGCCCATCAACGTGGCGATCGCCAGATGCAGCGCGGCCTGGCCGCTGGCGGTGCCGATCGCGCCCGCGCCGTTTTCCAGCGCGGCCACGCGCTCCTCGAACACGGCCACGGTCGGATTCGAGATGCGCGAGTAGACGTGGCCGGCGCGTTCCATATTGAAGAGCGCCGCGGCGTGGTCCGAGTCGCGGAACGAAAACGAGGTAGTCTGGTAAATAGGCGTGGCGCGCGCGCCGGTGGTCGGGTCGGGCGCGGCGCCGGCGTGCAGCGCAAGCGTATCGAAACGGTTGGCGGACATGCTGGGCGGCGAGGCCACGGACGGCCTCGCGAAAGGTGAAAGTGGCGGCCATCCTATCACCGGCACGGATCGCTTCAAGCGCGGTTTTCCCGCGGGTTGGCCAATGTGGGCACGCTCAACGACCCCGGGCCGACCTTGCAAACGCCCGTGGCGCCTTGGTGGGCGGGCCGCTTTCCTTTTATGGACCTTTCCGCTAGGATCGAAAGTCATTCAGGCAATATCGGCTTAGCGAGTATCACGGAGACAAATCATGCGAGTCAGCGACATTCTTAAAGTCAAAGGCAACACCCTTTTCACGGTTACGCCGGATACCACGCTGCACGACGCAGTCAATACGATGGCCGAGCACGATATCGGCTCGCTGGTCGTGATGGAATACGGCGACCTCGTCGGCATGCTGACGTTTCGCGAAATCATTCTGACCTTGAGCAAGCACGGCGGCAGCCTCGGCACCTCCACGATCCGCAAGTTGATGGACGACCATCCGCTCACCTGCACGCCCGAAACGGACGTCAACGAGGTGCGCCGCATGATGCTCGAGCATCACGTGCGCTATTTGCCGGTGCTGGAAAGCCGCACGCTGATGGGCGTGATCTCGTTCTACGACGTCGCGAAGGCGGTGGTCGAAGAGCAGGGTTTCGAAAACCGCATGCTCAAGGCCTACATCCGCGACTGGCCGGAAGAACCGCAGGAACAGCAACCGGCGCCGCGCTAACTCACGCGCGGTGGCTCACAGCGGCGTTCGCGCCGTTGCCGTGAGTGTGAAGAAGCGGTCAAGGCGCGCGCGAAAGCGTGCGCTTTTTTTGTGCCCGGCGCTTTTCCCTTTGCTGCTCTTTTAGCCCGTTTTCCGAACCTCATGAGCGATCGTCCGTTACCTGCTGCCCGCCGTGCCTCCCGCTCCCACGAGACGCACGAGTCCCAGTTCCGCCTGCTTGGCCAGCGCCGCTTCGCACCGTTTTTCTGGACCCAGTTTCTCGGCGCGATGAACGACAACGTGTTCAAGATCGGCTTCACGTCGCTCGTCACGTATCAGGCGGCGCGCTTTTCCGGTGTCGATCCGAAAACCGCGGCGTTCCTGATTTCGGCGATCTTCATTCTGCCGTTCGTGCTGCTGTCGGCCACCTCGGGCCAGATCGCGGACAAATACGACAAGGCGATGCTCACGCGCTTCGTCAAGAGCTTCGAGATCGTCGTGATGCTGATCGGCGGCGCGGGTTTCTGGCTGCATAGCGCGCCGTTGCTGTATCTGTGCACGTTTCTGATGGGCGTCCATTCGACCGTGTTCGGACCAGTCAAGTATTCGTATCTGCCGCAGCATCTGTCGAAGTCGGAACTGGTCGGCGGTAACGGGATGGTCGAAATGGGCACTTTCGTCGCGATCCTGATCGGCACAATTGTCGGCGGCGTGGGTGCGGGATTTGTCGAGCATGGCGCGGTGGTGCTGGCCTGCGCCTGTGTCGGGATTGCGCTGGTGGGGCGGCTCGTGTCGAACTTCGTGCCAGTCACGGCGGCGCCGCAACCCGATCTGCGCATCAACTGGAATCCGGTCAGCGAGACGTGGCGCAACCTGAAACTCGCGCGCGAAAACCGGACGGTGTTTCTGAGCCTCCTGGGGATCTCCTGGCTGTGGTTCGTCGGCGCCACTTTTCTGTCCTCGTTTTTCAGTTTCGCGAAAAACGTGCTGTCCGCCGATCCGGACGTCGTGACCGTGCTGCTCGGCACGTTTTCGATCGGCATCGGCCTCGGTTCGCTGATGTGCGAAAGGCTCTCGAAGCGGCGCATCGAAATCGGCCTCGTGCCGCTCGGCTCGATCGGCATGAGCGTGTTCGCGATCGATCTGTTCTTCGCGAGTCATGCGTTGCCAGCCGCCGGGCATCTGCTGAGCGTCGGCGAATTCCTCGTGCGGCCGGCCCATTGGCGCGTGCTGGCCGATCTGTTTCTGCTGGCCATGTTCGGCGGCCTTTACAGCGTGCCGCTCTATGCGCTGATCCAGAGCCGCAGCCAGCCGAGCCACCGCGCGCGCATCATCGCCGCGAACAATATCCTGAATTCGCTGTTCATGATCGTCTCGGCGTTGATGGCGATGGGATTGACCGCGGCGGGCTTCAGTATCCCGGCGATTTTCCTCGTCACCGCGCTGCTGAATATTGTCGTCGCGACATACATTTATTCGCTCGTGCCCGAGTTTTTGCTGCGCTTTGTCGCCTGGGTGCTGGTGCATACGTTCTACCGGATTCGCCTGGTGCATGCCGAGCGGATTCCGGAAGAGGGCGCGGCTGTGCTGGTGTGCAACCACGTGAGCTTTGTCGACGCGATCGTCATCATGGCCGAGAGCCCACGGCCAATCCGCTTCGTAATGGATCATCAGATCTTCAAATCGCCCTTCGCCGGCTGGGTGTTCCGCCATGCGAAGGCAATTCCGATCGCACCTGCCCATCAGGATCCGGAATTGCTGACGCGCGCCTATGAGCGCTGCGCCGAGGCGCTCGTCGAGGGCGATCTGGTCTGCATCTTTCCGGAGGGCAAGTTGACGAAGACAGGCGAGATGAATCCGTTCCGCCACGGCGTGACCGAGATCGTCCGCCGGGCACCGGCGCCGGTGATACCGATGGCGCTGCGCGGGCTGTGGGGTAGCGTGTTTTCGCGCGCCAACGACGCGCACTGGCCGCGGCCGGTCCAGAAGGGCGTGATGAGCCGGCTGACGCTGGCGGTGGGCGAGCCGATCGATCCCGCGCACGCGACGCCTGAAGTGCTGCAGCAGATCGTCACCGAGTTGCGCGGGGCACGGAAGTAGCGCGTCCGGATACCTGGCCGTCGGCCGGACTCGTGCTGCAAACCCAGGCGCGACGGCGTTCGCGGGCGCAGCCGGCGGCGACCGGCGTCGTGCGCGCCGACGTGTACTGCCGCACCGTACTTCCGCTCCCCCACGACTTGTCCAGAAGTCATAGACCGGCAAGCAACCCGGCCCTGGCCCCTGCCAGGCTGGCATAATGGTGCTTTCCCCGCATTTCTTTGGACGACGCCCATGTCCGGCAACACGCTCGGTACGCTTTTCACTGTCACGACCTTCGGCGAATCGCACGGCCCCGCTATCGGCTGCGTGATCGACGGCTGCCCGCCGGGCATGGCGCTTGGCGAAGCCGACATCCAGCTTGAACTCGACCGCCGCAAACCCGGCACGTCGCGCCACGTCACGCAGCGCCAGGAAGAAGACAAGGTCGAGATCCTGTCGGGCGTGTTCGAAGGCCAGACCACCGGCGCGCCGATCGCGCTCCTGATCCGCAACACCGACCAGCGCAGCAAGGACTACGGCAATATCGCGGACACCTTCCGTCCCGGTCACGCCGACTACACCTACTGGCAGAAATACGGCATTCGCGACTATCGCGGCGGCGGCCGCTCGTCGGCCCGTCTGACTGCACCGACCGTCGCGGCCGGTGCAGTCGCGAAGAAATGGCTGCGCGAAAAGTTCGGCACTGAAATTCGCGGCTACATGGCGGCGCTGGGCGAGATCGACGTGCCGTTCGTCGACTGGGCGCATGTGCGTGAAAATCCGTTCTTCGTTCCGAATGCCGAGATCGTGCCGGAGCTGGAAGCGTATATGGACGCGTTGCGTAAAGACGGCGACTCGATCGGCGCGCGCATCAACGTCGTGGCTTCCGGTGTGCCGGTCGGACTCGGCGAACCACTGTTCGATCGCCTCGATGCGGATATCGCGCACGCCATGATGGGCATCAACGCGGTGAAGGGCGTGGAAATCGGCGCGGGTTTCGCCAGCGTCGCGCAACGCGGTTCGGTGCACGGCGACGAATTGACGCCGGAAGGCTTCGTCGGCAATCACGCGGGTGGTGTGCTCGGCGGTATTTCGACCGGACAGGACATCACCGTGTCGATCGCGATCAAGCCGACGTCGAGCATTCGCACGCCGCGCCGCTCGATCGACAAGGCGGGGCAGCCGGCCATCGTCGAAACGTTTGGGCGCCATGACCCGTGCGTCGGCATCCGTGCCACGCCGATCGCCGAGTCCATGCTCGCGCTGGTGCTGATCGATCACGCGCTGCGCCACCGTGCGCAATGCGGCGACGTCGCTGTGAGCACGCCGAAGATCGCCGCGAGCGCGCCGTAAAGGACGCTCTCTGAGCGTTCTCCTACCGCGCGCAGCGTCGTTTCAATGACCGATACGAACACCGGGCCGGCAGACAACCAACTCGCGGACCTGCGTGCGCGCGCCACCGCGCCGCATGCCCGCGCGGCCGATTGCCTCGCGTTCGGGCAAACGCTGCTGCAACGAGCCGGGCGCGACATAACCCGCCGGCGCGAAGCGCTTGCCGCGCTGCTGCGCGCCTGGCAACTCGATTCCGCCTGCGAACCCACACTGCTTCACACGATTGCGCAGACGGCCTTCATCGTGCGCGACTGGGCGCTTGTCGAATCCTCCACTACGCTGCTTCTCGAACGGAACGGCGAAGACGCCAACGCGCTGATCTGGCGTGCCGCCGCTGTCCAGCAGCGCAACGATTTCGACACCGCCGAGCGGCTGCTGTGCGAAGCGGTGCGCGTCGTGCCCGCCAATCCGGTGGCGCTTCACAAGCTCGCGTTGTGCATCAAGGAGCAGGCACGTTTTGCCGAAGCGGAAGCATTGCTCAGGCAAGTGCTCGTGCTGTCGCCGAACAACGCGCACGCACTGTTCGATCTGTCGGAGCTCGAAATCCGCACGGGACGTTTCGCCGAAGGCTGGGCGCACTACGAATCACGCGTCGCGTTCGGCGACGATTTGAATAACGCGCAGCATGCGCTCGCTGCAATCAGCGCACCTTGGCAGGGCGAATCGCTGGAAGGCAAGACGCTGATCGTGTACGGCGAGCAGGGCAATGGCGATTGTCTTTGGGCGGTGCGCTTTCTGCCGCTGCTGGCCGAGCGGGCGCGCCGCGAAGGTGGCCGGGTGATCTTCGGTCACGACGGGCCGTTGCGGCATCTATTCGAACGGATGCTGCCCGCCGACTTGCCGCTCGAAACGAACCTTGAAACGCAGCCTGACTTTCATTGCGGGCTGATGAGCTTGCCGTTGCGGCTTGGCGTCGTCGATGCAAACGGGTGGGGTGCGCCGTATCTGAGCGCCGAGTCCGCGCGTGTGCACGCATGGCGCGAGCGGGTCCATGCGCACACGGCTGGCAAGCCGGGTAGTCGCAACGTCGGTTTGGTGTGGAACGGGAATCCTGAGCATATCCGCGATATGCGGCGGTCGGTGCCTGTCGGGCAACTCGAGCCGCTATTGAGCGTGCCGGGCGTGACCTGGTTTGCGTTGTCGCCTGGGCGCAGCGAGACTGTCGCGCAGTGGCGGGCCGAGGGTCTCGATGTTGTGGACCTGACGCACCATTTCCAGTCCGGATTCGACGATGTCGCTGCGTTGCTGGCGAATCTCGATCTGGTCGTTACGATCGACAGCGGACCTGCGCATCTGGCGGGAGCGCTGGGCGTGCCGACGTGCTTGATGATCGATCATGTGTCGGCGTGGTTTTGGGGCGACGAGTCGCGTACCACGGCCTGGTACGATTCGATCGAGCTCTTTCGGCAGCCTGAGATTGGTGCGTGGGCGCCGGTGCTGGCTAGCGTGCGAGAGCGGATTGAAATGATGCGGGGCGCTTGAGCTTTTTTGCTTTGCGGCAGCGTTGGCACTACGCCTGCGGCAGATGCCTGTTTATCTTTTTCCTGCACGGCGCGATTGTCTGCGTGCCGCACGCGGAGAGACGAACAGGCTCCGCGCACGGCAAACAAACACCGAATCACATGTTCGGATAGTTAGGCCCGCCGCCACCTTCAGGCGTCACCCACACGATATTCTGCGTCGGGTCCTTGATGTCGCAGGTCTTGCAGTGCACGCAGTTCTGCGCGTTGATCACGAGCCGCTCGTTGCCGTCGTCGTTCTTCACGAACTCGTACACCGCGGCCGGGCAGTAGCGTGACTCCGGACCGGCATACGTCTGCCAGTTCACATTGACCGGCACCGAAGGATCTTTCAGCGTCAGGTGAGCCGGCTGATTCTCTTCATGATTGGTGTTCGAGATGAACACGGAAGACAGCCGGTCGAATGTCAGTTTCCCATCCGGCTTCGGATAGACAATCGGCTTGCACTGCGACGCAGGTTTCAGCATCTCGTGATCCGAATGCTGGTGATGCAGCGTCCACGGCACGTTGCCGCCGAGCACCTTCTGCTCGAGACCCACCATCAGCGTGCCGAGGTACAGGCCCTTGCTCATCCATTGCTTGAAGTTGCGCGCCCGATGCAACTCCGTGTGCAGCCATGACGTCTTGAAGCTCTCCGGATAAGCGGTGAGTTCGTCCGACTGACGGCCGGCCTGCACCGCATCGAATGCCGCGTCAGCCGCGAGCATGCCGGTCTTGATCGCCGCGTGGCTGCCCTTGATCCGCGATGCATTCAGGAAGCCGGCATCGTCGCCCACCAGCGCGCCGCCCGGGAACACCAGCTTCGGCAGCGACAGCAGGCCGCCCGCGGTGATCGCCCGCGCGCCGTACGACACGCGCTTGCCGCCTTCGAGCACCGCGCGGATCGCCGGATGCGTCTTGTAGCGCTGGAATTCCTCGAACGGCGACAGATATGGGTTCGTATAGCCGAGGCCGACCACGAAGCCCACCACCACCTGGTTGTTGTCCATGTGATAGAGGAACGAGCCGCCGTAGGTGTCGTTTTCCAGCGGCCAGCCGGCCGTGTGCATCACCAGACCCGGCTTGTGTTTCGACGGGTCGATTTCCCACAGCTCCTTGATGCCGATCCCGTAGACCTGCGGATCGACGCCTTCGCGCAGCTTGAACCTGTCGTTCAGCTGGCGGCCGAGGTGCCCGCGCGCGCCCTCGCAGAACAGCGTGTACTTCGCGTGCAATTCCATGCCGAGCTGGAAGTTCTCGGTCGGCTCGCCGTCCTTGCCGATGCCGAGATTGCCGGTGGCCACGCCTTTGACCGATCCGTCGTCGTTGTACAGGATTTCGGCAGCCGGAAAGCCCGGGAAGATCTCGACGCCCAGCGCTTCGGCCTGCTGACCCAGCCAGCGCGTGACGTTCGCGAGGCTGATCACGTAGTTGCCGTGGTTCTTGAAGTTGTCCGGCAGCGCCCAGACCGGCACGCTCTTCGAGCCGGTTTCCGTCAGGAACAGGAATTTGTCTTCGGTCACGTCCACCGTCAGCGGCGCGCCTTTTTCCTTCCAGTCCGGAATCAGTTCGGTGATGGCGCGCGGATCCATCACCGCGCCCGACAGGATATGAGCCCCGATCTCCGAGCCTTTCTCCAGTACGCACACGCCAATCTCGACGCCTTTCTCAGCCGCCAGCTGCTTCAGGCGGATCGCCGCGGACAGGCCAGCCGGGCCGCCGCCGACGATCACGACGTCGTATTCCATCGACTCGCGTGGACCGTATTGCTCAATGAGACTTGCGGGGGTCATTGATGCTCCTCTTGTTACCGTTAGAATGCTTTTTTCGGGATCGTATTGTGGGCGATGGTCTGCGCCACTGCAACCCGATGAGTGTAGATTAGCACGATCGTTCTATTTCTGTGATACGGTATGACCCGCAACGACGGGCTTACCGCACCCGTCAACCGCGTCTGCAACAACAACCGAACAAGGGAACGACAATGGGCCGTTCGATCAATCTGGAAGGCAAGGTCGCGCTGATCACCGGCGCCTCGAGCGGGTTGGGGAAGCGCTTTGCTCAAGTATTGTCGCAGGCGGGCGCCAAGGTCGTGCTGGCGAGCCGACGCACCGAGCGCCTGAAGGAGTTGCGCGCCGAGATCGAAGCCTCGGGCGGCGCGGCGCACGTTGTTTCGCTCGACGTCACGGACTATCAGAGCATCAAGTCGGCCGTCGCCCACGCGGAAACCGAGGCGGGCACGATCGACATTCTGGTGAACAACTCCGGCGTGTCGACCACGCAGAAGCTTTCGGAGGTCACGCCGGCCGACTTCGAATACGTGTTCGACACTAACACGCGCGGTGCTTTCTTTGTCGCCCAGGAAGTCGCCAAACGCATGATCATGCGCGGCAACGGCGCGCAGAAACCGTCATACCGGATCATCAATATCGCGTCGATGGCGGGTTTGCGGGTGCTGCCGCAGATCGGCCTGTATTCGATGAGCAAGGCAGCCGTCGTCCATATGACGAAGGCCATGGCGCTGGAGTGGGGCAAGCACGGCATCAACGTCAACGCCATCTGCCCGGGCTATATCGATACCGAGATCAACCATCATCACTGGTCGACCGAGCAGGGGCAGAAGCTGGTGTCGATGCTGCCGCGTCATCGTGTCGGCAAGCCGGAGGATCTTGACGGGCTGTTGCTGCTGCTGGCGGCCGACGAATCGCAGTTCATCAACGGCTCGGTGATTGCCGCCGACGATGGGTTCGGGCTCGCCTGAACGCGTCTACCGGCTGCGGTTTTTTGTCCTGTTTGCGCCGGCCCACGCGCCGGTTTTGCCCTCGTTTCAACCCGTTAAAGAAGTACGGAAGTACGATGAGTGATTTTCACGCAGTTTTTGAAATGTCGATGCCGATCCGTTGGGGCGACATGGACGCATTCGGCCATGTGAACAACACGGTCTATTTCCGTTACATGGAGCAGGTGCGGATTTCCTGGTTCGAACAGATGGGTTTGGCCGGCAGCAACGCAGACGGGCAGGGGCCGGTGATCGTCAACGCATCGATGGAGTTTCTCAGGCAGTTGCACTATCCCGGCGACGTGATCGGCCGGATGTCCGTGGCCACGCCGGGCCGCAGCAGCTTTGACACGGGGTTCGAGCTCGTGCGTGGCGACGATCCGGACACGGTCTATGCGCGCGGCGCCGCGCGCTGCGTGTGGATCGACTACGCCGCGGGCAAGTCAGTGCCGGTTCCGGATAGGCTGCGCGCGACCATCGAGAGCGCGGCGCTGGTCAAGGCGGCTTGATCGCTGGTTTTCGCCGGTTGTCCCGCCGAACCGGCGGCGTGAGCTGTCCGTGCGTGCAAAGCGCAAGCGCTTATCACCCGGTTTTCAACGCTCGCTGCCCTCAATGCCCAAGCAAGCGCTGCAATAGCTCGGTCGCATTTCCCGTATCGTATTTGCGCATCAGGCGCGCGCGGTAGACATCGACCGTGCGCGGGCTGATATCCAGCGCCCGTCCGATCTGCTTGCTGGTTTTTCCGGTCACCAGTTGCGCGGCGATTTCCCGCTCGCGCGGGGTCAATTCGACCGCCACGCGCCGCGTCGCGCTCAAGTCCTCGAAAGTCCACACACCGGCCGCGTGCGGGTCCGTGCGTTGCTGCGCGCGGCCTGTCACGTGGCACCAGAACAATTCCCCGTTGGCCCGCTTCATGATCCGGTCGTCCGCGTAACTGCCTTGGGCAGTCATGATCGGCGGGATCCGTGCGCCGATCCGCTCGAATTCGTCCGTCGACGGATACAGCACCTGGAACGACTGGCCGAGCAGCGCCTCGCGCGTGCAGCCGAATATCGACGCCAGTTCGTCGTTGCAGTCTTCGATGATCCGCTCGCGCGACAGCACGAGTCCGATCGGGGCGAGGTGGAACGCGGTTTGGTAATCCAGTGCGGGCATGGGCTGGCGGCAAGTACTTATGTATTTTTGCGTATTGTGCCGTATGGCGCGCCCAGCGTAATCTTTCGGGCACATGACAAAGCGGCGAAGTGTCCGCGGCGTGCTTTGGCGCGAGGCAGGGCGCCCTGAGCGCAAAGCCGCCCGCGGATGACTAGAATGACGTGTCGGGCGTTTGCCTGCCGAACGTCTTGTCGAAGTCGCAACGATTCGCCAGCCGGCGTACCGGCGGCCGGCGCACCGGTTTCGGGTTTCCATAAAGGAAGGGACATACTGATGAACAAGGTCTATCCAGGCGCCGCCGAGGCGCTGAAAGACATCGTCAAGGACGGGCAGACGTTTGCCGTCGGCGGCTTCGGGCTGTGCGGCATTCCCGAGGCGCTGATCGCGGCGTTGCGCGATTCGAAGGTGCAGGGCATTACCTGCATCAGCAACAATGCGGGCGTCGACGGTTTCGGCCTTGGCTTGTTGCTCGAAACGCGCCAGATCAAGAAGATGATTTCGTCGTACGTGGGCGAGAACAAGGAGTTCGAGCGCCAGTATCTGGCCGGCGAACTCGAGCTCGAATTCACGCCGCAAGGCACACTCGCCGAGAAGCTGCGTGCCGGCGGCTCGGGCATTCCCGCCTTCTTCACGAACACCGGCTACGGCACGCTGATCGCCGAAGGCAAGGAAACCCGCCAGTTCGGCGAAAACCATTACGTGCTCGAACATTCGCTGACGGCCGACGTCGCGTTGGTCAAGGCATGGAAGGCCGACAAATCGGGCAACCTGATCTATCGCCGCACCGCGCGCAACTTCAACCCGATGTGCGCGATGGCCGGTAGGATCACGGTCGCGGAAGTCGAGGAAATCGTTGAAGTGGGCGAACTCGATCCAGACGCGATCCACACGCCGGGCATTTTCGTGCAGCGCATTGTGCTCAATGCGAATCCGGAAAAACGCATTGAACAACGCGTCGTCCGCGCGAAAGGAGACTGATCATGGCATGGACTCGTGACGAAATGGCCGCACGCGCGGCGAAGGAATTGCAGGACGGTTTCTACGTGAACCTCGGCATCGGTTTGCCCACGCTGGTGGCGAACCACGTGCCGGCGGGCGTCGAAGTGTGGCTGCAGTCGGAGAACGGCCTGCTCGGCATCGGCCCGTCGCCGACCGAAGAGGAAGTGGATGCCGACCTGATCAACGCCGGTAAGCAGACGGTGACCACGTTGCCGGGTTCGTCGATTTTCTCTTCGGCCGATTCGTTCGCGATGATTCGCGGCGGCCACATCAACCTGGCGATTCTGGGTGCGATGCAGATCAGCAAGAAGGGCGATCTGGCCAACTGGATGATCCCCGGCAAGATGATCAAGGGCATGGGCGGCGCGATGGATCTCGTCGCGGGCGTCAAGCGCGTGGTCGTGCTGATGGAACACGTTGCGAAGGGCGACCAGCACAAGATCCTCGAAGAATGCACGTTGCCGCTGACGGGCGTGGGCGTGGTCGATCAGATCATTACCGATCTCGGCGTGATCGAAGTGACGGAAGACGGCCTGAAGGTCACTGAGTTGGCGCCGGGCGTCAGCGTCGAGGAAATCAAGGCGAAGACGGGTGCGCCGCTGGATGTCAGCGCGGTGAACTGAATGGTCTTGTGAGCCGCTGCCTCGATCTATCTGACGGCGGCTGGCGGTAGCGCAGGTCGCCTTGTGGGGCGCGGGCGGCTTGCGAAGTGAGTCGAAGTAAGTTGAAGCGAGTTATGAGCGGGCGAGGCGCGAGTCTCGCCCGCTTTCTTTTTGGTGCCGTCTTCTTGCGCCGTTTGTACTGCCCGCGTCGGGGTGCCTGCACTGCGGCTTCTGCCCAGGCGCATCCTAGTCAGTCTTAGGCCGTTTGGTCGATCCTTGCCGCGCGGCAAAGCGGTTTACAATCGTTTGAAGATTCGACGTTCATTTTCCGCCGCTTGGTCCGTGCCGAGCCCATGGCGCTTTTGCAAGGAACCCAGATGACCGAGACGTCCGCTTCCTCCGCCGGGCGGCCCGCGCCGCGCCAACGTTATGTGCAATGCGCGAGCCCCGGTGGCCTGCACCGGATCGCCTACACCGAGTGGGGCGACCCCGCCAATCCACGCGTGCTGTTGTGTGTGCACGGGTTGACGCGCTCAGGGCGCGATTTCGACCGCCTCGCGGCGGAATTTGCCGGCACTTACCGCGTGGTGTGTCCGGATGTAGCGGGGCGGGGCTTGTCTTCGTGGCTCGCGAACCCCAACTTCTATGGCGTGCCGCAGTACGTTGCCGACATGGTCACGCTGATCGCGCGCCTGAACGTCGAAACGGTCGACTGGTTCGGTACGTCGATGGGCGGTCTGATCGGGCTCGCGCTGGCCGGCCTGCCGGAAACGCCGATTCGTAAAATGCTGTTGAACGACGTCGGGCCGCATCTGGAGCCGGTGGCCGTGCAGCGCATCGGCGATTACCTCGGCAAGCCCGTGCGTTTCGACACGCTCCAGCAGGGCGTCGATTACGCCGCGTTGCTTGCGCAAACCTTCGGTCCGCTCACGCCAGAGGAGTGGCGCGAAATCAATACGCCGCTTTTGCACGAGCAGGACGGCGCATGGTTGCTTCGCTACGACCCGCGCATCGCACAGCCGTTTACCGCCACGACCGAAGAGGCGGCCAAGCTCGGCGAGGCCGCGCTGTGGCATTCGCTGGCTGCGTTCCAGGGGCCGGTGCTGGTGGTGCGTGGCGAGCAATCGGATCTGCTCTCGCGTGAGACCGTCGCGAAGATGGTCGAGACCGGGCGGGCTGTGTCGAGTGCGGAAATCGCGGGCGTTGGGCATGCGCCGGCGTTTCTGTCGGCCGATCAGATCGGCCTCGCGAAGCAGTTCTTTATCGGGCCGGCCGCTGACGCGTCATAATATAGAGTTCCGCGCGGCGTCCTTAATCCTTGATCGAGCAGGCGCAATGCGGAACGCATCTTCGATCGATTTTCAACCAACCTCAGGACTTTTCATGGCAGTCATTCGTCACCACGTCGGCAAGCGCCTCTCGGAAATCGCCGTGCACAACGGCACCGTGTACCTCGCGGGCCAGATTGCCGAAGACGATGATCAGGACATCACGGGTCAGACGCGCGAAGTGCTGGGCCATATCGACCGTCTGCTGGGCGAAGTGAATAGCGACAAGTCGCAGTTGCTGTCCGTGCAGATCTACATCTCGGATATGGTGCACTTCGCCGGCATGAACGCGGTGTGGGACGAGTGGGTCGCACAAGGCGACACGCCGCCGCGCGCCACCGTCGAAGCCAGGCTCGCGAACCCGAAGTGCCTCGTCGAAATCGTCGTGGTCGCGGCGCAGCGCGCTTAACGCCCCGGCCGCACAGTTGTCGTTGAAATTCCGTTGATCCGTCTGACCCGTTGGGCCGTCGCACCATGACTACCGAAATCGTTACGAGCACGCCTACACCTACCCCTTCCTTCGACGAAGCGATGGCGTTCGTGCGCGAACATGCGGGCGAAGTGCGGCTCTCATCGGGCGAGTTGCTGGCGGAACATGCGGCGGGTACGGCGTCGATCATGCGCAGGCTCAACGTCGATCCGCCGGCGGTCCTGGCGGCGGCCTTGTTTGCGCTGACGCCGCATTTGCAAGACCCGGAGCGCGTGATCGCCGATAACTTCGGCGAAGAAGTCGCGCAACTGGTCGGCGACGTGCGCAAGCTGCTGCGCCTCGGTACGGTGAGCTTGCGCGCTGCGCAGAATGCGATGCCCGAAGCCGGGCGCGATGCGCAGGCCGCGCGCCGCGCGCAGGTCGAGGCGCTGCGCAAGATGCTGCTTGCTTTCGCACAGGACATTCGCGTCGTGCTGATACGGCTCGCGTCGCGCTTGCAATCGCTGCGTTATTACGCGGCGGCGAAAATCACGCCGTCGCCCGACGTCGCGCGTGAAACGCTCGATATTTACGCGCCGCTCGCCAACCGCCTCGGCATCTGGCAACTGAAGTGGGAGCTCGAGGATCTCGCGCTTCGCTTCGAAGAGCCGGTCACGTACAAGCGCATCGCCAAGCTGCTCGACGAGAAGCGCGTTGAGCGCGAGAGCTATGTTGCGCAGGCAATCGAACGCCTGCAGCGGGAACTGGCCGCGGCGCAAGTGCAGGCCGAAGTCAGCGGGCGGCCGAAACACATCTACAGCATCTGGCGCAAGATGCGCGGCAAGGAGCTCGATTTCGCCGAACTGTACGACGTGCGCGCGTTTCGTGTGATCGTGCCGGACATCAAGGATTGCTATACCGTGCTCGGCATCGTGCACAACCTGTGGCAGCCGGTGCCGAAAGAGTTCGACGATTACATCTCGCGACCCAAGCCAAACGGCTATAAATCGTTGCATACGGTCGTAATCGGCGACGACGGCCGCGCGTTCGAGGTGCAGATCCGCACGCAGGAAATGCATCAGTTCGCCGAGTACGGCGTGGCCGCGCATTGGCGCTACAAGGAAGCGGGTACGCGGGGTTACGGCGGCCAGTTCAGCGCCAACGAGAAATACGACGAGAAGATTGCGTGGTTGCGGCAACTGCTCGCGTGGAAAGACGAAGTCTCCGAAGGCGAGCACGGCGAGAAGCGCGCCGCGCAGCCGTGGGAGCAACTGCGCCAGGCCACGCTCGACGACGATCACATCTATGTGCTCACGCCGCAAGCACGCGTGATTCCGCTGCCGCACGGCGCGACACCGGTTGACTTCGCGTATCACCTGCATAGCGAACTGGGGCATCGCTGCCGCGGCGCGCGCGTCGATGGCGCGATGGTGCCGTTGAACACGCCACTGCAGAACGGTCAGACCGTCGAGATTGTCGCGGTGAAAGAGGGCGGTCCGTCGCGTGACTGGCTCAACCCGCAACTCGGGTATCTGCAGAGCCATCGGGCACGGCAGAAAGTGCGTGCGTGGTTCAACGCGGTCGAGGTGCAGGAGCACATCGCGAGCGGTCGCGCGATGGTCGAAAAAACCCTGCAGCGCGAGGGCAAGACGTCGGTCAATCTCGATCAGCTCGCCGCCAAGCTCGGCTTCAAGACCACTGACGATCTGTTCTCGGTGGTCGGCAAGGAAGAATTCAGCCTGCGGCTTGTCGAGCAGGCGTTGCACGATGCGCCGCCGCCCGAGCCCGTCGTCGAAGCGCCGGAACAGTTCGAGAAGCGCAGCAGCGGCGCGAGCGTCGCGCGTGGGGCCTCCACGGGTGTGCTGGTGGTCGGCGTCGATGCCTTGCTCACGCAACTCGCGCGCTGTTGCCGTCCCGCGCCGCCGGACGACATCAGCGGCTTCGTCACGCGCGGCAAGGGCATGTCGATTCACCGCAGCGATTGCCCGACCTTCCTGCGCATGGCCGATCGCGCGCCTGAGCGCGTGTTGCAAACGGCATGGTCGGCGGATGTCATGAGCGGCCGCGGACAATCGGTCTATCCGGTCGACCTCAGCATCGAGGCCACGGATCGGCAAGGTCTGCTGCGCGATATCTCCGAGGTTTTCGCGCGCGAGAAGATGAATGTGATCGGCGTGAAGACGCAGTCGCGTCGTAACGCCGCGTTCATGCAATTCACGGTCGAGGTGTCGAACGCCGCGCAGATTCAGCGCGCCTGCACGCTGCTCGGCGAAGTAACGGGCGTGATGCGCGCTTCACGCAAGAATTGACGCACGGGCGAGTTGGCCGGCGCCGGCGGGCGTCGCGGGCATCGCTTCGATGCGCTCGAGCATGCGAGTAGAAATTTAAAGTCGGTGCATAAAAGTACTTGCCAAGCGGTGTGGCGCTCCATATAATCTCGTTTCTTCAGGCTCGTAGCTCAGCTGGTTAGAGCACCACCTTGACATGGTGGGGGTCGTTGGTTCGAGTCCAATCGAGCCTACCAACGAAAGAGAAATTCCGGCTTTGCCGGGGTTTCGCAAACTGCAGTAAGCGCTTCTGCGCAAAAGGCAAATACGGTTATGGCACCGCGAACGTTGACCGAAACTACTTCGGAGCGACGCTAGTCGAGGACCACTTTCGCCACTGTAGTTAGCAGGAAATGTGAATGCGGCCCCTCGAAAGCGGGGCCGCATTTTTTTTGGTTTTTTGACCTGGTTGTATGTGCCGCCGCCGGTCGGCACCACGGAGAACGCAATGGTTTCGATACGTCTGCCTGACGGTTCTGTTCGACAGTACGAGCATCCGGTGACCGTCGCCGAAGTGGCCGCATCGATCGGCCCTGGCCTCGCTAAGGCCGCGCTCGGCGGCAAGATCGACGGTGAGCTGGTCGACACGTCAGCACTGATCGATCGCGACGTGGCGCTTGCGATCGTCACCGAGAAAGACGCCGACGGCCTCGACATCATTCGCCACTCCACGGCGCACCTGCTCGCGTACGCGGTGAAGGATCTGTTCCCGGAAGCGCAGGTCACGATCGGTCCGGTTATCGACAACGGCTTCTACTACGATTTCGCGTATAGCCGTCCTTTCACGCCGGAAGATCTCGAGAAGATCGAAAAGCGCATGCAGGATCTCGCGAAGAAAGACGAGCCGGTCTCGCGCCGTGTGGTGTCGCGCGACGAAGCCGTGGACTACTTCAAGAGCATCGGCGAAAAGTACAAGGCCGAGATCATCGAATCGATTCCGGCCACCGACGAAATCAAGCTGTACTCGCACGGCGGCTTTACCGACCTGTGCCGTGGCCCGCACGTGCCGTCCACCGGCAAGCTGAAGGTCTTCAAGCTGATGAAGCTCGCGGGCGCCTACTGGCGCGGCGACTCGAAGAACGAGCAACTGCAGCGTATCTACGGCACGGCCTGGACGAAGAAGGAAGACCAGGAAGCGTATCTGCACATGCTCGAAGAAGCGGAGAAGCGCGATCACCGCAAGCTCGGCAAGCAACTCGATCTGTTCCACATGCAGGACGAGTCGCCGGGCATGGTGTTCTGGCATCCGCGTGGCTGGACGCTGTGGCAGCAGGTCGAGCAGTACATGCGCCGCCGCGTGAACGACGCCGGCTACCTCGAGATCAAGACGCCGATGATCATGGACCGCTCGCTGTGGGAAGCGTCGGGTCACTGGCAGAACTATCGTGAAAACATGTTCACGACGGAATCGGAAAAGCGCGACTACGCGATCAAGCCGATGAACTGCCCGGGTCATGTGCAGGTGTTCAACCACGGTCTGCGCTCGTATCGCGATCTGCCGCTGCGTTACGCGGAATTCGGCTCGTGCCACCGCAATGAATCGTCGGGTGCGCTGCATGGCCTGATGCGCGTGCGCGGTTTCGTGCAGGACGACGCCCACATTTTCTGTACCGAAGACCAGTTCATCAGCGAATCGATCGCGTTCAACACGCTGGCGATGAGCGTGTACAAGGATTTCGGCTTCGACAATGTCGAGATCAAGCTGTCGCTGCGCCCGGATGCCCGCGCCGGTACGGATGAGACGTGGGATCGTGCGGAGCAGGGCTTGCGCGAGGCGCTGACGGCGTGCGGCGTGACGTGGGAGGAGTTGCCGGGCGAGGGCGCGTTCTATGGCCCGAAGGTCGAGTACCACATCAAGGACGCGCTTGGCCGTTCGTGGCAGTGCGGCACGCTGCAGCTCGATATGGTGCTGCCGGAGCGTCTTGGCGCCGAATACGTCGCCGAAGACAACAGCCGCCGGCGCCCGATCATGCTGCACCGGGCAATCGTCGGATCAATGGAGCGTTTTCTCGGCATTCTGATCGAGCACCATGCTGGTGCCATGCCGTCGTGGCTCGCACCCATGCAGGTTGTGGTGATGAATATCGCGGAAAGTCAGGCCGAATATGCACAGTCGCTAGCCCAATCGTTGCAAAAACAAGGGGTTAGAGTCGAGGCCGATTTGCGCAACGAGAAGATTAGCTATAAAATACGGGAGCACACGCTAGAAAAGGTGCCGTACCTGCTCGTGGTCGGCGATAAAGAGCGTGAAGCCCAAACGGTAGCCGTGCGTGCCCGTGGTGGTGTCGATCTGGGCGTGATGCCCCTCGACGCCTTCATTGAGCGTCTGCGCCAGGACGTGCAGTCGTTCAACTGAACCACTTGGCAGCCCGGCTCGTTTTTTTAATTTTTAGAGGAAACGTAACATCGCTACTGATAAGTCTGCGCACCGCATCAACGGTGAAATTACAGCACCCGAGGTGCGTCTGGTCGGCGTCGAGAACGAACCGCTCGGCATCGTGAAACTCGCTGATGCGTTCCGCATGTCGGAACAGCAAGATGTGGATCTGGTCGAAATCGCTCCGCAAGCGGTTCCGCCGGTTTGCCGTTTGATGGATTACGGCAAGTTCAAGTACTCGGAAGCGAAGAAGCAACACGAGGCCAAGCTGAAGCAGAAGATCGTCCAGGTCAAGGAAGTCAAATTCCGCCCGGGCACCGATGACGGCGATTACAACGTCAAGCTGCGCAACCTCATCCGCTTCCTCGACGACGGCGACAAGACGAAAATCACGTTGCGTTTCCGTGGCCGCGAAATGGCTCACCAGGAAATCGGTATGCGCATGCTCGAGCGCCTGCGCACGGACCTCGACGAAGTCGGTCAGGTCGAGCAGATGCCGAAAATGGAAGGGCGCCAGATGATCATGGTGCTCGCGCCGAAGAAAAAGAAGTAAGCGGCTGGAGCAGCGGCGCGTCATGTGGCGCGCGCTCCGGTTGTGAGAGATTGAAACGATGCTGTGCCGGGTGTCCGGTGCGGGATCGGCAGGTTTCGGAACGGCGCATGTGCAAATGTGCGCCGCTTCCTGAAAAGCGGCTGCCGGCGGTATCGGCGGTCTGCATACCAAGTGGAATGGGTTTCGAAGGGCGGGTAATGGTCATCTGGCCGACCGCACACCCATATCCATCTAATAATGGAGTTGTCATGCCGAAGATGAAGACCAAGAAGAGTGCTGCGAAGCGCTTCGTGGTGCGTCCGGGCGGTACCGTCAAGCGCGGTCAAGCCTTCAAGCGCCACATTCTTACCAAGAAGACCACCAAGAACAAACGCCATTTGCGCGGTTCGACGGCAGTTCATGATTCCGATCTGAACTCCGTGCGCGCAATGCTGCCGTTCGCTTAACCCTTAACCGACACTCATAGGAGCAAGACATGCCTCGAGTAAAACGTGGGGTTACCGCACGGGCCCGTCACAAGAAGATCATCAAGCTGGCCAAGGGTTACCGCGGCCGTCGCAATAACGTCTATCGCATCGCCAAGCAGGCGGTCATGCGCGCAGGCCAATACGCCTACCGCGATCGCCGCAACAAGAAGCGCGTGTTCCGTGCATTGTGGATCACGCGTATCAACGCGGCGGTGCGTCAGCACGACATGACGTACAGCGTGTTCATCAACGGCCTGAAGAAGGCTTCGATCGAACTCGACCGCAAGGTGCTGGCCGACATGGCTGTGTTCGACAAGGCTGCTTTTGCTGCGATCGTTCAGCAGGTGAAAGCCGCCGTTGCAGCCTGATTGCGCTTTGGGCAATTAAACTGCGTGGTTCGTTGCAGCGAACATCCGGTAGTCTCGGTGACGCTGCAGCAAAAACGGGGCTCCTCACCGAGCCCCGTTTTTGTTGGTAGAACCGGATTTGTTTCGATAGAACACTGACGTTGAAATGATGGGATCAATGGATCTGGACCAGATTGTCGCCGACGCGCAAAAAGCCTTCGCAGAAGCCTCCGACGTCACCACCCTCGAGAACGAGAAAGCGCGCTTTCTCGGCAAATCGGGTGCGCTGACCGAGCTATTGAAGGGCCTTGGCAAGCTCGATCCCGAAACGCGCAAGACCGAAGGCGCACGGATCAACCTCGTCAAGCAACAGGTGGAAGCCGCGCTCACGGCACGCCGTCAGGCGCTGGCCGACGCGTTGCTGAACCAGCGCCTCGCCGCTGAAGCCATCGACGTCACGTTGCCCGGCCGCGGCACCGGTGCCGGCAGCCTGCATCCGGTGATGCGCACATGGGAGCGCGTCGAACAGATTTTCCGTACGATCGGATTCGACGTGGCCGACGGCCCCGAGATCGAAACCGACTGGTACAACTTCACCTCGCTGAACAGCCCGGAAAACCATCCGGCGCGTTCGATGCAGGACACCTTCTACGTCGACGGCAAAGATGCCGACGGCCGCCAGCTGCTGTTGCGCACGCACACCAGCCCGATGCAGGTGCGCTACGCCCGCACCAACACGCCGCCGATCAAGGTGATCGTGCCGGGTCGCACGTATCGTGTGGACAGCGATGCAACGCATTCGCCGATGTTCAACCAGGTCGAAGGCCTGTGGATCGACGAGAACATCAGCTTCGCGGACCTGAAGGGCGTCTACTCCGACTTCCTCAAGAAATTCTTCGAGCGCGACGATATTCAGGTGCGCTTCCGTCCGTCGTACTTTCCGTTTACCGAACCGTCGGCTGAAATCGACATGCTGTTCGAGACGGGCAAGAACGCCGGCAAGTGGCTCGAAATTTCGGGCTCCGGCCAGGTTCACCCCACGGTGATCCGCAACATGGGCCTCGACCCCGAGCGCTACATCGGCTTTGCTTTCGGCAGCGGCCTCGAGCGGCTCACAATGTTGCGTTACGGCGTGCAAGACCTGCGTCTGTTCTTCGAAAACGACCTGCGTTTCCTGCGTCAATTCGCGTGAACGGACGCGTACGAACGCGACAAGCATAGAGCGCGGCACTGCATGCAGTGCCGCAGCAGCGTCCCCGGCAGTGTTCGTGAATGACGAGTATCGAAGCATCTGCCGGACATGGACCTAACCTGATCAGAACGTACACAGAACCATGCAATTCCCGGAATCCTGGCTGAGAACCTTTGTCGATCCGCAACTGACGACCGATGAACTGTCGCACGCGTTGACGATGGCGGGTCTCGAAGTCGAAGACCTGCGGCCGGCCGCGCCGCAGACTTCGAAGATCGTTGTCGGCCAGGTGCTGGAAGTTGTCAAGCACCCGGACGCCGATAAACTCAACGTGTGTCAGGTCGACGCCGGCACGGGCGCGACGCTGAACATCGTGTGCGGTGCGCCGAATGTCGCACCGGGCATCAAGGTGCCAGTCGCGCTGGTTGGCGCGCAACTGCCGTCGGCCGAAGAGGGCGGCGCGCCATTCGCGATCAAGCTCTCGAAGCTGCGCGGCGTGGAAAGCCAGGGCATGCTGTGCTCGGCGCGCGAACTGAAGCTCTCGGAAGATCATAGCGGCCTGATGATCCTGCCGGAAGATACGCCGATCGGCCAGGACATCCGCGAAACGCTCAATCTCGACGACACGGTTTTCGAAATCAAGCTGACGCCGAACAAGGCCGACTGCCTGTCGGTGTTCGGCGTGGCACGCGAAACTTCGGCCATCACCGGCGCCGCCCTGCGTCCGCTTGAAATCAAGCCGGCCGAAGTGAAGCTCAACGAAACATTGCCCGTCAAGATCTCGGCGCCCGATCTGTGCGGCCGCTTCTCGGGCCGCGTGATCCGCGGAGTGAATGCGCGCGCGAAGTCGCCGCAATGGATGGTGCAGCGTCTCGAACGCTCGGGTCAGCGCAGCATCTCCGCGCTCGTCGACATCTCGAACTATGTGATGCTCGAACTGGGCCGTCCGTCGCACGTGTTCGATCTGGACAAGATCCACGGCGGCATGGACGTACGTTGGGGCCGCAAGGGCGAGACGCTCAAGCTGCTGAACGGCAACACCGTCGAACTCGACGAAACCGTCGGCGTGATCGCCGATGAGCAACACATCGAAAGCCTTGCCGGCATCATGGGCGGCGACAGCACGGCCGTCACGCTCGATACCACCAACATCTATCTCGAGGCCGCGTTCTGGTGGCCGGATAGCATTCGTGGCCGCTCGCGCAAGTACAACTTCTCGACCGATGCAGGTCATCGTTTCGAACGTGGCGTCGATTACGCGACCACCGTCGAACACATCGAACGCATCACGCAACTGATCCTCGATATCTGCGGTGGCCAAGCCGGCCCGGTCGACGATCAGATCGTCAACGTGCCGAAACGTGAGCCGGTGAAGATGCGCGTCTCGCGTGCGAACCGCATCATCGGCATCAAGATCGACGCCGAAGAAATCGCGCAGATTTTCACGCGCCTCGGCCTGACGTTCGAACGCGACGGCGATACGTTTTCGGTGATGCCACCGTCGTACCGATTCGATATCGAAATCGAAGAAGACCTGATCGAAGAAGTCGCGCGTATCTACGGCTTCGAAAAGATCCCCGCACGTCCGCCGGTCGCGACCAGCGAAATGCGGCCGACCAACGAAACGCAGCGCTCGATTCACGTGATCCGCCATGCGCTCGCCGCGAGGGACTACGCCGAGACGGTTAACTTCAGCTTTGTGGATGCCGAGTGGGAGGCGGACTTCGCCGGCAACGACCAGCCTGTTCGTCTGCTGAATCCGATTGCGAGCCAGTTGTCGGTCATGCGCACCACGCTGTTCGGCAGCCTGATCGACGTCCTGCGCACGAACCTGAACCGTCGCGCGGCTGATCGCGTGCGCGTGTTCGAAGCTGGCCGCGTGTTCCTGCACGATCCGTCGATCAAGGCAGGTGAATTGACCGTCGAAGGTTTCGCGCAGCCGAAGATGATCGGCGGCCTCGCCTACGGTCCCGTGCTCGAAGAGCAGTGGGGTGCGCCAACGCGCACGGTCGACTACTTCGACGTGAAGGGCGACCTGGAGGCCGTGCTCGCGCCGGCAGTCGCGCGCTTCGTGAAAGCGGAGCATCCGGCATTGCACCCGGGCCGCAGCGCGCGTATTGAACTGAATGGCCGCGCAGTGGGCTGGATTGGCGAATTGCATCCGCGCTGGATGCAAAAATATGATTTGCCGCATGCACCGATTCTCTTTGAAATCGAAGCGGAAGCATTAATGCAGCGCGTATTGCCGGCCCCGGCGGACGTGTCTAAATTCCCGCCGGTGCGGCGCGATATTGCGGTGGTCGTCGATCAGAAAATCGAGGTGCAGGCGCTGCTGGACGAGCTCCAGAAGGCCCAGTCCGAAGCGGCCTGCAAGACCGTCCAGAAGGTTGTGCTTTTTGACGAATTCCGTCCAAAATCAAACACTTCCGGTGGTCTGGCCGCTCATGAGAAAAGCCTTGCGTTCCGTGTGACCTTGCAAGATACTGGCGGGACCCTTCAGGATGAAACGGTCGATCTGGCCATTCAAACTCTGGTGGAACGTCTGGCTCGAGTATATGGCGCACGGTTGCGTGGATAACCCGCATTTAACATTTGCACGGCATTTTTTCGCAACCTCCGTTTCTGCTTGGCGCGCCATTTGATAGATATGAATGAAATGAACTCGAGTGATTTCGAAGCCCTTCTTACGGCGCAACGCAGCGCCATGATTCGCGAAATTCCGACATCACCCGCGGCCGTTTCCACCGAAACGCCGACGCTTACCAAGGCTGAACTTGCCGAGTTGCTGTTCGACAATGTCGGGCTCAACAAGCGGGAAGCGAAAGACATGGTCGAAGCGTTCTTCGAAGTGATCCGCGACGCGCTGGAGAGTGGCGATAGCGTGAAGCTGTCGGGGTTCGGCAACTTTCAGTTGCGCGACAAACCCCAGCGTCCCGGCAGAAACCCGAAGACCGGCGAGGCGATTCCGATCGCCGCGCGTCGCGTTGTGACGTTCCATGCGAGTCAAAAGCTGAAGGCGTTGGTCGAGAACGGCGCTGAAGCGAGCTTCGCGCGCTGATCGACTGGCGCGTGCCTGCGCAACCCACCACGACAGCTAACTGACGATGACAGCGACGATCGAAAAAGTCGTCTTGCCTCCGATTCCGGCGAAGCGCTACTTCACGATTGGTGAGGTCAGCGAACTATGCGGCGTGAAACCGCATGTGCTGCGCTATTGGGAACAGGAGTTCACGCAGTTGAGGCCGGTCAAGCGGCGCGGCAATCGCCGGTACTACCAGCACCATGAGGTGCTGTTGATCCGGCGGATTCGCGAGTTGCTCTATGAGCAGGGCTTCACGATCAACGGAGCACGCAACCGGCTCGATTCGCATGGCGGTGGCGCGCACACCGGGCCGGCTGATCTGGTCGAGGAAGGAGAGGGCGCGGCGGCGCCGGCAGCAACAACGGCTACGGTAGATGTGGAGCAGTTGCGCAAGGAATTGCTGCATGTGATCGACTTGTTGGGTCACTAGTTTGCTTTGTTAGCGCAGGGCGGTTCTAATCGATTGAAGTGTCTGTTATAATTTTCAGCTGTTCGGGGCGTAGCGCAGCCTGGTAGCGTACCTGCATGGGGTGCAGGTGGTCGGAGGTTCAAATCCTCTCGCCCCGACCAAAGAAATCAAGGCCTTACAAGCAATGCTTGTAGGGCCTTTTTCGTTTAGGGCCGATTTCGCCCTCACGTTTGCCCCACACAGGATGGAAAGCTCTCGCGGGAACAGAACGGAATCGCAGCGCAGCCGCGGCAACGGGTTCGGCGTCGAGTGCGCGTCGATGCGCCACCGCCCAGCGCTCGGCGACCGCAGGCTGCGGTCGTCGTCTCGATCACCACAGGTCCCCTGCAGAAGTTTGACTCAGCGTCCGGGTCACGAAACGTCGAGTCCGTCCCAGCAGAGATACTTGACCTCGAGGAACTCATCGATGCCGAGATGCGAGCCCTCGCGGCCCAGACCGCTTTGCTTCACGCCGCCGAACGGCGCAACCTCGTTCGAGATCAGGCCGCAATTGATGCCCACCATGCCCGATTCGATGCGTGCGGCGTTGCGCCAGATGCGCGCCGCGTCGCGGCTATACAGGTAGGCGGCGAGGCCGTACTCGGTGTCGTTCGCCATCGCAATCGCTTCATCGTCGGTATCGAAGCGGAACAGCGGTGCGACTGGGCCGAACGTTTCCTCGCGCGCAATCAGCATCGCGGGCGTGACGTCCGCCAGCACGGTAGGCTGGAAGAAGAAGCCGCCGAGCGCGTGCCGCTTGCCTCCGTGCAGAACACGGGCGCCTTGGCTCAGCGCATTGGCGATGTGCTCTTCGACTTTCAGCACAGCCGCCTCGTCGATCAACGGACCAAGCTGGACACCGGCTTCGAGACCGTTACCCGTGCGCAGGCGCGCAACGCGTTCGACGACGCGCTCGGCCAGTGCATCGTAAATGCCCGACTGCACCAGCACCCGGTTCGCGCTGATGCACGCCTGACCCGTGTTGCGGAATTTCGCCGCGACCACGCCGTCGGCGGCGGCATCGAGGTCGGCGTCGTCGAAGATAATGAACGGCGCGTTGCCACCCAGCTCCATCGAACACTTCTTCACGGTCTGCGCCGCCTGCGTGAGCAGCAAGCGGCCGACTTCCGTCGAGCCCGTGAACGTCAGCTTGCGCACGACAGGATTCGCGGTCAGTTCGGCGCCGATCGCACGCGTATCGTTGCCGGTGATCACGCTGAACGCACCAGGCGGCACGCCCGCGCGTTGCGCCAGTTCGGCAAGCGCAAGTGCGGTCATCGGCGTCTGACTCGCAGGCTTGACCACGAGTGTGCAGCCGGCGGCAAGCGCCGGGCCGGCCTTGCGCGTGATCATCGCGGCCGGGAAGTTCCAGGGCGTGATGGCGGCGCATACGCCAATCGGTTCGCGCAGCGCGACAATGCGTTGCGTTTCCTTCACACCCTGGATCACGTCGCCACGCACGCGCGTCGCCTCTTCCGCGAACCAGCGCAGGAACGATGCGGCGTAGTCCACCTCGCCGCGCGCTTCCGTCAAAGGCTTACCTTCCTCCAGTGTGATTAGCAGGGCGAGGTCTTCGCGATGTTCCACCATCAGCTCATACCAGCGGCGCAGAACTTCCCCACGATGCTTTGCCGTGGCGCGGCGCCAGGTGCCGAAGGTTTCCTGTGCCGCGTCGATTGCGCGGCGCACCTCGGCCTCGCGGCAACGCGGCAGTTCGACAAGCGTCGAGCGGTCCGCCGGATTGCGCACCGCGTACCGGCCGTGCGGCGTCTCAGGCAGCCATTCGCCGGCAATGAAAGCGGCTTCGCGCCACAACGCTGCGTCCTTCAATTGATGCTTCATCGATGTCGTCCTCAGCAGGGGAAGCGGCCGGTGATGAACGCGGCATCCGGGTCCGACGTGACGGGCAGGCCCGAGGCCGCGAGGCCCTGACGCAAGCTCTTCATCAGGCGGTCGGGTACGCGCATCGCCGGTGCGCGCAACGGACCGCCGTTGAAGCCGGCCAGCCAGTCCTGGTACTTCCACATGGTCCGGTTGAGCACGCCTGTCCCGCCCGCATAACTCTGCGCGGCCGCGCCGTTGGCGTTGCGCGCCGGGTTGACGCTCCAGTACAGCGCCATGGCTTCTTCCCATCGGCCGCTGCGCGCCAGTTCGAAAGCCTTCGGGTAGTAGTCGCCCATCCACGCGGTGTTGCTGGTGCCGGAGAACTGGAGTTTCATCACGCTCATCAGCGGGATCGCGTCGCCCTCGATCGGACAACTGATTACCACCTCGTCGCGGAAGTGGTGGTACATCTCGCAGATGCCTGCGGGCAGTGGGAAACCTTGCTCCGATTTGATCGCCGCGATGTTCGGGCAGTCGTCGAGAAGGCGGCGCACGAGTTCCACCGGCATGCCCGCCGGATGCACGCGCTCGAAACCCCAAAGCGGGATCGGAAACAGCATCACGGCCAGATCGGTCGCGTCGCAGAAGGCCTTCGTGTAGTCGTAGATTTCCTGCTGCGTCGTCGGCCAGAACTGCGGCGGATAGGACAGCAGAACGATGTCCGCGCCGGCTTTTTCCGCGAGCTTCACGGCTTCGATATTCTCGGCAAGCGTGCCGAACGCCGCGTGAAAGAAGAGGCCGAGCCGGTTGCCCGCGCTCTCTCGCGCCCACGCGGTGAACTGCGCGTTTTCCTCGGGCGTGATGGCGACTTCGCTGCACAGCAGCGTGTAACGGAAGCCGAGTTTGATCGCCAGTTCGATGTCGTGGCGAATGCCGCGTTCATTGAGCCGCTTCAGATCGGCGCTGTAGCTCGGAATCGTGACAGCCGAGCAACCTGTCAACTGTTCTCTTGCCCAGGCGCGGGCATCGGTCTTTCTGTATGCAGCCATGAGATGGGTCCTTCGAATCTGGATTGTCGATTGATGTGAAAGCTATTTGGCGACCGGCACGATGCTGGCGGGCAACGGCGTGCCATAACCTTTCGTTTTGGCGAGTGCGAACAGCATCTCCGCGATGACGACGTCCTGCAGCGCGGAGCCGACCGACTTGTAGAGCACGATGTCGGCGTCCGATCGTCGCGGCATTGCGTCTCCCGAAACGAGCGCGGCGAGCGAGGTGAGCTTGGCGTCGAGCGCGAGGCCGGCGCGCGTGGCGGCGATGCCGTCGCCGGTGTCGTGAGCGACTTCGTCGGGGACGTCGGCGATCACGCGTGCGGCGCGCGCCATCGTCTCTTCGTCGACTTCGCGCTGCTCGGGCAAGGTCGAGCCGAGCGAGACCACGGTTGCGCCCGCGGCGAGCCATGCGCCGCGCAGAACCGGCGACTCGTCGCGGCTGCGTGCCGCGCAGATAACGACGTCGGCCCCGCTTACGGCGCGTTCGGCTGTGCCGGCCGGAACGACGTCGATGCTGCCGGCGAAACTCTGCGCGAAGCGCTCACGGCTCGCCGGATTCGGACTGAACACATGCACGCTTTCGAACGGGCGCAGCGCGCCCAGGCAGTCGAGCGCGCCGCGCGCCTCGAAGCCCGAACCGATCACGCCGACGCACAGCGGCCGGCGCGGAGCCAGCCGATCGACGGCGAGCGTGGCCGTGGCCGCCGTGCGCAGCCCCGTCACGCGATTGCCGTCGATCAACGCGACGAGGCCCATGGTCTCTTGATCGAACAGCGAAATCAGATAGCTGGCCCTGCGTGTACGCGGGGAGGCGGCGATCAGCTTCGAGCCCATATGGCCGCCCGCCGGCGATATCGCCGTCAGGCTGCGTAGCCAGATTCCATCGCCGCGAGCCATCGAACGCGGCGGGACCCGCGCGTCGGATGCCGGCTCGCCATAGGCTTTCGCCAACGCGGAGACAGCCGACGGCCAGTCGGCGAGCGACGCGACGTCGGCATCGCTCAGAAAGAGTGTGGGAAGAAGGGCCTCGCTCGGCCGTGTGTCGGACATGGTGTGGGCTTGGGTGTGAATGACCCACGCACTATAGGGACCACGTCCGCTTGCGTGTACTGCTCAGGGTGGAAAGCAGATATGCATTTCGTCGATAACGGAATCAGGCCGTCTGTGCAAATGCACCGAGACCTTCTATCAAACGCCGCACCGCGCGAGTGGCGCGCGTATGCGGACGGCGCGGCGTGTCCGCCAGCACCACAAAGCGTTCGAGCATGGGGCTGACGATCCGCGACGAGGCGAGGCGCGGATCGAGCCGGCCGGGCAGCACGGAAGCAATCGCATAGCCTCCTCCCGCTGCGACAATTTCGTACTGCAAGCGCACCGAATCGACTTCGACGGCTACTTGCAGCGTCAGCGAGTGGTCGACGGCGAGTCGATCGAGACGCCCGCGCAACGGATGCGGACGGCCCGGCACAACGAGCGGTATGCCGGAAAGTGCGGCGAGCGGAACATCCTTCTTGCCGACCCGCGCGTCTTCGCGGCGGCCCACGAGATTGAGCGGCACTTTGGCGAGCACGTGAGCGTCCTTGACGCTGGCCTCGTCGTCGCGCAGCACCACGGCCATGTCGAGACGGCCTTCGTGGAGCTGCTCTTCGAGTTGCGCGCTGGCGCCTTCGACAAGATGAAGCCTGACGCCGGGCAGTTCGTTTTTTACCGACGCGAACAACGGACCGGCAAGCTGATCGACCGCCGAAGGCAGCAATCCCACCAGCACCTCGCCGTTCGGCTGACCACGCGCGCTGCGGATGTCGTCGGAGAGGGCGTCTGCGTATTGCGCGAGATGCGCGACGCGCGGCAGCACATAGTCGCCGAACTCGGTGAGAACGACGCCGCGCCCCGTGCGTCGAAAGAGCCGCTCGCCGCATTGCTGTTCCAGCAGAGCGATGTTTCGGCTGACGAGCGACTGCGGCATGTCGAGGGCGATGGCAGCCTTGCTGAGACTGCCCAGGTCCGCCACGCGCGCGAACACCAGCCATCGCGGGTCGAGAATGGATGGCGCAGCGGCGCCAGGCTGCACGTCGACCTTCGCGCTCGTTGTGCGCTTTCTGCTTGTGGGGGCGTTCATGCCGCTGCGTCCGGCGCGCTGTCCATCGTGAGCACCGCCTCTTTCAGCAGCGTGCGCACCCACGCGATGCCCTGGTCCGACGTGCGATGTTTGTGCCATTGCATGCATTGTTCCATCTTTGGCATCGTCACGGGCATCGTGCGTATCGTGACCGGCAAGGAGCGTGCGGCCAGTTTCGCGAGCCGGAAATGCATCGTCGCGATACGGTGCGTGCCGACTACAAGATGGGCCGGCGACAGGAAGCTGAAGGTGCTCGCCTCGACGCGCCGTGCCATGCCGAGTCGTTGCATGAACGAGTCTTCGAGCGCAATGCCGTCGCCGGGATGCACGACCACGTGGCCGGCCGCCATATAGCGCTCGGCGGTCATGTCGTCGCCGACCAGGCTGCTTTGATTCCACAGCACGCAGCAGAACGATTCTTCAAACAACATTTCCGATGGATGTTCCGTCGAGCAAAAGTCCTTGGGGATGATCAGCAGATCCGCTTCGCCGCGCTCGAGCACGCGTTGCGGGTTCGAGACCTGAGGCCGCAAATCGAAGCGCACGCCGGGCGCGTGCCGATAGGCGAGTTCGAGCACGTGCGGCATCAGCGTCATCATCGTGTAGTCGGATACCAGCAGCCGGAACAGCCGGTTCGACTGCGCCGGCACGAACTGCGGCTGCGCGGCGACGGTCGCGTCGACGCGAACCAGAATATCGCGCACGGCATCCTTCAACCCTTCGGCGCGTGACGTGAGTTCCATCTTGCGGCCGACCTGGACCAGCAACTCGTCGTCGAAATATTCGCGCAGCCGCGCGAGCGCGTTGCTCATCGCGGACTGGCTCAGGTGAATTTTCTCGGCCGCGCGGCTGATGCTTTCTTCGGTCAACAAAGCGTCGAGTGCCACGAGCAGATTCAGATCAAGCTTGTTGAAGCGCATGGGCGCGGTCTCCGTTCATTGTCCGTTGCGCATGTCGGTGCGGTTGCATGTCGGTGCCGGCCGGCATTAGGGTTTTTACCAAAAGTATTCAGGCCGCCCATACACCGAATGGATGCAATCCATTTGAGTGCTACGCGAGCGCATCTTAATCTAAAGCCCATCCCGAGACGATTGAATTCAACCACGTGCATCGGGATGCCGCTTGCAGCGCTGACGCCGCCGTATCCGTGCTTCGCTGCATCCATTGAACGATAAGAGACATGCCCGACAGGCCCAACGAGGCGTCGGCGATGAGGAGACGAAATTGCGTAGAGGATTTGCCGCGGCTGCCGCCGCTTCCGTAGGCTGCATGATGCTGGCCGCGCTGGGATCGCAAAACGCCTGTGCCCTGGAGGGCGGGGTTTCTCCCTATCCGGCGGACGCAGTGGGTACGAACATCGCGGAAATGCCGCCGATACCCGGACTGTTCGCCCTCGAGCAGTTCAATTACAGCTTCTCCAATGGGCTGTATGGCAACAACGGCGAGAAGCTGCCGATTCCGTTCCATACCTCCGCATTCTCGGCGACGACGCGTCTGCTCGCCTCATACCCGTTTACCGTGCTGGGCGCCAATGTGTACTCGCAGCTGGTGCTGCCGTTCGTCTCGCTGCATACGAATGTGCTTGGGCAGAAGGATACGCAGAACGGTCTTTCGAGCATCACGCTGTCGCCTGTCATTCTGACCTGGAAGCTCGCGCAGAATCTGACGTTCACCAGCGGTTTCGATATTGCGTTCGAGACCGGTTCCTATAGCCCGACGAAGGCGAGCGTGGCGGTGGGCTATACGTCCCTGCAACCGGTGGTCTCGCTGCGCTACAACGCGCCGAACGGTATCGACGTGGGCCTCGCCAACCGCCTGCTGATCAATCGCGAAAACGGCGACACGAATTACCGTTCCGGCACGGCAAGCGTGAGCGAATTCGAGGCCGGATGGAATATCGGCAAGTGGAAGCTCGGCCTCGTCGGCGCGTACCTGAACCAGTTCACCGACGATCGCCAGAACGGTTCGGTGATCGCCGGCAACCGGGCGAAGACGCTCGCACTCGGGCCGTCAATCGTATACGACGGCGGGGCGTTCAATATCAACCTCAACTATCAGCAGGGCCTCTATGCGGCCAACACGTCGAAGAGCAACGCGATCTGGCTGAACATCGCGATCCCGTTGTGGGCGAAACCGCCCGGACCTGCTGCGGGCAACTAATCAATCTCCGAAGGACTTGCATGTTTCGTTACTTTCCCACGAACTACGTCTGGAACCTCTCCGTCGATCTCGCGATCGAGATGGGCGCGCGCATCGGCGAAATCGAGGTCATGTGCGCGCCTTTGCAGGAGGCCGCGAAGCAGCCCGATGCGGAAGGAACCCGCGCCTTCAGGCAAGTATGGTCGAGCATGGCCGATCGTCTTTGCGATCTCGCGAGCGAGGACGAAGCGAAGGGCAGGCTGTTGTCGGCCGGTGAAAAGCTCAAGCGCGCGGCCATCTATCTGATCACCTGCGAACGGCTGCAGGCGCATGACGCGCCGGGACGCATCGATCTGTACCGGCGCTCGCTCGATACGTTCGCAAAGGGCGTCGCGCTGCTCGGCGAGGACTGCGAGCGCGTGACGATTCCGTACGGCGATAGCCGTCTTTCCGGCTTGCTCGTCAAGGCGAAGGGCGCAGGCGCTCGCAGCCCGTTGCTCGTGCAGGTGAACGGACTCGATTCGACGAAGGAAATGAAATACCTCGTCGGCTTGCCGGCGTGGCTGGCGGCGCGCGGGGTGTCGTCGCTGATCGTGGATCAGCCCGGCACCGGCGAGGCGCTCCGTCTCGAAGGCCTGCATGCCGTGTACAACGCCGAGTCGTGGGCAAGCAGGATCGTGGACTGGCTCGAGACGCGCGACGACATCGATCACAAGCGCATCGGCATGGAAGGCGTCTCGCTCGGCGGCTATTACTGTCCGCGCGCAGTGGCTTTCGAGCCGCGCTTCGCGTGCGGTGTCGTGTGGGGCGCGAATCACGACTGGCGCGACGTGCAGAAAAAGCGCCAGCTGCGCGAAGGCAACTTCCCGGTGCCGCATTACTGGAAACACGTCTGCTGGGTGTGGGGCGCGAAGGACACTGACGAGTTCATGCAGATCGCGGAAAACGTTCATCTCGACGGCGTGCTCGATCGCATCCAGGTGCCGTTTCTCGTGACGCATGGCGAGAAGGATTCGCAGATTCCCGTGGCGTGGGCGCATCGCACCTACGAACAGCTCGTGAACAGTCCGAAGCGCGAGCTGAAGATCTTTACCGATCGCGAAGGCGGAGTCCAGCACTCCAGCTTCGACAATTCGATCAACGCAGGCCACTACATCGCCGACTGGGTGGCCGAAACCCTAGGCGGGCATACCGCTCTTTGACCCATTCCTTTAACTTGAACTCGCGCTCATGAACATCATCGGACCCGATACGCTCGTCTTCGGCGTGGACGACGTGGCAAGCTGCAACCAGTACCTTCTCGACTACGGCCTCGTGCCCGTCCATGCTGGTGAAACCGGCGGCCGCTTCGAAGCGCTCGACGGCACCGCAATCGAAATCCGCCGCGCCGACGATCCGGCTTTGCCGCCCGCGCTCGCCACGGGAAGCATGTTGCGCAAGACCACCTATGGCGTGGCCGACGCCGCAACGCTGCACGCCATCGCGGCCGAACTGCAACGGGATCGTGAAGTGCGGCGGCTCGCGGACGGGTCGATCGAATCCGTCGACGACATGGGTTTTGCACTCGGCTTCCAGATCACGGTGAGGCGTTCGCTCGCGCTGCCCGCGGAAACCGTCAACGCACCCGGCGCGCCGGCGCAACGAGCGCCGAACGTGGTGGGCGTGGACGACGGAGTCGATCTCACGCCTCGCTCGCTTTCGCATGTCGTTTATTTCGTGCCTGACGCCGACAAGGCGGAAGCGTTTTACGTCGAACGTCTGGGCTTTCGCTGCTCGGACCGCTTCACCGGTGTCGGGCCGTTTCTGCGGCCGGCAGGCACGCTCGATCATCACACGCTGTTCATGATCCAGACGCCGCCGTTCATGAAAGGCTGCGAGCACTTCACTTTCCATATGGGCGGACCGACCGAGGTCATGCAAGCCGGCACGCGCTTCGTGGAGAAGGGCTATCAGTCATTCTGGGGGCCGGGGCGCCACCGGTTCGGCTCGAACTGGTTCTGGTACTTCAACAGCCCGCTGGGTTGCCACGTCGAGTACGACGCGGACATGGACCTTCACGACGACGACTGGACCGCGCGCGCGGCGCCGATGGGTGCGGACGCTTCGCAGTTGTTCCTGTTCCAGCCTCGCGAGAAATGGGCGCCTGGCGGACCTCCGGCTGCACCGGCCGGTTAACGGGAGGCTCCGCTATGTCAGTTGCCGCCTTGTCGATCCGGCTCGCCCGGTTCGATGAACTAGACGACCCAGGCTCGCGCGGCTTCGATCATGCAGGGCAGGGACGCGATACGTTGCTGCTCGTTCGGCGTAACGGCGAGGTATTTGCGTATCTGGACGCGTGTCCGCATTACGGCAACACGCCGATGGCCTGGCGTAAGGATGCCTACCTGAACGGCGACGGCACCCGCATTGTCTGTCACGCGCACGGGGCGCAGTTCGATATCGCGACCGGCGAGTGTCTCGTGGGACCGTGCATGGGCCAACGGTTGATGCGGCTCGATACGACGGTGTCGGAAGACGGCGACGTCAGCGTTTTCGTACCACTGGCTTTTGCTTCACGACGTGGCGGGAGTGAGGGCGAAGGCGAAGACGAAGACGAAACATAGTGCGTGGAGCGCAAGCAAGGAAGTGCGGCGGCACATGCCCATCGGCACACCCCGCACTCGACATTCAGAAACAGAAAGCGCGCCCGCGTACGACGATCGCGGGGGCGGAGTTGAAATCAGGAGACACCAGCATGACTTCCGTTCGGCATGTCCTCATAGTGGGGGGCGGCTTTTCCGGCATGGCCACCGCGATTCAATGCGTCAAGCAGGGGCTGAAGGTCGATCTCGTGGAGATCGATCGCGAGTGGCGCGCTTATGGCGCCGGCATCAGCATCGGCGGCCCGACGCTGCGCGCGTTGAAGACGATCGGCGTCGTCGATGCGGTGATGGAACGAGGCTTCTGCGGCGACGGCGTGAATCTTTTCACATCGGCCGGTGCGCCGTTGGGACAACTGCCGACGCCTCGCGTGGCCGGCCCCGAGATTCCGGGCGGCGGCGCGATCATGCGGCCGGTGCTGGCCGACATTCTTGCCGAGGCCACGCGGGCAGCAGGCGTGCATGTGCGCCTCGGCTGCACGTTCTCCGAAATCGTGCAGCGGGACGACGGCGTCGACGTGACGCTGACCGACGGCACGCGGGCCACGTACGACCTCGTGATCGGCGCCGATGGTCTCTACTCCAAAGTGCGCCAGGCCGTGTTTCCCGACGCGCCCCAGCCGCGCTATACCGGCCAGGGCATCTGGCGCGCAGTCGTGCCGCGGCCGGCCGAGATCACCTGCGCGACGATGTGGATGGGTCACAAGGTCAAGGCCGGCGTGAACCCCGTTTCGCACGACGAGATGTACGTCTTCGTCACCGAGGATCGTCCGGCCAACGAGCGCCTCGATCCCCAGCACTGGCCACAGATGCTGCGCGATCTGCTGGCGCCTTTCAGCGCGCCGCTGGTGCAGTCCATCCGCGCTCAGATCGGGTCGCATTCGACCGTCATCTACCGGCCGCTGGAACGGCTGCTGGTGCCGCAGCCGTGGTTTGCGGGCCGCGTGGTGCTGGTCGGCGATGCGGTGCATGCGACGACGCCCCATATGGCTGCCGGCGCGGGCATCGGCGTCGAGGACGGCATCGTGCTCGCAGAAGAACTCGGCCGTGGTGCGACGCTCGAAGCGGCCTTGCTCGCGTTCCAGGCGCGCCGTTGGGAACGCTGCCGCATCGTCGTGGAGAACTCCGGCCGGCTCGGTGAAATCGAGATTTGCGGCGGCGACAAGGCGGAACACGCCCAGATCATGCGCGAGACGCTGATGAGCCTGGCCCAACCGATCTGACACAGCCGATCTGAGAAGGAGAACGAACACATGGCACAGAACATCACAGCGGATGCCGCGCAAGAACCGGCCGCGCAAGCCAGCGCTCACGCGGGTACGCGATACGGCGGACTGGGCGTGCTGGCGCTGCTCGTCGCGCATTGCGCCGGCATGGTGGACCTCGTCGCGTTGCCTGTCTGGGTCGGCACACTGATCGGCGACTATCATCTCGATCCGCAGCAGGCGGGTTCGCTGGCCACGCTGTTTCTGGCTGGCGCGGTCGCGAGCAGCGTTTTCCTGTCGCCCCGACTGAACCGCTTGCAGGCGCGCTTCATCGCACCGGCCGGCTTCGGTGTCGCGGCCGCGGCATTCGCGATTGCGGCGGCGATCGACCGTTATGAGTTGATGGCCGCTCTGCATCTCGTGGCCGGGCTTGCGGTTGGAAGCAGCCTGAGCGTGACTCACGGAGCCATCGGCCGCAGCCGCAACCCGCACCGGCTCTTCGCGATTGCCGGGTTGTCGCTGGGATGTTTTGCCATCGCATTTCTCGGCGCGACGCCGGTGTTGATCGCGGCGAGAGGCGGCAAGGCGCTTTTCGACGTGTTCGCCGGCGTAATGGTCGTCGCCGCGCTGATGTCCGCGGCAGCGTTCCCGGCGACCCGCACACGCGATACCGGCGCGGCGCGAACAGAGTCGCCGCTCGATCGCGCGGTCTGGTTCGGCATGCTCGGCGTCGCCTGCATGGGACTCACGCAAGCCATGGTGTTCGCTTTCGTGCAGCGCATCGGACTCGATCGCGGCTTCGGCTTTTCCGCCGTGACGGGCGTGCTCATCGCGCTGGGTCTCGTCAACCTGCTACCCGCGCCGCTCGCGGGCTTGCTCGAAGCGCGCCTGCCCGGCGTGCGCGTCGTGCAGTGCGGGGCGCTGATGCAGGCCGTCATCGCGTTGATCGTCACAGAGAGCAGCGCCTTCGCTCCGTATGCGGCTTCCACGTCGGTCTTCGCGGCGGTGATGATCTTCACGCATACCTTTGCGTTCGGCATGCTCGCACGCCTCGACAGGACCGGCCGCGCGGTTGCGGCGACGCCCGCGATGCTGATGACGGGCGCCGCGATCGGCCCGATTCTCGGCGGCACGCTCGTCAAGCTTTCCGGTTACGGCAGTCTCGGTGCGGCGGCGGTGGCGATTGCCGCGGTCGCGATCGCCTGCTTTGCACGGCTTGCTCCTCGTGCGCCTACTACGGGAGTCGCGGGATGAAACCGAATCGACGCTTTATCGATCTCTCGATTTACCTCGAAAACGACGTGCTCTCGGACCCGCCGCCGCTCGCGCCGAAAATCACCTACCAGAAGCATGCCGATACGGTAGGCGAATTCATGGCGATGCTGCCGGGAACGAAGCGCGAAGACTTCCCCGATGGCGAAGCGGCCGCAGCCGAATGGGTCACGCTGACAACGCACAGCGGCACGCACCTCGACGCGCCCTGGCATTTCCATTCGACGATGGACGCGAGCCTCGGCGGCCCGAAGGCTTCGGCCACCATCGACGAGGTCCCGCTCGAATGGTGCTTTCAGCCGGGCGTGAAGCTCGACTTTCGTCACTTCCCGGATGGCTATGTCGCGACCGCAGCCGACGTCGAACAAGAGCTCGCGCGCATCGGCCATCAACTCGAGCCGCTCGACATCGTCGTCGTGAACACGCGAGCCGGTTCGCGCTACGGACATGGCGACTACGTCAATGCCGGTTGCGGAATGGGCTACGAGGCCACCATGTACCTGCTCGAGCGCGGCGTGCGATTGACCGGCACCGATGCATGGAGCTGGGATGCGCCTTTTTCGTACACGGCGAAGAAGATTGCCGAAACCGGCGACGTTTCTCTGATCTGGGAGGGCCATAAGGCGGGCCGCGACATCGGCTATTGCCATCTCGAGAAGCTGCACAACCTCGAAGCGCTGCCGCCGCATGGCTTCACCATTAGCTGTTTTCCCCACAAGATTCGCGGCGCCTCGGCTGGCTGGACGCGCGCCGTGGCGATATTCGATGAGGTCACGATATGAGCTTGCCGCCGATTCGCCGGATCGTCACGGGCCACGACTCGCGCGGGCGCGCGCTTGTCGCTTCCGATGGCACATTGCAGAGCGTCGTCGAAATCAAGGCGATTCCGGGTACGGTCTTTCATGAGGTCTGGTCGACGGCCGGCAGTCCGGCTTGCGTCGACAATGGGCCGGACCCGGCCGACGGGCCCTTGATGCTGCCGCCGCCGAAACAGGGCACGCGTTTGCGCTTTGTCGATATTCCGCCGGATACGCCGGAGTTTCTCGCGCATGGCGCGTCGAAGATGCACGCTGCGTTCAGCGAGACTGGCGATGCGAATGTATCGACAGTGCAGGGCGATTCTCCGCATCCGTTGATGCATCGCACGGAGTCGATCGACTATGGCGTCGTGATCGACGGCGAATTGACCTTGATTCTCGACGAGGGCGAAGTGGCGCTCGCGCCAGGGAGCGTCGTGATCCAGCGCGGGACCAATCATGCATGGGCCAACCGCTCGAACCGCGTGTGCCGGATGTTGTTCGTGCTGGTCGACGGTACCTATGACAGCGCGATTGCCGCGGCGCTCAATCTGCCGGTGGAGATGCAAACACGATGAAACTCGCCACTTTGCGCGGTCAGCGCGACGGCACTTTGCTCGTCGTCTCGCGTGACCTTCGTCATGCCGCAAAAGCAACGGGCATTGCTGCAACCTTGCTCGAAGCGATCGAACAGTGGCCGCAAGTCGGGCCGCAATTGCAGGCACGCTATGAAGCGCTGAACGCCGGGCGTGCGGCTGACGCATTCGCGTTCGACGCCAGTCTGTGCGCCGCGCCGTTGCCGCGCAGTCCTCAATGGTGCGATGGCTCTGCGTTCCTGAATCACGGCCGCTTGATGGAGCGTGCCTTCAACATGCCGCCTATTCCCGAGTTCGACACCGTGCCGGTCATGTATCAGGGCGCGAGCGACGACTTCCTCGGTCCAACCGACGACGTGCCGCTGCCGGACGAGCGCGACGGCATCGACTTCGAAGGCGAGTTCGGCGTGATAGTCGACGCCGTGCCGATGGGCGTATCGGCCAGCGACGCAGTGAAGCATATTCGTTGCCTCGTGCAGATCAACGACTGGAGCCTGCGCGGTTTTGGACCACGGGAGATGAAGAGCGGATTCGGTTTTCTGCAAGCCAAGCCCTCCACCAGCTTCGCTCCAGTCGCGGTCACGCCTGACGAGTTGGGTAACGGATGGCGCGACGGCCGCGTGCATCTGAGCTTGCATGTCGAGTGGAACGGTCAATGGTTCGGACACCCACGCGGCGGCGAGATGAACTTTGGCTTTGGCGAGCTTATCGCACACGCGGCACGCACGCGCCGGTTGTCTGCCGGGACGATCGTCGGTTCGGGCACGGTATCGAATGTCGACCGCGCGGCAGGTTCCGCATGCATCGCTGAGCGCCGCGTGATCGAGATCGTCGACGAAGGGCAGGCCAGGACCGCGTTCATGCGCTTTGGCGATCGGGTCAGGATGACAGCGCGTGACGAGGAGGGCGGGGCGCCCTTCGGTGCAATCGATCAGCGCGTCGTTCCGGCGGCGATTGCGGGCAACGGCGAGGCGCAACGATGAGAGTACTGGTCACGGGCGCCCATGGTTTTGTCGGTAGCGCGCTGGTCCGGCGATTGTTGAATGAAGGCGTTGCTTGCGCCGGCGATGTGACGAAACTTCTGCTGGTCGATCAAAAAGCCGACGCGATTCCCACGGATGATCGCGTCACGTTCATCGCCGGTGATTTCGGCGCGCCGCACACGCTCGATTCATTGTTACCGGAACCCGTCGATGTCGCCTTTCATCTGGCGAGCGTGCCCGGTGCGCAGGCCGAAGCCGACCAGGCCCTCGGCGACCGCATCAATCTCCACGGCACGCTCGCTCTGTTCGAGCGGCTCGCGCGACAGGCCGAGGCGCACTCGCGCGTGGCGCGCGTGGTCTTTGCCAGCAGCGTGGCCGTGTATGGTGCGCCGCTCCCGCCGCAGATGGACGAGCACACCGTCCCGAAGCCGACGACCAGTTACGGCGTTCACAAGCTGGTCGGCGAACAGGTTCTGGCGGACTGGACGCGCCGCGGCAAGCTCGACGGCCGTTCGCTGCGCCTGCCGGGAATCGTCGCGCGGCCGGGTTGGTCGACGGGGCATGGTTCGGCCTTCATGAGCGCGGTCTTCCGCGCCGCGCAACTCGGCCAGCGCTACACGTGCCCGGTTGCGCCGTCGGCAACCGCATGGTGGATGTCGCGTGCATGCTGCGTCGATAACCTGCTGCATGCCGCGCGCCTGCCTGCCGATGGTCTGCACGCCCAACGTGTGTGGACGCCCCCGGTGCTGCGCCTCGAAGTGCAAGCCATTGTGGATGCCTTGGCCGATCGGTTCGGCTCCGCGCAGATCGACTATGCGCCCGACGAATCGATCGAGCGGCTGTTCGGCCGTCAGCCGCCGCTGGCCGACCGGCGCGCAGTCGAGGCGGGTTTCCAGCGCGACGGCACGATTGAAGCATTGATCACGCACGCTTTGGCCGACGATTGAACGGCAACGCCTGGCAAGTCGTCCGCGCAACGTGGCGGCTATCTGCTCATGGCCCCTCGCGAACGGCAATCGCGCTTTCGGGCGCATCGGATCAGTTGGCGTTTCTTTTCTCGCCGATGCTGTGCGACTTCAAGACCGCCACTAGCGATAGCGAATCTGAAAACGTCAGAATCAGAAGGCCACGGTTGCTGTCGCCAGCACGGTCGACGTGCTGGATAGCCGGTTCTTGCTGCCCACGGTCGGAACCCAGCGCAACGTCATGCTGAGCGGTGTCTTGCCGCCGATCTTGGTATCGTAGGTCAGGATCGGACCGACCGACCAGTCGTAGCCGCGGAAGCCATTCAGCTTGTTCGCGGTCGGGCCGCTATCATTGCCGATCTGCTGGACCGTGCCGACGATCAGACCGGCACCCAGACCGTTGCTGAAGCGCTTCAGTGCCATCATGTCCAGCGTGAACAGCGGCGCATTCTGATAGTCGGTCGCGGAATTGCGTGTGTAGAACTGAACACCCGCGCTGACGTCGAATTCCATCCCGATCGACGGCACCAGCTTCGTATAGGACACCGTGGGAATGAACGTCCAGTTGTTCAGGCTGACATTGGCGATGTTGCCCGGATCGTACTTGCCAGTCGGCGCCCAGATGTTGACGCTAAAGGCGATATGCTCGGTCTTCGAGAAATGATAGCCGGCGATCAGCGGTGTGAAGGTCAGATCGAACAGGCCGGACGCATCCTGCTTGACGGTTCCCGTCCGGTTGCCGATCCCGAGCACCGCACTGGCGCTCGTCCACGCATACGGCAGCGTGACGCTCGACGCGAAGTTCCATGGCCCGGGGCCGGTGTCCCATACCTTCAGCAAGGTAGCCAGCGTGAACGACACCTGAGCGTCGAGCCCAAGCGTCGTCTTGCCTCCTATGGGTATTGAGTGGGCTGCACTGATCGAGCCGTCGTAGTAGATCTCGGCCAGGTTGACGAACCACCCCGGTTCAGGCGGCACAACACCCGCATCGGGCGTCACGCCCGTACCGGAGATGGGGCGGCCTAATGCGCCTTCAGTGCTATGCGCGGTGAATGGCAATCCCAACGTCAACAAGAGAACGGAAGCACCAACGATTCGCTTGAGCACGGTCGGCACCATGGGCAGGTTGTGGGCTTACGTCAGTTCGGAAAGACGTCGCATACTTGCACTGCGGCATAAGTCATAACAATGATCGTAGATCCTACCTGAGACGATTGCCAGTTTTTCGTTAGGATTCTGAAAAACACGTGCGGGCCGTCGGACGAGGCAGCGCCGTTTGCAAACCGCCGTAGCGGCGCTGATTCGGAGAAAACCCGGAAACCAGTTTCACCCCCTGCCGAGCGCAATAAACCGCTCGAGATGATGATCCTCATCACCCAACTGATGGTCGATCATGACTAGTCGCTTCGCATAGTGAGCCAGCGGCAACTCCCACGTCATGCCGATACCGCCATGCAACTGAATGCATTCCTCGGCGACCCTCGTTCCTATTCTGCCAATGCTGTATTTTGCGGCTGAAACCGCCCGCTCCCGTAGCGTGCGTTCAGCGCCAAGCGCCGCCGCGGCATTGATCACCGCCGATCGCGCCTGCTCGATCTCGAGCAGCAGATCCGCCATCCGATGCTGCAGTGCCTGGAAGCTGCCGATTGGCACGCCGAACTGCTTGCGCGTGCGCAAGTAGTCGAGCGTGTAGTCCTTCGCGACATCCATTGCGCCGACCGCTTCGGAACACAACGCAAGCACGCCGCAGCCGATCGCGTATTCGAGCGTTGCAAAGCCTTCGCCGGCCGTGCCGAGCAATGCGGCGTCGTGTAGCGTGACGCTGTCGAACGTGACCTCGGCTGCGCGGCCGCCGTCGATCTTGCGATAGCCGCGCACGCTGACGCCCGGCGCGTCGCGCGGGACGAGAAAGAGCGCGATGCCGGCTTCGGCGTCATCGGAACCTGCGGTGCGCGCGGAGACCAGGAAAAGGGACGCGTTTTCGCCTTGCTGAACCACGGCCTTCGCGCCGTCCAACTGCCACGCGTCGCCAACACGCCGGGCACGTGTCATGACGCGCGCCAGTTCGTAGTGGCCGTCCGGCTCGCCATGCGCGAGCGCGGCGATCCTGGATCCGTCGATCAGTTCGCCGAGCGCGGCCTTTTGCGTTTCATTGCCGCCACGCGCGATCGCCTGGCCGACGATCAGCGTATCGAGAAACGGCTCGACCACGAGGCCGCGACCCAGGCTCTCGAATACGACGGCGATATCGAAGCCGCCGCCGCCGAAGCCTCCGTGCGCCTCATCGAACAACGCGCTGACAATGCCGAGTTCCGCAAAGCGATTCCACAGATCGGCGCTGAAGCCTTCGGGCGAGCGTGCGATCCGGTCGCGCGTCTCGAAGGCGTATTGCTCGGCGATAAAACGGTTGAGCGTATCCGCTAGCATGCGGCGGTCTTCGGTGTGCTGGAAATTCATGAGATGCGCCCCTTACAGTCCCAGGATCATTTTGGAAATGATGTTCTTCTGGATTTCGTTGGAGCCGCCGAAGATCGACAGCTTGCGGTTATTGAAGTAGAGCGAGGCAGCGCTCGCGGCTTCGCCGGGGCCGACCGGCGTGCCCTCGAAACCATCGTGCAGCGCTTCCTCGACGAATGGCTGCGCATACGGTCCCATCGCGCGGCGCGTGAGCGAGGAGATTTCCTGACGGATCTCGGTGCCGCGAATCTTCAGCATCGAACTTTCGGCGCCAGGCACGCCGCCGCCGGCCACCGCCGCGATCACGCGCAGATTGGTCGTTTTCATGTTCTCGAGATCGATCTCGACGCGCGCCATGCGTGCCGCAAACGAGGGATCTTCCGCGAGCGGCCGGCCGTTGCGCTGCTGTTTTGCGGCGATTTTGCGCAGCCGGTTGAAGGCGGCCACCGAGAACCCGACGCCCGCGATATTGGTGCGCTCATACGTGAGCAGATACTTGGCGTAGGTCCAGCCTTTGTTCTCTTCGCCCACGAGGTTCTCGACCGGCACGCGGACGTCAGTGAAAAACACTTCGTTGACTTCATGCTCGCCATCGAGCGTGATGATCGGCCGCACGTCGACGCCCGGCGTATTCATGTCGATCAGGAGGAAGCTGATGCCTTCCTGCTTGCGCACGTCGGTGGCGCTGCGCACGAGGCAGAAGATCATGTTCGCGTAGTGGCCGAGCGTGGTCCACGTCTTCTGACCGTTGACGATGTAGTGCTCGCCTTGCGCATCGCGGCCGCGTACGGCGGTGGTCTTGACGGAGGCGAGGTCCGAACCCGCGCCCGGTTCCGAGTAGCCTTGGCACCACCAGTCCGAGCCGTCGAGAATGCGTGGCAGCCAGCGGCGCTTTTGCGCTTCGTTGCCGTATTTGATCAACACCGGGCCCAGCATGTTGACGCCGAACGGCACGACGCGCGGCGCCCCCGCCAACGCGCATTCATTCTCGAAGATGAATTTCTGCACGGCGCTCCAGCCGGGGCCGCCGTACTCCTTCGGCCAATGATTGGCGAGCCAGCCTTGCGCGTTGAGAATCGCGTGCCACTCAGTCATGTCGCCGCGCGTGAGGCGGCGGCCACCGTGTACCTTGTCGGCGAGACGTTGCGGGAGCTTGTCACGCAGAAAACGCAGCACGTCAGCGCGAAAAGCCTCTTCTTCAGGCGTGAAGTTCAGATCCATAGTGTGTTCTTCCCTGGATGTTTGACCGACCGGCGGGCGGGCAGACCGCTGCCGGTCGGGAATCCTTCAAGTGATGTACCGTTTCAGGCTGCCTGATTGAGGCTCGCGAAATCGGCGCCGCGTTCGACCAGATCGACCAGCAGCGGCGACGCTCGCCAGAACAGCGGGTCTTCTTTGGCGAACTCGCGAATGTCGGCGAGAACCGTGGCGAGGCCCACCGTATCGGCGTATTTCATCGGGCCGCCGCGATAGCGCGGAAAGCCGTAGCCATAGAGGAAGGTCACGTCGACGTCGAGCGGCCGCAGCGCGATGCCTTCGTACACGACATTGGCGCCTTCGTTGATCATCGCGGCCATGTAGCGGCGCACGATTTCTTCATCGGTGAAAGTGCGCGGCGTGATGCCGGCGCGTTCACGCTCGGCGTCGATGATGGCCTCGACCTCAGGGTCCGGGCTGCCGCTGCGTGAACCTTCGGGATACAGATAAAAACCACGACCGGTTTTCTGGCCGAACCAACCGCGTTCGCAAAGTCGATCGGCGATCTGCACGTAGCGCGCTGCGGGATTTCGCGTGGCTGCGCGGCGCTTGCGCGTGGCCCAACCGATATCGCCGCCCGCCAGATCGACCACCTGGAACGGACCCATCGGAAAACCGAACGCACGCACCGCGGCATCGATCTGATATGGCGACGCGCCGTCTTCCATCATCGCGTCAGCGGCGCTGCGATACACCGCCAGCACGCGGTTGCCGATGAAGCCGTCGCACACGCCCGCCCGCACCGGCGTCTTGCGCAGCTTCTTCGCGAGTTCGAAGGCGGTGGCGACCACGTCGGTGCTAACCTGCTTTGGAACCACGACTTCCAGCAGCTTCATGATGTTGGCAGGGGAGAAGAAGTGCAGGCCGATGACGTCCGCAGGGCGGGAGATGCTGGCAGCGATCGCGTCGATGTCGAGATACGAGGTGTTGGTGGCGAGCACCGCGCCGCCTTTGCAAACGCGATCGAGTTCGGCGAACACGGCTTGTTTCACCGACAGGTCTTCGAAGACGGCTTCGATCACCAGATCGGCGTCGGCGAGCGCATCGTACGAGGTGCTGCCATGCCAGCGCGTCATCACGTCGGTTTTCTTTTCCGCGCTCATGCGGCCTTTGGCGATCAGGCCGTCGTACACCTTTTCGATGTGCGCGCGGCCGCGTGCGAGCGACGCGTCGTCGCGTTCGATCATCGTCACCGGCAGGCCCGCATCGAGCACCGCGACGGCGATGCCCGCGCCCATTGTGCCGCCGCCCACCACGCCGATCCGGTTCAGCGCGCGTGGTTTGGCATCGCGCGTTTCCGGTGCCTTGAGTACTTCGCGCTCGGCAAAGAACGCGTGAATCAGGCCGGCGCGCTGCGGGCTGTCGATGCATGCCAGGAACAGTTTGCGTTCGAGCCGCAGGCCGTCTTCGAAAGCCTGTTCAATGGCGGCTTCTACGGCATCGACGATTTTTAGCGGAGAGAACAGGCCGCGCGATTTCTTCGTCGTTTCCGCGCGTGCCGTGGCGACGGCGGCGAGGCTCGCCGTGCGGTCGCTGAGCGCCGCGGCGTCGCGCGTACGGCGTACCGGTGCGTGGCCGGCCAGCAGTTCCTGCGTGTAGGCGAGTCCTTCGGCGAGGATGTCGTCGCTGCTGCCGAGCCGGTCGATCAGGCCGAGCGCGAGCGCTTCTTTCGCGCCGGCATGGCGGCCGCTCAGGATCAGGTCGAGGGCGGCCTCTGCGCCGATCAGGCGCGGCGTGCGCTGTGTGCCGCCCGCGCCCGGCAGCAGGCCGAGCTGCACTTCGGGCAAACCGAGCTTCGCACCGTCCACGGCAAGCCGGTAGTGCGCGGCGAGCGCTACTTCCAGGCCGCCGCCGAGCGCAGCGCCGTGAATGGCGGCCACCACCGGCTTCGTGCAGGCTTCGATACGGTTGCAAACGTCCGGCAGCGACGGCGGCACAGGCGGTTTGCCGAACTCACGGATGTCCGCACCCGCGATGAAGTTGCGCCCGGCGCCGACGATCAGCACCGCTTCGACGGCCTTGTCGGCATCCGCCGCTTCGATGGCGGCGAGCAGGCCGCGCCGCACGTCGGCGGACAAGGCGTTCACCGGCGCGTGGTCGATGGTCACCAGCAGGACTTTGCCGCGCAATTCACGCGTCACCACCTCGGCGGAAGGGTTGAGGGTCATCGTGTCGTCTCCTGATTGAAATCGGGGCAAACCCGGGCAGACCGGACATGCCGGGTCTCGCGAATTCCCCAATTGTGGGTTGGTCAAGGTTTATTGACAATGGCATAGTCCGTTGACAGACTGTCAAAATTATTTTGACAAAGGTCGACTCATGGACGTCAATTCATTGACCTTGCTGGTGGACATCCTCGATGCGGGCAACCTCAGCGAGGCGGCGCGCCGGCTGAAAATGAGCCGCGCGAACGTGAGTTATCACCTGAACCAGCTGGAGCGTTCCATCGGCCTGCAACTGGTCAGGCGCACCACGCGCCGGGTCGAGCCGACCGAAATCGGTCTGCAGTTATACGAGCATGGCCGCACGATCCAGAATGCGCTGCTGGCCGCGCGGGAATCGGTCACCACGCTCGGGCAGAGCTTGCAGGGGCGGGTGAGGCTGAGTGTGCCGAGCGGCTACGGGCAACTGGTGATGTCGAATTGGCTGATCGCGTTCAAGCGTCTTTACCCGGGCATCGTGCTGGATGTGATGTTCGAGAATCGCGTCGAGGACCTGATGCGCGACGAGGTCGACATCGCGGTGCGGGTGATGTCCGAGCCGCCGCAGAATCTGGTCGCGCGTGACATGGGACCGGTGCGGTACGTTGCCTGTGCGTCGCCGGAATTTGCCGGAAGCCGCGGCATGCCGTTGCAACTCGACGATCTGCGCACCGCGCCGCTGATTACGGCGGCGGTAGTCGGCAAGCAGTTGCGGGTGGCGGCCTATCTGCGCGATGAACGCCACGAAGTGCTGCTGGAGCCGACGATCATTTCCGAGAACTTTCTGTTCTTGCGTCAGGCGGTGCTGGCCGGTCTGGGTGTCGGCCTCGTGCCCGACTACGTGGTGCAGGAGGATCTGCGTCGCGGGGATGTGGTGACAGCGCTCGACGAATGGCGTCTGAGCATCTTCGGTACGAACATGTACATGCTCTACATGCCGAATCGGCATCACACGCGGGCGGCGGCGAGTTTTATCGAGTTCATCCTGGAGCAGGCACACGGAAGTGGCCGAGGGGTGGTCGCTTGAGTTGCATGGGCGCGCCAAAGAAAGCCGCGCCCGCACCGGTACCCCGCTCGCGGGTATGCTTAACAAAACGGCGAGATAGCCGTGCGCCTCGCAGCGCATCGAACTTTAGGGGAGACCGGAATGAAATGGACAATCGCTTGCCTGGCGCTGCTTGCACTCGCTATTGTCATTGTGCTTGTTTCGCGCCTCCCGAGTGAGGAGGCCATCCGCCTCGCCGGCTACGCGGTTACTGCGGCCTTCGCCGCACTGGTTAGTTTAGTGATTCGCTGGCGCGCGAATCGCGCCCAACGAAACAAGCGCGCCGGTTGAACACGCATTACAAGGTATTCGTCCGACCTGCGTGCGGGCCATGCAGGGCCAGGCTCGCAGCACGCGCGCTAAGCCGATCGAACGCTCGCGCGTAGCTCGTCGCCGAGAAAGTCGATAAACGTCCTGAGTTTCGCCGACAGCCGGTGCCGCTCCAGATAGATCGCGTGAATGTCCGCGTTCGGCAGCGCCCAGTCCGTGAGCAACGGCACCAGTTCGCCACGTTGCAGATGGCGGGAAATCTCCCATGCGGAGCGCACCGCAATACCGCGCCCATCGAGCGCCCACTTCAGCACGGCGCTGCCGTCGTTGCTGCTCAACGGACCCTCCACCTTCACCGTCTCCGACTTCTTGCCGCGCGCAAAATGCCAGCTGCCGTACGCCGATTCGTTTTCGCGTAGGACGAGGCACGCATGGCGCGTCAAATCGTGCGGCATGGCCGGTGCGCCGTGCAGCTTCACATAGCCCGGCGCGGCACACACCAGTCGCTGGTTCTTCAGCAGCAAACGCGCATTGATGCGCGCATCCGGCACCTCGCCAAAGCGAATGCCCAGATCGAAACCCTCTTCCTGCAAGCTGACCGGCCGGTCCGTGAGATGCAACTGAATTTTCATGGACGGAAAACGCTCGCTGAACCTCGAGATGGCCGGCGCGACGTGCGCGCGGCCGAAACCGAATGATGCGTTCACGCGCAATAGCCCGGTCGGCTCGGCGCGGCTGCTGGTGACCAGTTGCTCCAGCTCAGCCAGGTCGTCGAGGATGCGCGAGCCGTTCGCCAGATAGATTTCGCCCTCGGCAGTGAGGCTCAGGCGGCGTGTGGTCCGGTTGACGAGACGCACGCCCAGGCGCTTTTCGAGTTGCGCGAGACGCTTGCTGATCGACGGCGGCGTCACGCCGAGCTCTCGCGCCGCGGCCGCCAGATTGCGGTGGCGCGCCACCAGCGCGAACAGATTCAGGTCGGAGAAACCGTCCATCGATTCATTCCTAAAAGTTAATTCCGGATTGCCTCAATAGAAATCCTATCGCTGCAGGCATCAATTAGACTGCATTCAGATACGGGAGGCAACGATGTTCACAGGTTTCACCGACGCGTCGGCTCACGTCGACGGCATCCGGATTCACGCGATCCGCGGCGGCAACGGTCCGGCCTTACTGCTGCTGCATGGCCATCCGCAGACCCATGCGATCTGGCATAAGGTCGCTCCCACGCTGGCACAGCACTTCACGGTCATCGCCGCGGATCTGCGCGGTTACGGCGACAGCGGCAAACCGCAAGGCGCGCCCGACCACGGCAACTATTCGAAACGCCGCATGGCCGCGGATCAGGTGTCGTTGATGCGTGCGCAGGGCTTCACGCAATTTGCCGTGCTCGGCCACGACCGGGGCGGACGCGTCGCGGCGCGCATGGCGCTCGATCATCCGCAAGCCGTGACGAAGCTGGTCACGCTGGACGTCGCGCCGACGCTCGCCATGTATGAGCAAACTTCGTTCGCGTTTGCGCGCGCTTACTGGCACTGGTTTTTTCTCGTGCGCCCCGCGCCGTTTCCCGAAACGCTGATCCGTACGGATCCCGATCTCTATCTGAAGCAGACCATAGGCGCGCGCAGCGCCGGGCTGGCGCCGTTCACCGATGCCGCGTACGCCGAGTATTTGCGCTGTCTGTCAGACCCTGCCACTGCACACGGCATCTGCGAGGATTACCGCGCGAGCATCACGATCGACCTCGATCACGATCGTGCCTCGCTCGCCGAAGGGCAAACCATCGAGTGCGATTTCCTCGCGTTGTGGGGCGCGCAGGGCGTCATCGAACAATGTTTCGAGCCGCTCGCCGAATGGCGGAAGTGGTCGGTGCGCGTGAGTGGCGAAGCCCTGCCATGCGGTCATTACATTCCCGAGGAAGCCCCCGAGTTGTTGCTCGAACGCGTCCTGCCATTCTTGAAGTCCTAGTCGCCGGTCGGCCCATCATGTCAAAACGAACCCTTTACCAGAAGCTCGTCGATTCACACGTCGTCACGCGCATCGACGCGCAAAACGTGCTGCTGTATGTCGATCTGCATCTGATGAACGAATACACCAGCCCTCAGGCGTTTAGCGCGCTCGCGGCGAAAGCGCGGCCCGTGCGTCGTCCGCGGCAGCAGTTGGCGGTGGTCAGCCACATCATTCCCACCCATGCGGAATCGCCGCGCGTGATTCGCGATGCGGCTTCGCTGTTGCAGGCGAACAATCTCGCGCGCAACTGCGAGCAGGCGGGGATCGCGTTGCACGCGGCGAACGATCCGCTGCAAGGCATCGAACATATCGTCGCGCCTGAACGCGGGTTGATTCGCCCGGGGATGGTGGTGCTGTGCGGCGATAGCCACACGACTACGTACGGTGCGCTCGGCGCGTTGGGTTTCGGCATCGGCACCTCGGAGGTGGAGCACGTGCTCGCCACGCAAACGCTGGTCTATCGCGTCGCGCAAACCATGCGCATCACGATCGACGGCGCGTTGCCCTACGGCACATCGTCAAAGGATGTGATTCTGTGGATCATCAGCCGCATCGGTGCACAGGGGGCGCGTGGCTATGCGGTGGAGTTCGCAGGCTCGACGATCGCCTCGCTGTCCGCGGAGGCGCGCATGACCCTATGCAACATGACGGTCGAAGCCGGCGCGCGAGCGGCGTTGATCACACCTGATGCGACCACGTTCGACTATGTCCGCGCGCACGCAACATCGCTTGACGATGCCGCGTGGGCTGCTGCGATGAACGACTGGCGTGAACTGAAATCGGACGCGGGCGCGAGTTTCGATGCGGAGCATCATTTCGATGCGCGCGATATCGCGCCGTTCGTCACGTGGGGCACGAGTCCCGATCAGGCGATCGCGGTCGATCAGCGCATTCCCGGTGCAGCCGCGCAAAAGACGCCGGAGGCCGCCGCCGCGCTGCGTCGCGCGCTCGACTATATCGGGCTCGAAGCGGGCAGGCCGATTGCGGGTACGCCGATCGATCGCGTGTTCATCGGCTCGTGCACCAATGGACGTATCGAGGATCTGCGCGTGGTCGCTGCGATCGTGCGAGGGCGCCATGTCGCGCAAGGCGTGCGCGCGATGGTCGTGCCGGGCTCGGGCAGTGTGCGCCGCCAGGCCGAGGCCGAGGGCATCGCGGCGCTGCTGCGCGATGCCGGTTTCGAATGGCGCGAGCCGGGCTGTTCGATGTGTCTCGCGATGAACGACGATTTTCTCGCGGTGGGCGAGCGTTGCGCATCCACGACCAATCGTAACTTCGAAGGACGTCAGGGACGCGGCGGCCGCACCCATCTGATGAGCCCGGCGATGGCCGCCGCGGCCGCGCTCACCGGGTGCATCACCGACGTCCGCACGCTGGAGACACAATCATGCTAACCAGACTTACCGAAATCGACGGGATTGCCGCGCCATTGCCGATCGAAAACCTCGACACCGATCAGATCATGCCGAAGCAGTTTCTTCGCATCATCGACAAGGCCGGGCTGAGCGAGGGCTTGCTGTACGACTTGCGTTTCGACGCGGAGGGCCAGCCGCGCTCGGATTGCGTGCTGAATCAAACGGCGTATCGCGGTGCGCGCATCCTGATCGGCGGCTCGAATTTCGGCTGCGGCTCGAGTCGTGAGCATGCAGTGTGGGGGCTTCAGCAATTCGGTTTCGAAGCGGTGATCGCGCCGAGCTTCGCGGAGATTTTCTATTCGAACGCGATGAATAACCGCTTGCTGCTGGTGCAACTGGATCGCGAAGCAATCGACCTCCTGTTGCAGGACGCTGCGACCTATCCTGCCGCGCGCCTGCATATCGACATCGAAGGTCAAACCGTGACTTCTGTCAGTGGCCGCACGTTCACATTCCCGCTCGGCGCGCGTCACAAGAAGATGGTGAGCGAAGGCATGGACACCATCGACCTCACGCTCGCCTCACTGGACACGATCGAGGCGTTCGAGCGGACCCATTTCGAACGGCATAGCTGGGCCGCTGTGCTGTAAATCCCCTGGCGGCAATTGCGCCGCCATTCAACCGGAACGCGTGTGACGGATTCCCCGGCAGGAGGGAAGGGACGCGCTTTGCCTTTTAAAAACGGAGGAGACATGAAGCGTAAACCGCTCTACAAGGTGCTGTACATGCAGGTGATCGTGGCGATCGTTGCCGGTGTGATCGTGGGCCATTTCCTGCCTGCGGATGCGGTGGCGCTGAAGCCGCTCGGGGATGCCTTCATCAAACTGGTACGCATGATCATCAGCCCCGTGATCTTCTGTACTGTCGTGACCGGCATCGCCGGCATGCACGATATGCGCAAGGTCGGCCGCGTGGGTGGCAAAGCGCTGCTGTATTTCGAAGTGGTGTCGACGCTTGCGCTTGCCGTCGGTTTGCTGGCCGCGCACGTGCTGAAACCCGGCACGGGTTTTAACGTCGATCCCGCCACACTCGACGCGGGCGCAGTATCCAGCTACGCCGCACAGGCCGCGCACGGCGCGGGGCTTTCGGGTTTCTTCATGCACATCATCCCGGAGACGTTCGTCGGCGCGTTCACGCAGGGCGATATTCTGCCGGTGCTGCTGATCGCCATGTTGTTCGGCACGGCGCTTGCGGTGATGGGCGAACCCGCGAAACCCGTTGTCGGTTTGATCGAGCTGCTGTCGAAAACCTTTTTCCGCATGGTGCGCATGATTACGAGTCTCGCGCCAATCGGCGCGTTCGGCGCCATCGCCTTCACGATCGGCAAATATGGCATCGTCTCCCTGCTGCCGATGATGAAACTGATCGGCACGTTCTATCTCACCGCCTTCCTGTTCGTCTCGTGCGGGCTCGGCTTGATCGCGCGAGCATGCGGCTTCAGCTTGTGGCGCTTCGTCGTGTACATCAAGGACGAGCTGTTGATCGTACTCGGCACGTCGACGTCTGAAGCAGCCTTGCCGCAACTGATGGAAAAGCTCGAGCGGCTCGGGTGCGCTCGCGGGATTGTCGGGCTGGTGGTGCCGACGGGCTATTCGTTCAATCTCGACGGCACCAATATCTACATGACGCTCGCGGTGCTGTTTCTCGCCCAGGCGACGAACACCCATCTGACGATTGCCCAGGAGGTCACGTTGCTGGCGGTGACGATGCTGACGTCGAAGGGATCGACCGGTGTCACCGGGGCAGGTTTTATCACGTTGGCCGCGAGCCTTTCGGTCGTGCCGACCGTGCCGGTGACGGCGATGGTGCTGATTCTCGGCATCGATCGCTTCATGTCCGAGTGCCGCGCGCTGACCAATACGATGGGCAACGGTGTGGCGTCGATTGTGATCGCGGCGTGGGAGAAGGAGCTGGACCGCGACAGACTCAGGGCGGCGTTGGCGAGGCCCGTTGCCGCGTCCGGCAGGGCTGCCGCAGAGGAGGGCGCGACCGATTCCGCATGCTACGATGCCTTGCTCGTTGCAAAGAACATCGGAGACATAGATGCGTCCAGAGAGTGCCGCCCGTTTCGATGAACAGTTTGCGCCTCGCATTGCCGAGGCGATCGCCGCCTGTTTCGCGACCACTGTGCATACCGAAGTGCTCCCTTACGGCGGGCACGGGCATCCCACACGCGTGCGGATCCACGCCACGCCGATCGAGGACCTGCGCCATTACCCGCATCCGTTGAATCTGTTTCTCACCTGGGATAGCGACGAGATCGAACGGCTGATGGGCGCGGAAGGGCCGGCGCGCTTCGCCGGCTATCTGGCCGCGCTGCCGCGCAAGCTGGAAGCCTGGCGCCACGTGCGCGAGCTGGATTTTGTCTCGCACACCCAGGCCGAGCCGGCGGTGTTGCTCGGCGGGCTCGACTTCGGGTCCTGATCAGGACACAGCCGCGCCGATCCGGAAGAAGCTCACGCTTTGCACCAGACCCGATGCCTTGCTCTGCACCGCATCGGCCGCCGCGGCCGCCTGCTCGACCAAAGCCGCATTGCTCTGCGTCACCTGATCCATCTGCGTGACTGCATCGTTCACCTCCGCTATGCCCGCTGCCTGATCGACGCTGGCCGTCGCGATCGCCTCGACGATGCGCGTCACGCTGCCCGCGCTTTGCACCACGCCGTCCATCGTATTGCTCGCGTGGTTGATCAACTGCGTGCCGGCGTCGATCGTGGCAACCGATTCGCGAATCAGCGCCTTGATCTCGTGCGCGGCATCGGCCGAGCGCTGGGCGAGACTGCGCACTTCGCTCGCGACCACCGCGAAGCCGCGCCCCTGCGTGCCGGCGCGCGCCGCTTCCACTGCTGCGTTGAGCGCCAGAATATTGGTTTGCGCGGCAATTGCTTCGACTACGGCGATGATATCGACGATGCGCTTGGACGCCGCGTCGATCTGGCTCATGGTGCGCACGGCGTCGCTCATCACGACGCCACCGTCGCGCGCTGCTTGCGCGGCGGTTTGTGCGAGCGTGGTGGCTTCGCGTGCGTTGCTGGCGTTGCGCTGAACCGAGTCGGTGAAATGCTGCATCGACGCGGCGGTTTCTTCGAGCGAGGCGGCCTGTTGTTCCGTGCGCGCCGACAGGTCGAGGTTGCCGGCGGCGATCTCCTGCGTTGCTGAAGAGATCGTGTTCGCACCTTCACGAATCTCGCTGACAATGTGCCGCAAGCGCTGATTCATTTCGTTGAGCGCGACCAGCAACTGACCGGTTTCGTCGCGGCTCACGACGGCGACATCGGCGCGCAGATCGCCTGCCGCAACCGCCTGCGCGACACCCACCGCCTGCCTGACCGGCAACGTGATGCTGCGGCTCAGGAACCAGATCGCGAAGGTGCCTATGCCGAGCGAGCCGATCACGACCGACAGCAGCAGCACGCAGGCGAGCGTGTACGCGCGTTCCGCGGCCTCGGCCGTGCGCACATTGGAGTCTTGCGCCTGCTGCATCACCTGGGCGACGATGTCGTCGATAGCGGAGGTCGGCGCGCGGTCGATGCCTTTGACCAGACCGTCGACGACGTGCGCCGTATTCGGATCGGCCGCGTCGTAGCGTTTGAGCGCGTCGAGGTAGCTGTCCTGCAACGAGGCGTGTGTGGCGAGCGCCTTGTCGACGCCGTCGACGTTGGCGCCCAGGACGCTCAACTGGTCCTTCAGCCGCAGCAGCGCGGCGTGCGTCGTACCGCTTTCCTTGCTGAAGGCCTCACGATACTTGGCGAACGCAGCCGGATCCGCGCCGCGCAGCAACAGGTCTTTCCATTCCTGAACCTGCTTCTTGAATTCGACCTGCGCGACGCGCGCCGTATCGGCGGCTTGCGCGTACTGGCTGAGCGTTTGCGCGGACTGGATTTGCAATGCGTGCGTATTCGACAACGCATGCCATCCTTCCAGGCCCACTACCATTGTCGCGGCGAGCAGAACCGCGCCGAGCAGCGCCAATTTGACGGCGATCTTCAGATTTCTATAGAACGTCACGGTGATTTCCTTGAGAAGACCTTAGGCCAGTTTGAATTGCGTCGGCGTTGTACGAGTTGGCGACAACATGGTTGAAAACCGCCTTGGCAGCGAGCGCAGCCACAACGATGGCGGCGCACAGAGCGACGATGCGCGCGCGAATGGAGGCGAACATGTAGGGAGTCTTTCGGAGTGAGCAGTGAACCGTAGTCGGTGAGGCGGGGGCCTCATAGGCGGTATACGGCGCGGGCAGTGTGGACTTGAGCGGGTAATGCTTTCGGTTTCTGACGATGGCCGGGCGCGCCGCTTGTGGCGGCGCGCCGCGATGCTACACACTTTTTCGCGCACTGCGGGGTTTTCAATGGATGCCGAAACAGCGCCTCGATAACGCGCTGTCGGGCGTTGTATTCGTATGACGATAACGCCGGGTATGACGCAATGCGACGCTATGTGCCGATGCAGGCAGACGGTTTCACATCACAGGAGAATGGAGATGATGAGGATGGTCGAGTGTCTCGCCTACGATGCGCAGCGCCTCTTCGCATTCGTCGCGGGTCTTTGAGCCACCGAGGCAAACGCGCATGGCGTTCGGCGGATTGCCGTCGGTGGAAAACGCCGCCCCTGCAACGGCGGCGATACCCTGGTTGCGCAATTGCAATGCGAGTTCGGAAGCACTCCAGCCGCTTTCGGTCGGTACCGGCAGCCAAAGATGAAAGCCGTCAGGATGCGCTTCGTAAGGCCACGCCTCGAGCATGCGCGAGGCAATCGCCTGGCGTGCGCGCGATTCGTTGCGGATCGCGCTGAGCATATCGAGCGCGGTGCCGTCGACGATCCATTGCGTCGCGAGGGTGACCGTGAACGGGCTCGCCATCACCGTTGTCGCGCGCAACGCGCCGGCGAGGCGCTGTGTCTGCCTGGCGGTTGGCGCGTGCAGATGCGCGACCCGCAAGCCGGCTCCCAGACTTTTCGACAAACCCGTCACGTAGTAGGTCAGTTCGGGCGCGAAGCTCGCGAGCGCATCGGGCGCACTCTGCGGCAGCATCGCATACGCATCGTCTTCGATGATCGGGACGCTATAGCGCAACGCGACGTCGGCAAGCGCCTCGCGACGTTTGTGCGTGAGCGTTAGCGTGCTCGGGTTCTGCAGTGTCGGGTTGCAATAGAACGCGCTCGGTTTGTCGGTCTTGCAGAGTGCTTCGAAGGCGTGCGCGAGTGGGCCTTCGTCGTCGCGCGGCAGGGCTTGCAAACGTACGCCGAGCTGAGCGGCGATCGCCTTGATGCCCGGGTAGGCAAGCGTGTCGAGACAGATCGTGCCGCCGGGCCGCGCCAACTGCGAGACGAGCGCCACCAGCGCGCTGTGAATGCCGGGGCACACCAGCACGTTCTGCGCGTCGCAATGCGGCACGCGACGTTTCAGCCATTCGGCGCCGGCATCCTTGTCGGCCGCCGAACCGCCGAAGTCCTGATAACGCAGCAACTGATAAGGATCGCTGCCGCTTATCAAGCGTGCTGCCGAGTCGCGCAAACGGGCTGCGTAGTCGGGCGGCTCGGGTGGCGTATTCATCGACATCTCGATGCTGCTGCCGCCGGCAAGCGGCAACGTCGCGGTACGGCCACGCACGAAGGTGCCGCTGCCCGCGCGCGAATCGAGCAGGCCGCGCTTGCGTGCTTCCGCATACGCGCGCGCCACCGTCGTGTAGTTCAGCGCGAGTTCTTCAGCCAGATCGCGCAGTCCCGGCAAGCGATCGCGCGGACGCAGGCGGCCGGTGGCGAGATCTTCTTCGATCAGATCGGGAATCGCGAGGTAGGCCGGCTTGCGGAGATCGGCGAGGCGTTTGATCCAGTGATGTGTCGGGCTGCTCATCGATAGCCTTCGGCTGGGGGTGATGATCATTGATCGCATCAGGATGCGATCAATGATCGGATTGATCGTCTGTGGTGAATGAGTGCACCACGCCGACTCGTCACGACAGGCAAGCCGCACCTGGCTGGTGCGGTATCGCGGGGTTGAGGGCGATTGCCCTCGACACCCCGGCTACATGCAACCTTCGCGCCAAAAAAATTTTCGAGTCGCATGTCGAATCGAGGCGGAATTGATTGTTGATTGATCGCATTGGCGTGGCCGATCAATGGCATGGCCGTTGCATTAAGAGAAGTGCACACGAATTGAACGTGCCATCTTTTACTTAGCAAACCTGATCGGAGAGTGTCATGCCAGCCGTCAACAAACCGCTGCATCAGAAAGGCGATTACCTTGTCGACTACGAAGAGAAAGTCTTCGAAGACGTAAAGGCCGAACCTGGCGAGAAGGCACTCGTCACGTTTCATACGGTCGCGTTCGAGGGTTCGATTGGCTTCGTCAATTTGTTGCAGGCCACGCGTTTGCAGCGCAAGGGTTTCGAAACGTCGGTGCTGCTTTACGGGCCGGGTGTCACGCTAGGTCTGCAGCGCGGCTTTCCGACGCTTGGCGACGAGGCGTTCCCAGGTCACCTGAATTTCAACAAGCAACTGATGAAGTTCATGGAAGAAGGCGGCAAGGTGTATGCCTGCCGCTTCGCGCTGCAGGCCTTGTACGGGCATGGCGAGGCGTCGTTGATCGAAGGCATTCGCCCGATCAGTCCACTCGACGTGCTCGATATCCAGCTGCTGCATCGCAAGGACAACGCGCTGATCATCCACACGTGGACAGTCTGACGAGAGACGGGTGACCACTATGTCCGACAAACGCATCGTGCGTGCCGCGGCGGTCCAGATCGCACCGGACTTCGAGCGCAGCGGCGGCACCCTCGAGAAGGTATGCGAGGCTATCGAGAAAGCGGCGCGTGAAGGCGCGCAGCTGATCGTGTTTCCGGAAACCTTCGTGCCGTACTACCCGTACTTTTCTTTTGTGCGTCCGCCGGTTGCTTCCGGCGCCGATCACATGAAGCTCTACGAGGAAGCCGTGATCGTGCCGGGTCCGGTGACGCAGGCGGTGGCCGAGCGGGCGCGTCTGCATCGGATGGTGGTGGTGCTCGGCGTCAACGAGCGCGATCACGGCAGCCTCTACAACACGCAATTGATCTTCGACGTGGACGGCCAACTGGTGCTCAAGCGCCGCAAGATCACGCCGACCTTTCATGAACGGATGATCTGGGGCCAGGGCGACGCGGCCGGCTTGAAAGTCGCGCAAACGGCGGTGGCGCGCGTCGGCGCGCTCGCCTGCTGGGAGCACTACAACCCGCTCGCGCGCTATGCGTTGATGACGCAGCACGAAGAGATTCATTGCAGCCAGTTTCCCGGCTCGCTGGTGGGGCCGATCTTCGCCGAACAGATCGAGGTGACGATCCGGCATCACGCCTTGGAGTCGGGATGCTTCGTGGTCAATGCGACGGGCTGGCTGACCGAAGCGCAGATTGCGTCGGTCGCCTCCGATACGAATTTGCAGAAGGCGCTGCGCGGCGGCTGCCATACGGCGATCGTGTCGCCTGAAGGACAGCATCTGGCGCAACCGCTGCGTGAGGGTGAAGGCATGGTGATCGCCGATCTCGACATGGGCTTGATCACCAAGCGCAAACGCATGATGGATTCAGTCGGCCATTATGCGCGGCCCGAATTGCTGAGTCTTGCGATCAACCGGCGGCCGGCGGAAACCGTCGCGCCAATGCCGGCGTGGTCCAGTGCTTCGAACACCGGCTTCAATTCAAACGAGGGATGGCGCGATGGACTCCAGCGAGACGCTGTCGGCGGCGAGCCGGCAATTGATGACTGAATTGCAGTCGGCCGGCTTGCGGCTCGTGTCTCCGGATGCGGGCGCCGCGAGCCGGCGTGGCGGCGCGGGGCCCTCGGATCACAAGGCGGTGACGGTGGACGGCGTGACGATCATGGTGCCGGTGCATACGAGCACCGCCTGGCACTCGCCGTTCGTCGCAGAGACGCCGGATGCAAACGGCGCGAGCGCCTTGCTGCGCGGCACGATTCCGATTGCCAGCATCAGCTTTCCCAAAGCGCCGCGTTTTTACGGCATGCAGACGCTCGATGGCGTGCCTTATTCGCATATTGCCGCACTGCATAGTGCGGACGTGCTGGCCACGACGGTGCTGCAAACCTGCATCCGCTACGAGAGCCGTCGCAGGAGTTGCAAGTTTTGCGCGATTGGGCAGTCGCTCGCGGCAGGTCGAACGATTGCGCGCAAGACGCCGGAGCAACTCGCCGAAGTGGCGCGGGCAGCCGTATTGCTCGACGGCGTCAAGCATATGGTGCTGACCACCGGCACGCCGCCCACGTCCGATCGCGGCGCGCAGATATTGTGCGAAAGCGCGTTCGCCATCAAGGCGGCGGTCGATCTGCCGATCCAGGCGCAATGCGAGCCACCCGACGACGACCGCTGGTTCGCGCGCATGAAAGCGAGCGGCATCGATACGCTCGGCATGCACCTCGAAGTGGTGACGCCCGCATTGCGCGAACGCATCATGCCGGGCAAGGCGAGCGTGCCGCTGGCGCGCTACATGACAGCGTTCAAGGCCGCGGTGGCCGTATTCGGACGCGGTCAGGTCAGCACGTACATACTCGCCGGTCTTGGCGATAGCGCGGAAGCGATTCTGGCCATATCGCGCGAGTTGATCGAACTCGGTGTCTATCCGTTCGTTGTGCCGTTCGTGCCGATCAGCGGCACGCCGCTCGAGGATCATCCGGCGCCCACGCCCGAATTCATGAAGTCGGTTCTGCAGCCGCTTGGCGGCATGCTCAACGCTGCGGCGATGCGCTCGAGCGATATCAAGGCGGGTTGCGGGAAATGCGGCGCGTGTTCGTCGTTGTCGTCGTACGAGGAGTGATCATGTTCGGTGAAGCGATTGCCGGCGAGGCACTGAATGGCGACGTGGGTTTCGCACCCTACGCGCCGAGCGAATTCCGCATCAAGTGGACGACGCTCGATTGGGAGGCCGACGAAGCCTTCAAGCTGCGGCGCGCCGTGTTCTGCATCGAGCAGGGCATTTTTGTGGGCGACGACCGGGATGATATCGACGTACACGCACGGCAATTGGTGGCCGTGAGTTGTGTGGCCGGCATGCCGGAGCAGGTGGTCGGTACGGTGCGGATTCATCGCGACGAGGGTAGCGTGTGGTTCGGTTCGCGTCTGGCCGTGCATGCCGCGTTTCGCCGCCATGGAAAAATTGGCGCGACGTTGATTCGTCTTGCCGTCAGCAGTGCCCATGCGCTCGGCTGCGAAACTTTTCTCGCGCATGTGCAGAGCCAGAACGTGCCGCTCTTTCGCGCGATGCATTGGGACGTGCTTGCAGAGGAAACGTTGTTGGGCCGGCCGCATCATCTGATGCAGGCGCAACTGGACTGGTATCCGCCGTGTGTGACGCCGTATAGCGGCTTCGTGACCCATGCGCAACCGCACGGCGCGACTTCCGCACGGAGCGCGGCATGAGCCGTGTGGCCGATTTCGTCGCCGGCCTGCGCGAGAGTCGCGGGTTTCGCCACAAGACGGATATCGTCGACGTGGTCGGCACGCTTGCCCAGCATCTTCCGGGCGGCACGCGGGGTCTCGCGCAGGCAGTCGCGCTTGGGGACGATTGCGCGGCCATTGCCGATGGCGATGGCTACCTGTTGTTTGCCATCGAAGGCATGGTCAGCGATTTCGTCAGCGCAATGCCGTGGTTCGCCGGCTATAGCAGCGTGATGGTCAACATTAGCGACATCTATGCGATGGGCGGCCGGCCGCTGGCGGTGGTCGATGCGTTATGGAGTCGGGGCATCGACGCCGCGGAGGACGTGCTTGCCGGCATGGCGGCGGCCTCCGTTGCTTATGGCGTACCGATAGTCGGCGGCCATACGAACACGCGCAGCGATGCGGCGCAATTGGCGGTGTCGATTGTGGGGCGCGCGAAAACACTGTTGTCGAGTTTCAATGCAAAGCCCGGTGACCGCCTGATGATGGCTGTCGATTTGCGCGGCCGCTTCGAGGAACCGTATCCGTTCTGGAATGCGTCGGTGGGTGCGCCGCCTGAACGTTTGAGAGCGGATCTCGAACTGCTTGCGCAGCTGGCGGAAAGTGGCTTATGCGATGCCGCGAAGGACATCAGCATGGCCGGCACACTCGGCACGGCGCTGATGCTGCTCGAATGCTCGCGGGTGGGCGCACGGATCGATCTTGATCGTCTTCCGAAACCTGCGGACGTTCCCTTGGAACGCTGGGTCGCCGCATTTCCGAGCTTCGGCTATCTGCTGTCGGTTCGGGAGGAACGGGTGCACGCAGTGCAGGCGCGGTTCGATTCGCGTTCGCTTGCTTGCGCCGTGATCGGTTCGGTCGATGCGACTTCTGCAGTGGTGTTGCACCAGCACGAGGAGACCGCGGTGTTGTGGGATTTCAATCGCGAGCCCTTCATGTTGGCGAAGGACGGTCAGCGATGAACGCGTTGCGCATTGCGTTGCTGACGCATTCGGTCAACCCGCGCGGCGGGGTCGTGCACACGCTTGAACTGGCGACCGCGTTGAGCGCACTGGGTCATGACGTGACCGTCTTTGCGCCGGCCGTGCCGGGCGAGGCGCTGTTTCGCCTGCCGCGATGCCGCGTGGTCTATGCGCCGATCACGCAGTCCCAGGCCGGCACGGTAGCCATGGTGGGAGCGCGGATTCACGCATTCGGGCAGACCCTGATGGAATACGACGCGTGGTCGTTCGATGTGCTGCACGCGCAGGACAGTATCAGCGGCAACGCACTCGCCGAGCTGGGAGCACAAGGACTTATTCGCGGTTTCGTGCGCACGGTTCATCACCTGGATCATTTCGACGATCCACGTCTTGCCGCATGGCAGCGGCGGGCGTATGAGGATGCGGAGCAGGTGTTGTGTGTTAGCGAGACCTGGACTCGCGAGATGCGCTCGACTTTCGGTATTGCGGCGCTGACGGTTCCGAACGGCGTCGACGTTGCGCGCTTCACACCTGACGAGAATGCGCGTGATGCGCAGATCAGGCGGCACCTGGGCCTTGATGGCGGCCCGATCGTACTTTCGGTGGGCGGTATCGAAGCGCGCAAGAACACGCTCGCACTGCTCGAAGCGTTCGCGTCTGTGCGTCGCACTTTGCCGGGCGCGCAACTCGTGATCGCCGGGGGCGCGAGCCTGCTCGACCACGACGCCTACGCCCGCAGCGTGCTTAAGCGAGCGGCGGAGCTGGGACTGTCGATTGGCCCACACGAAAGCGTGGTGGTGACCGGAGCGCTTGAGGACGCCGCAATGCCAGCGCTCTTTCGCAGCGCGGACGTGTTGTCGATGGTGTCGTTGCGCGAGGGCTTCGGCCTGGTGGTGCTGGAGGCACTGGCTAGCGGCACGCCGGTCGTTGCCTCGGCAATCGCGCCGTTCACCGAATACCTCGACGACACCACCTGCTACTGGGCAAGCCCGACCGATGTCGTGTCGATAGCGGCGGCGTTGCTGTGCGCTCTCGGCGGTCGCGGTAGTCGTACCGATTTCGACCGGGCGGTGCCCGCATTACTCGCGCGCTTTAGCTGGGCGGCAAGCGCACGGCGTCACGTCGACGTCTACCGCCAATTGCTTGCAACGCGCGCGTTGACGATTCAATGATCGATTGAGGATTTGCAATGCCTGTCATGCACTTTCGGATTCAGTGGCCCGATGGCGACGAATCGAACTGTTATTCGCCGTCGCTCGTCATTGGCGATTTCTTCAAACCTGGCGAGGCCTATGCGCTGGACGATTTCGTCGAACGTTCGCGGCAGGCGTTGGGTATCGCTTCGGAGCGCGTGCGCGAGAAGTACGGCTTTGCCTGCTCGGCGGCGATGGATCAGCTTGCGCAGATCGAGCGCGATGCCGAGCGTTTTCGCGATCGGCCGGAGGCGACTGTCAGGGTTATCGAATTCACCTAGGCGCTAATTTTGCAGAGGAAGCATCATGTCGAATTCAACACATCATGGGCGCGCTGACGGGCACTACAGCGTGCTCGTCGTCGGTGGCGGGCAGGCGGGCCTGTCGGTGAGCTATTACCTCAAGCAGGCCGGCATCGACCATCTGGTCGTAGAAAAGAACACGGTGACGCATACGTGGCGCCAGCAGCGCTGGGACGCGTTTTGTCTCGTGACGCCGAACTGGCAGTGTGCATTGCCTGGCTACCCGTACCTGGGCGACGATCCGCACGGGTTCATGAAGAAGGACGAGATCATCGACTATCTCGACGGTTTCATTGCGCACGTCGACGCGCCGGTGATCGAGCAGGCGGAAGTCAAACGCCTGAAGCAGCGCGACGACGGTGTCTATACGATCGTGACCACGCAGGGCGATTTCACCGCGGAACAGGTCGTGGTCGCCTCGGGCGGCTATCACACGCCGATCGTGCCACGTCTTGCCGAGCGCTTGCCTGCGGGCATTGTGCAGTTGCAATCGTCCGCGTATCGGAATCCACAGGCGTTGCCCGAGGGCGCGGTCATGGTGGTCGGCACAGGGCAATCCGGCGCGCAGATCGCCGAGGACCTGCATCTGGCGGGGCGCAAGGTAGTTCTCGCAGTCGGCGAGGCGCCGCGCTGCGCGCGTTTCTATCGGGGACGTGATGTGGTCGATTGGCTCGCCGACATGCAGTACTACGACATGCCGGTCGAAAAGCATCCGTTGCGCGAGGGCGTGCGCGACAACACCAATCACTATGTGACCGGCCGCGACGGCGGCCGCGACATCGACCTGCGCAAGTTCGCCGCCGAAGGCATGGAACTCTACGGCAGGCTCGACGATCTGCGCGACGGGAAATTCCACTTCGCACCGACACTCGCCGCCAATCTCGACGCCGCGGACGATACGTATAACCGCATCAACGCGAGTATCGACGGCTTCATTGAAAAGCATGGAATCGACGCGCCGGCGGGTGAGGTCTACGAACCGGTCTGGCGGCCAGCCGAGGAACGTACGACGCTCGATCTCCACACCAGCGGCATCTCGGCCACTATCTGGTGCATCGGTTTTACGCCGGACTTTAGCTGGCTCGACGCGCCGGTATTCAACGGTCGCGGTTATCCGGCGCATACCCGTGGCATCACACCGATCGAAGGTTTGTATTTCGTCGGCTTGCCGTGGCTGCATACATGGGGATCGGGGCGCTTCTCAGGCATCGCGCGCGATGCCGAGTTTGTCGTGCAGGCGATTCGCGAGAAAGCGCGCGAGCGTGAGTCGGTGAGGGCGGCTGTGGCGGCTTGAGATGACGGTCTATGCGCCGCGACGTGAACGCATGAAAAAACGGCCGCTGCTTTTTATCGCAGCGACCGTTTCTTTCATACGCACCGAAGCACCGAATTGACACCTGGCTGAAGCTTAACTCCCCAGCGCCGGATCGCTCATGCTGCTGCGGCCGGTTTCCACGTGTCCGGCAAAGCGCCGCGCGAACGACGGGTCGGTGTCGACGGTAATCGCCAGGTCGTACCAGCCGTAGGCGTTGCGCAGATCGAGGTACAGCTGTTCGGTATCGCCGCCGCGCACCGAATGCTTGACCACGTTGCCCGCGTCATATGCGTTGACGATGGTGAACTGGCAACGCGCGCTGCCCACATTCTCCAGCCGCAATTGCAGGTTGCCGTTCGCGACGTCGTAGCCTTCGGCGACTTCCGGCCGCGCGATATCGGAGCCGTTCCACCAGCTTCTCGCGACCGGCTTGCCCGCGAAGCGGCGCAAAAATCCGTTCGGACCGTACACCGTGTAATCGTACGTGCCGTCGGCATTCAACGGCAACTGATCCTGCAGCCGCTTGCCGGCTTCGACGGTATACGTCAGCGGTGCGGCGAGACTATTCGCTGCATAGACGAGAAACACGGCACCCGTGCGGCCCGAATTGACGAAACGCATCGTCAGCTTGTTGGCCGACCCCTCGCCGTGCACGCGCACGAATAATTCATACGGCAGCGCACGAGCCGGACGCACGCCGGGTTCCTGCTTCGGCACGGCCTGCAGGAGCGGCGGCAGCGGGACATAGTCGGGATGACGGTTCTGATCGGGCGGCACATAGCCGCTCGTGCTCGGCAGCGTCGGAAACGCATCGTTCGGCGTGCTGAAGTTGAACGCCGACATCAGGTCGCCGCACACCGCGCGACGCCACGGCGTGATGTTCGATTCGCCGAGATTGTGCTGCTGGCCGAAGCGTTTTTCGATGAAGCGGATCACCGACGTATGGTCGAACAGTTCGGAGCACACGTAGCCGCCTTTCGACCACGGCGAGACCACCAGCATCGGCACGCGCGGTCCGAGCCCGTACGGGCCTGCCGGCGTATTGCCGCTGCCCGCATAGTTTTCATTGCTGGTGTCGACGGTCGACAAACCGTTTGCGCTCGATGCCGGTGCGAACGGCGGCGCCATGTGATCGAAGAAGCCGTCGTTTTCGTCGTAGTTGATCAGCAGCACGGTCTTGCTCCACACCTCGGGATTGGACGTGAGAATCTGCAGGACCTGATCGATGTACCACGCACCGTAGTTGGACGGCCAGTTCGGGTGCTCGGAATACGCTTCCGGGGCGACGATCCACGAGACTTGCGGCAGGGCGTTGTTTTGCACATCGCGTTTGAGGATGTCGAAGTAGCCGTCGCCGTTGGCCGCGTTCGTGCCCGTACGGGCGTTGTCGTACAGCGGGTTGCCAGGCTGCGCGTTGCGGTACTGGTTGAAATAAAGCAGCGAGTTGTCGCCGTAGTTGCCGATGTACGCATTCTGCGTCCAGCCCCACGAGCCGCTTGCATTGAGTCCCGTGCCGATGTCCTGATAGATCTTCCAGGTGATGCCGGCGTTCTGCAGCACTTCCGGATACGTGGACCAGCCGTAGCCGAGTTCCGAGTTGTCGATCACCGGGCCGCCGCCGTTGCCGTCGTTGCCGACCCAGCCGCTCCACATGTAATAGCGGTTCGGATCGGTCGGGCCCATCAGCGAGCAGTGATACGCGTCGCAGATCGTGAAGGCGTCGGCGAGTTGATAGTGAAACGGAATGTCCTCGCGCGTGAGGTAGGCCATCGTCGTGGTGCCTTTGGACGGCACCCATTGATCGTAGCGGCCGCCGTTCCACGCTGCGTGCGTGCTGGTCCAGTCGTGCGCGAGGTCTTGCAGGAATTGCAAGCCGAGGTTCGGCGCGGTGGGGCGGAACGGCAGCACATAGCCGGCATCCGCGGCGAGCGGCTGGTACCACACCGGCTTGCCGTTGGGCAGGTTGATCGCGCGCGTGTCGCCGAAACCGCGTACGCCCTTGAGCGTGCCGAAGTAGTGGTCGAACGAGCGGTTTTCCTGCATCAGCACGACGATATGTTCGACGTCGCGAATGGTGCCGGTCTTGTTGTTGGCCGGAATCGCGAGGGCGTTGCGAATGCCCAGCGGCAGCATGCTCAACGCGGTGGCGGAACCAGCGGCATGCGCGGCGGAGCGCAGAAAATCACGGCGATTTTTTGAAGTCATGGTCTTGGCTTTCGATCTTCATAAGAGGAACGAACCATGCGGCGCGCAAGCATGAGCCGCGCGACGCATGGGGCGCGGAACTCAATCCACGGTGTGGATGACGGGTGTGGCGAGCGGCGTCGACGCGGCAGCGGACAGCGCCGCGTCGGCGCTTGATGCGGGCAGTGCTGGGGTTTGAATCGTGAGTGCGGGTAAGCCAGGTGAGGCTGATGAGGCGGGTGATGCGGACGACGGATTCGCTGACAGGACCTGTGAAGCGCCGCCGTTATCGCCGGCGCCATTGGTAGAACTCGTGGTGCTCGTGTCCGGTGCCCGGTCGTCGTTGCCGCAGGCGCCGAGCAGCATGCAGAGCGACACGGCGCTCAGTGCGCCCGCCAAACGTTTGCGATGGAAGGCAATGGACGGCTTCGACACAACGGACATGGCAATGTCTCCGGCACGGGGAGGATGCGCCAGGGCATCCACGTGCCCAGGTCAGCGATGCGCCAGAATAGTCGCTTACCTGTGTAACTTTTGTGAAGATGTGGAAATTTGGGTATTTGTTGAGAAATGCGCGGCCGTCAATCCTGAATCGCGACGATCGCCTCGATCTCGACCGTGATGTTGCCCCGGCAGTGAGTCCACGCCGACCGCCGAGCGCGAATGCCGACCGGCATCGCCGAATACATCGACGAACAGATCCGAGCAGCCGTTGATCACGTACGGATGCTCGGTGAAATCCGGCGCCGCGTTGACCATGCCCGTCAGCTTGACGACCTGCTTCACGCGCCGCAAATCGCCGAGTTCGTTATGCAGCACGGCGAGCAGAGTCAGCCCGACCATCTGCGCGTGCCGGTACGCTTCGTCCGCGCTGACAGGAGTCAGCGTTGCGCGCAAGTTGAGACTTGTTGAGACTTCTGTTGAGCTTCTACACGTTCGGCAAGTCGCGTGGCTTCAATCGCGAGCAGATCCTCAAGTTCACCAACGCGTGTCTTGCCCCGATCGCCGCAGCGGCGGTGGGCACGGCGGGCGGCGTGCGGCCCGAGTTGCTGGTGCTGGCCACCGGTGCGGGCTCGCTGATTCTGTCGCACGTGAACGACGGCGGGTTCTGGCTGGTGAAGGAGTACTTCGGTATGACCGTGCCGCAAACCTTCAAGACGTGGACCGTTTGCGAAACGATTATTTCGGTGACCGCGCTGGTGTTGACGTTGGGGCTTTCGACGGTGATTTGATAAACGTCGCAATCGCTTCGTTCAACGCATCCGGCGCATCGCGATGCGGCGAGTGCCCACATGCATCGAGTTTCACGAGTTGCGCATGCGGCACGCGCTCGCCGATTGTGTCGATCTGCGCCATCGTGCCGTAGTTGTCGTCGTGGCCTTGCACCGCGAGCAGCGGTTGTTGGATGGTGTCCAGTTCGCCGACTATGCTCCACGTCCTGAACGCCGGATTCAACCAGATATCGTTCCAGCCATAAAACGCGGAATCGACGTCCGCATGATAGCGGCCTAGCTTATTGCGCAGATCGGTGGTTTCGTAGAGCTGTTTGGTCTGCGCGATGCTTTCCACCGAGATGTCTTCGACGAACACATGCGGCGCGATGGCCACCGCGCCGGCCAATTCATCCGGATGCTGCGCCGCATAGAGCAGCGCGATCGAACCGCCGTCGCTATGGCCGATCACCCACATGCGCGTGCGCTCCTGCATGCCGATATCGAGCGCGTCGAGCAAAGCGGGCAGGATATCTCGCGCTTGCGCGGTCATGAAATCGACCGGCCATTTGACGTCATGCTCGCGCGGTGTGGACAGTCCATAACCGGGGCGAGAGTAAACAAGGCCACGCATGCCAAGCCGCTCGCACAAGGTTTGCGGCCAATCGCGCCACATTGCAATCGATCCGAGTCCTTCGTGCAGGAAGACGGCGATCGGCGCAGTGGCGGCCGTTTCATTCACCCAACGATATTCGATGCGCAACGGCCCGTGCGATGCCGTGGCGGGCAGGTCGGAGAATTCGCTGGCAAGGGGTGGAATCGCTGGGTTCTGCATGGATCACCTTATGACTGTTCGCGCAGTTTGAAGCGTTGAATCTTGCCGGTAGCGGTTTTCGGCAGATCGTCGATGAACAGGATATCGCGCGGATACTTATGCGGCGCGAGCCGTTCCTTGACGAACGCCTTTAACTCATCCGCGAGTATCTCAGACGGCGCGAATTCACGCTTCAACACCACGAACGCGCGGGTTTTGACGAGGCCGCCATGATCCACGCCGACCACGGCTGCTTCCAGCACCGCGTCGTGCTGCACCAGCACCATCTCCACTTCGACAGGCGACACATACTGACCGCTTACTTTCAACATGTCGTCGCTGCGGCCCGCGTATACGTAGCTGCCGTTCGCGAGACGGCGGTACTTATCGCCACTGCGTATCCATTCGCCGAGGAACGTCGCGCGCGTCTTCTCGCGATTGCTCCAGTACATGAGCGCCGCGCTCGGCCCTTTGATGTACAGATCCCCGATTTCGCCGTCAGGCACCGCATGACCGGCTTCGTCGCGCAGTTCGACTTCGTAGCCGGGCACGGGGCGGCCCGTGGTGCCGTATTCGACCGCACCCGCGCGATTCGACAGGAAGATATGCAGCATCTCGGTGGAGCCGATGCCGTCGAGAATGTCGCAGCCGAAGTGCGCGGTGAAGCGCTCGCCAATTTCGCGCGGCAGCGCTTCGCCCGCGGATGTGCATATGCGCATCGCGACGTCGGCGCGCGCAGGCAGGTTGGGCGAGACGAGCATGCTGGCGTAGAGCGTCGGCACGCCATAGAAAACGGTCGGGCGATGCCGCACGAGGCGCGTGAAAATCGCGTCGGCCGTAGGACGTTCGGCCATCAGCACGGCCGTGGCGCCGACCGAAAGCGGGAACGTCAGGCCGTTGCCCAGACCATACGCAAAGAACAGTTTGGCCGCCGAGAACACCACGTCGCTCTCGACAATGCCAAGAATCGGCTTGGCGTACAACTCGGCAGTCCAGTACAGATTCGCGTGCGTGTGAACCGTGCCTTTCGGTTTGCCGGTCGAACCGGACGAATACAGCCAGAATGCGATATCGTCGCAGCCTGTCGCGGACGCTTTGATGGCCGGCGTAGCCGCGTCGATCAGATCGGCGAGTCTCGGCGCTGTTAAAGGCTCGTTTCCGGATGGCTGTGAGACGATCAACTGGCAACCGTCGTGTTCCGCGGTATCCATCGCCTGTATGACATTCGGCAGCAATGCGCCGGATGCGATAACGGCGCGCGCGTGGCTATGCGTCAGCATGTACACATAGTCGGCCGCGGTGAGCAGCGTGTTCGCAACGACCGGCACGATGCCCGCATAGAGCGCGCCCAGAAAAGCAATCGGCAGATCGACGGTATCGAGCATCACCAGCAGCACGCGTTCTTCCGGATGCACGCCGAGTGTGCGCAGTGCGCTCGCGAAGCGGCGGGCCCGTTCTTCTAGCTCGCCGTAAGTCGTGGCGCCGGTGTCGTCGATGTAGGCGGTCTTGGCGGCGCGCGATTCATTCAGCCGAAACAGGTAGGCCGCGAAATTGAATAGCGCGGGCGGCGGCTCGACCTTCGAGACGGGCTGACTCGCAGCGGCGTCCAGCAGGGTTTCCATATGTCTCCTCCATCGGGTGGGGCGGGTCCGGCTGTTTTGTGCTCATGATCCGCGCGATGTTTGCTTCCTGACTGCTTGAAACCGGTCTCGTGCCGCTACGCTGCAGGCAAATGCGTGGTGTGCGTCAAAGCGTCGATTGCCGCGCTCGATGCCTGAATGGCCGAGCGCCTGTGATAGAAACCCAGCGCACGCAGGCCGCCGAGTTCTTCGCCGCCTCCCGCGCGGCCCGGTCCTCCGTGCAGCGACATCGGCATCACGTTGCCGTGGCCGGTTTGACTCTGCTGGACGGACGGCGAGATGGCATGGACGCGCCCATGCGAATCGGCGAGTGCCAGTGCAAGCTTGCCGAGGTGCGCGTCGTCGTTCGAATAGATCGATGCGACGAGGGAGCCCTGACCGCGTCGCGCGAGTGCGACGGCATGCGCTTCGGGAAGGGCGCTGTTCGCTGCGTTGGCGACACGATAGGGCGCGACGGTCGCCACCGGCCCGAACACTTCCACGTCGTGCAGCAAAGTCGCGCTATCGGGATCGTTGACCACGAACAGATGCGGCGCGACGCAGGCCGCAATCGTTGCGTCGGCATCGATAAGCGGCGCTGCGGAGCCGTCGTAGGCGAGCACGGCTTCCTCGCGCAACGCGGCGATGCCGGCCAGCACGTTCTCGTATTGCTCGCGGCTCACGAGCGAACCCATTCGCACGGTGTCGTTGCGCGGATTGCCGACGGTGATTTTCGCGAGCTTGACGTTGAGTGCGTCGAGCACCGCTTCAAGCGATGCTTCAGGCACGAACGCGCGCCGGATCGCGGTGCATTTCTGACCGGACTTTACGGTCATTTCGCGCACCACCTCCTTGATGAACAGTTCAAAGGCCGGCGTATCGGGCGTTGCGTCGGCACAGAGAATCGCGCTATTGAGGCTGTCGGCTTCGACATTCAGCCGCGCGCCATACTCAATGAAAGCCGGATGCGCGCGCAATGTCGCGGCGGTTTCCGCGGAGCCGGTGAACGACACCACGTCGACTGCCTGAATCTGATCGAGCAGACCTGCAGAGCTGCCGCAGATGACGGACAACGCGCCGGGCGGCAGAAGGCCCGCGTCGACCACGTCGGCGACCATTCGCTGCGTGAGCCATGCCGTCGCCGTGGCCGGTTTGACGATGACCGGCACGCCCGATAACAGGGCGGGCGCCGCCTTTTCCCACAGGCCCCAGGACGGGAAATTGAACGCATTGATGAAGAGCGCGACGCCGTGCGTCGGCGTGAGCACGTGCTGTACGTTGAACGATTGATCCTTGCTCAGCGATACGGCGTTGCCGTCGCGTAGCGCATGCACGTCGCCGAGCGACGCGCCGAGTTTCGCGTAGTACGACAGCGTGAAAATTCCGCCGTCGATGTCGACCGCGGAATCATTGCGCGTGGTGCCCGAGTTCGCGGTCGCGATCGCGTAGTAGTCGTCGCGCTTCGCCTGCAGCAGTTTGACGATCTCGGCAAGACGGGCGGCGCGCTGTGCATAGGTCAGCGCACGCAAGGCGGCGCCGCCTTCTTCCCGGGCGAAGCCAAATGCGTGGTCGAGATCCAGGCCCTGGCTCGACACGCGGACGAGCGCTTCACCGGTAACCGGGTCGGTCAGCGTCACGCCGTCACCGTCGCCCGCGACCCATTGGCCGGCAACATGGTTTTTCAATAGTTCGGTCATGGCAAGTCTCAGGCGGAAGGTGGGATGGCGGTGAATTCGATCGCGCCTTGCGGCAGCAGATACAGCACCAGTGCCTGCCCGTTCGCCACGGTCGGACGATGCGCGCTGCCGGGGCCGTACACGCACCAGCCGGCCGGATGACCGTCGAACGTGGCGCCTTCGCTGAGCGGCATGATCAGATCGATTTCGCCGTTCGGGTGAACGTGATGCGGACCGGCAATATCCTTCATATCGACCACGTCGACGGAAAAGCCATGGGTCTCGGGCAATGCCTTGAAGATCCGGCCATAGCGAATGCCGCCGCCTTCGCGGTTGCACAGCCAGCCTTCCGCCACGCCGGTGCGGCAGGCCGCCGCCAGATCGCGGAAGGCCGGACCGTCCGCGGGATAAGTGTCGTTGAGCCACGTGGCCAGCGTGCCGTCGAGCGGCCGGCCGGCGAGTTGCCCTGTCACGCCCGCAATCAGGCGTTGGAAGTCATGTGGGGACATGCGAGCCTCCAGGTCAGCGCGCGCACGCACCTTAATTCATGCGTGTTGTTGCGCTATCTCCGTGACGCCGCCGAAAAATCTCGACAGCGTTTGTTATTGGATCAATATTTGGCGAAAATTAACCGTTCACCATGACCCTGTCAAGCACTATAGTACATGTAACGCATTCAATAGGTAGTTAAACATGAACCAAAATTACTCTTCCGCGCCGCTGGACGATCCTGCCGATGAGGACGCAAGCCGCGCGGGCCGGGCCGAGCGGGGTGGCGAGCGTGAGGAGCGCGATCCTTTTCTGACGGCTATGGGCGATCGCGTGCGTCTGCTGCGTGCGCGCCGCGGCATGACGCGTAAGACGCTGGCGACCGAAACCGGCTTGTCGGAGCGTCATCTGGCGAATCTGGAATCGGGCGTGGGTAACGCCTCGGTGCTGGTGCTGCGGCAGATCGCGGCGACGCTCAACTGCCCGCTGGCCGAAGTAATCGGCGACGAAACCACCGTTTCCGCCGAATGGCTGCTGATCCGCGAACTGCTGCAGGGGCGCGACCAGGCGGCGCTGCAGCGCGCCCGCGTGGCGCTTGCCGACATGTTCGCGCAAGCGCCGCGCGACCCGCATCGCAAGGACCGGATCGCCTTGATCGGCTTGCGCGGGGCCGGCAAATCGACCTTTGGACGGATGCTGGCGCAGGAGCGCAAAGTGCCGTTCGTCGAGCTCACGCGTGTGATCGAGCAGCTCGCCGGCTGTCCGCCGTCCGAGATTCATTCCCTCTATGGCGCGAGCGCTTACCGGCGTTATGAGCACCGCGCTCTCGAGGCGGTGATTCAGGAGCATGAGCGCGCCGTGATCGCGTCGCCCGGCGGTCTGGTGTCGGAGTCGGGCACCTTCAATGCGCTCCTGTCGCACTGTTTCACCGTATGGCTGCAAGCCACGCCCGAAGAGCATATGCGCCGCGTCGTCGCGCAAGGCGACCTGCGGCCGATGTCCGGCAACAAGGAAGCGATGGACGACCTCAAGCGCATCCTGGCGGGACGTGGCGAACTATACGGTCGTGCCGACATGACCTTCGACACCAGCGAGAAAACCTTGGCCGACGCCTACTTGCAGCTGCGTGACCGGCTTGCCGCAAGGCTCGCGGCGGAATCACCGGACGAAGCAGGGGTGGGCTGACGTGCAGTGCCGTGTCCAGGGTTTACTAGCAAATATGCACTAAAGTGCTTTACATGGGTGTGATGATGCACTATTGTTCAAAAACAAGTTTTGCATCGTCCAGTCAGGAGACGCCCCATGTCCACAGCAGAACAGGCAATCGCGCCGGTCGACTACCGCACCGATCCCTCGCAGTACAAGCATTGGAAGCTGAGTTTCAACGGTCCCGTCGCGACCCTCGGCATCGACATCGCCGAGGACGGCGGCATCCGCGACGGCTATAAGCTGAAGCTGAATTCGTACGACCTCGGCGTGGACATCGAACTGCATGACGCGATACAGCGCATCCGCTTCGAACATCCCGAAGTCAAAACGGTGGTGCTGACGAGCCTGAAGGACCGTGTGTTCTGCTCGGGCGCGAACATCTTCATGCTGGGTCTGTCCACGCATGCGTGGAAGGTCAATTTCTGCAAGTTCACCAACGAAACGCGCAACGGTCTCGAAGACTCGTCGCGTCATTCAGGTCTGAAGTTTCTCGCTGCCGTGAATGGTGCGTGCGCCGGTGGCGGTTATGAACTCGCGCTCGCCTGCGACGAAATCTATCTGGTGGACGACCGCTCGTCGTCGGTATCGCTGCCGGAGGTGCCGCTGCTGGGCGTGCTGCCAGGCACGGGCGGCCTGACGCGTGTCACCGATAAACGCAAGGTGCGGCACGATCGTGCGGACATCTTCTGCACCGTGGTCGAGGGTATTCGCGGCGAACGCGCAAAAGCATGGCGTCTCGTGGATGAAGTCGTGAAGCCGAATCAGTTCGATCAGACGATACAGGCGCGTGCACTCGAACTCGCGGAGCAAAGCGATCGTCCGTCGGATGCGCAAGGCGTCATGCTCACCCGTATCGAACGCACCGATCGCGAAGACGGCCTGACCTATAAAACGCTCGACGTCACGATCGATCGTGCGAAGCGCATCGCGACCTTCACGGCGAAGGCGCCGCAAGCGGGACAAGCCACGGAGATCGACGCGATCGTCGCTGCAGGCACGAGCTGGTGGCCGCTGCAGTTTGCCCGCGAACTCGACGACGCGATCCTGTCGATGCGCACCAACGAGCTCGAGGTCGGCACCTGGGTCTTCAAGACCGAGGGCGACGCCCGCAATCTGCTCGCCACCGACGCCACGCTGATGCAGCACAAGGACCACTGGTTCGTGCGCGAGACGATCGGCCTCCTGCGCCGCACGCTGGCGCGTATCGACGTGTCGTCGCGTTCGCTGTTCGCGCTGATCGAGCCGGGCTCGTGCTTTGCCGGCACCTTCGCGGAACTCGCGTTCGCCGCCGACCGCAGCTATATGGCGGCACTGCCGGGCAACGAAGACGAGGAGCCGGCGATCACGCTGTCGGAAGTCAACTTCGGTCTCTATCCGATGGTCACGCATCAATCGCGCCTCGCCCGGCGTTTCTATGAAGAGGCCGGGCCGCTCGACGCCGTGCGCGCGAAGATCGGCCAGGCGATCAAGGCCGTTGACGCCGAGCGCCTGGGTCTCGTGACCGCCTCGCCCGACGATATCGATTGGGCCGACGAAATCCGCATCGCGCTTGAAGAACGCGCGGCGATGTCGCCGGATGCATTGACCGGACTGGAAGCGAATCTGCGCTTCAACGGCCCGGAAACGATGGAGACGCGTATTTTCGGGCGTCTCACCGCCTGGCAGAACTGGATCTTCAACCGGCCGAACGCAGTGGGCGAGAAGGGCGCGCTCAAGGTGTACGGCAAGGGCAGCAAGGCGCAATTCGACGTCTCGCGCGTTTGATTCTTTCCGCCGCGACGCAACTGAAAGCGACGCCATCCGCCTGATACGCGCCCTCATACTCAAGCATTGCAGTTTCCGATCAAGGAACCGACCATGTCATCGATCAACTACAGCGAAAAGATTCCGAACAACGTCAATCTCGCCGACGACCGTGCATTGCAACGCGCGCTCGAACAATGGCAGCCGAATTTTCTGTCGTGGTGGGGCGATATGGGCCCGGAAGGCTCGCACGGGTATGACGTGTATCTGCGTACGGCGGTAAGCGTCGACGCGGGCGGCTGGGCGCATTTCGATCATGTGAAGATGCCGGACTATCGCTGGGGGATTTTCCTCACGCCCGGCGAGCAGGATCGCAAGATTCATTTCGGCGAGCACAAGGGTGAGGCTGCGTGGCAGGACGTCCCCGGCGAGCATCGCGCGAATCTGCGCCGCATCATCGTCACCCAGGGCGATACGGAACCGGCTTCGGTCGAGCAGCAGCGGCATCTGGGTTTGACCGCCCCGTCCATGTACGACCTGCGCAACCTGTTTCAGGTGAATGTGGAGGAGGGGCGCCACCTGTGGGCGATGGTGTACCTGCTGCATCGCTATTTCGGCCGCGACGGTCGCGAGGAAGCCGAGGCGCTGCTCGGCCGCCGTTCGGGCGACGAAGACAATCCACGCATTCTTGGCGCCTTCAACGAGAAAACGCCGGACTGGCTCGCGTTCTACATGTTCACGTACTTCACCGACCGCGACGGCAAGTTCCAGCTGTCGGCGCTCGCCGAGTCGGGTTTCGATCCGCTGGCGCGCACCACGAAGTTCATGCTGACCGAAGAAGCGCATCATATGTTCGTCGGCGAATCGGGCGTGTCGCGCGTGATCCAGCGCACGGCGCAAGTGATGAACGAACTGGGCACGGACGACGTCGCGAAGATTCGCGCGGCCGGCGTGATCGATCTGCCGACCATCCAGCGCTATCTGAACTTCCATTACTCGGTCACGATCGACCTGTTCGGGGCCGACCATTCGTCCAACGCCGCCACGTTCTATAGCTCGGGTCTGAAGGGCCGCTATGAAGAGAACAAGCGCGACGACGATCATCAACTGAACGGTCAAAGCTACAAGCTGCTCGACGTGCTGGACGGCAAGCTGGTGGAGCGGGAAGTGCCGATGCTCAACGCCATGAATGAAGTGCTGCGCGACGACTACATCAAGGATTCGGTGGCGGGCGTGGGCCGCTGGAACAAGGTGCTTGAAAAGGCCGGCATCGATTTCCGCATGACGGTGCCGCATAAAGCGTTCAACCGGCAGATCGGCACGTTTGCCGGCACCCGCGTGTCGCCGGATGGCCGTGTGATCGGCGAGACCGAATGGGCCGCGAATGAAGCGAAGTGGCTCGCCACGCCCGAAGATCGCGCGTATGTCGCTTCGCTGATGGGCCGCGTCGTCGAGCCAGGCAAATTCGCGAACTGGATTGCGCCGCCGGCAATGGGCGTGAACCGTCAGCCGGTCGATTTCGAATACGTGCGCTTTAACTGAGCACGGCGATAGAAAACGTGCGGCGTGCGGCGTCGTATTCGCGCGAATATCTGGTGGAGGAAGTCATGAACGGCTCAGTATCGATCGAAATTCTCAGGCAGCATCTGATCGATCCGGAGATCTGCATTCGCTGCAATACCTGCGAAGAGACTTGCCCGGTCGATGCGATCACGCACGACGAGAACAACTATGTGGTCAAGGCGGATGTCTGCAACGGTTGCATGGCGTGCGTGCCGCCGTGTCCGACCGGCGCCATCGATAACTGGCGCACCGTGTTGAAAGCCGACGCGTATTCCATCGACGAGCAGTTCAAATGGGACGTGTTGCCCGAGCAGAACACGATGGCCGTGCCGGCCGCGGAAGATGCGGCTGCGGGATCGTCGGGCGATGCATCGGCGGACGCAAGCGGCATTGAAGTCGATACCGTGCGCGGGTCGGTCGTGCCGCCGTGGTCCGCGGCGAAGCCGTACGTGAATCTCTATACGCACAAGGAGCCCACTACCGCGACGGTGGTCGGCAACTACCGGCTTACCGACGGCTCGACCGAGAGCGACATCCATCACATCGTGCTCGATTTCGGCTCGATGCCTTTTCCTGTGCTGGAGGGTCAGTCGATCGGCATTCTGCCGCCGGGCGCGACTGCGGATGGCCGCACGCATCACGCGCGGCAGTATTCGATTGCGAGTCCGCGCGACGGCGAACGGCCCGGCTACAACAACGTTTCTCTAACCGTGAAGCGCGTTTCCCAGCAGCACGGCGACGCGCTCGACGGAGTCTGCTCGAACTATCTGTGCGATCTGAAGAAGGGCGACGTGGTGACCGTGATCGGTCCGTTCGGCGGCACCTTCCTGATGCCGAATCACCCGAACTCGCATCTGCTGATGATTTGCACGGGCACCGGCTCGGCCCCGATGCGCGCGATGACCGAGTATCGCAGAAGGCGTCGTCTGAAAGGCGCGACCGGCAAGCTGATGCTGTTCTTCGGGGCGCGTACGAAAGAAGAGTTGCCGTACTTCGGACCGCTGACGAATCTGCCCAAGGACTTCATCGATACGAACCTGGCGTTTTCGCGCACGCCGGGTCAAGCCAAACGCTACGTGCAGGATGCGATGCGCGAACGCGCGGTCGATGTCGCGCAGATGCTGAAGGACGACAACACCTATATCTACGTGTGCGGGTTGAAGGGAATGGAAGACGGCGTGCTGCAGGCGCTCAAGGACATCGGCGAGCAGCATCAGCTCGACTGGGAAGCGCTATGGATGAAGCTGAAGCGGGAAGGGCGGCTGCATCTGGAGACGTATTGAACGGCCGGGCCTCGGGAGAGGCATCGCACAACGGAATAGGAGCCCGGCTGTTTTTGAAAAACGCAGCCGGGCTTTTTCATCTCGACGGGTCCGTGCCTTCTTCGTGCTGCGCCGGCGACACCGCCCCACACGCACGAATCACCAACTGCACGACTTCCTCCGTCGTTGCTTCGAACGCCTTCTGCGTCAGCGCCCGTTTGCCTTTGAGCGCGCGAATCTGCGCGTCGAAGTCGGCGTAATGCTGGGTGGTCGCCCAGATCATGTACATCAGCGTTTGTGCATCCACCGGCGCCAGCAGCCCGCGCGCGATCCAGCCGTCGATCACCTTCACCCGGCTGTCCAGCCACGGCTTCACGCGCCCGGTGAGAATGTCCTCCATATGTTCCGCGCCGTGAATGATCTCGCTCGCCCACACCTTCGAACCTAAAGGCCGGCGACGCGACAACTCCATTTTCGCGCGTACATATCCGCCGATCGCTTCGACAGGATCGTCGCTGCATTCGAACGTATCCGCCGCGCGATGCCAGTCTTCGAACAGGTCTTCCAGCACGCGCCGGTACAACGCGAGTTTTGTCGGGAAGTAGTAATGCAGGTTAGCTTTCGGTAAGCCGGCGCGCTCCGCGATCATCGCCGTGCTGGTGCCGTCGAGTCCTCGCTCCGCGAAAACCGCTTCGGCGCATGCCAGTAAATGCGCTTCGTTCGACTCGCGAATGTGCGCCTTGCGCCGCCGCAAAGGTGCGCGCGTTTCGTCCTGGGTCTCGTCGTTTTCCGTGATGTCGGCAGCCACGTTGTCGTCTCTCATGTTGGCCTTCAACGGCATGTGTGCCGCGTCGCGCTTCATTCTAGTCGTTTGAGCGCGGATGGACACGCGCATTCGAGGCGATCGAAAAATGCGTGCTGCGGTGCAATGGCACGCTTCTCGCTATGTTTCCTGCCGTACGAAAGGTATTGATTTGGCGGGCTAAATCGTCTACAACCTGTCCAACTGGACAGGATTGAGAGAGCGGGGGATGCCCCAGGGTTTGCCCTCTCTATGAGAGGCGATCGAAGGCATCGAGTGTGCACTGCCGCTGTGCGGCCACGCCCCAAAACCCGCCGCCCTTGCACCAGTTTCATGTCGGTTCACCGAAAGGAGCGAGACGAATGAACGCGGTATCCGAAGCGCTGAAGCACTCCGAACCCGCTACGTCGATCAAGGTCGACGGCAAGCGGCTGTGGGACAGCCTGATGACGATGGCGAAGATCGGCGCGACGCCCAAAGGCGGTGTTTGCCGATTGGCGCTGACCGACCTCGACAAACAGGGGCGCGACCTGATCGTCAGTTGGGCGAAGGAAGCCGGTTGCACAGTCAGTGTCGATCAGATGGGCAATGTGTTCATGCGGCGCGCCGGGCGCAATCCCGATGCGTTGCCGGTCATGACCGGTTCGCATGCCGACTCGCAGCCGACCGGCGGCCGCTTCGACGGCATCTACGGCGTGCTCGGCGGACTCGAAGTGATCCGCAGTCTGAACGATCACGGCATCGAGACCGAACATCCGGTTGAAGTGGTGATCTGGACCAACGAGGAAGGCTCGCGCTTCGCTCCCGCCATGGTCGCCTCGGGTGTGTTCGCCGGCGTCTTCACGCTGGACTACGGCCTCTCGCGCAAGGACGTGGAGGGCAAGACCATCGGCGAGGAACTCGAGCGCATCGGCTATGCGGGCGATCTGCCGTGCGGCGGCCGTCCCTTGCATGCCGCGTTCGAATTGCACATCGAACAAGGGCCGATTCTCGAAGCCGAGCAAAAAACGATCGGCGTGGTTACCGATGCGCAAGGTCAGCGCTGGTACGAAATCACGCTGACGGGACAGGAGGCGCACGCGGGGCCGACGCCCATGCCGCGCCGTCGCGATGCGTTGCTGGGTGCCGCGCGCGTGGTCGATCTCGTCAATCGCATCGGACTGGACAACGCGCCGTTCGGCTGCGCGACGGTCGGCATGATGCAGGTCTATCCGAACTCACGCAATGTGATTCCAGGCCGCGTGTTCTTTACCGTCGACTTCCGTCATCCGGATGACGCCGTGCTCGCGAAGATGGATGCCGCGCTGCGCGAGGGTGTCGCGAAGATCACGAGCACGATCGGTCTGGAAACCGAGCTCGAGCAGATCTTTTACTACGCGCCGGTCGCTTTCGACGAAGCCTGCGTGAAGTCCGTACGCGCCGCGGCCGAACGCTTCGGCTATCCGCATCGCAACATGGTGTCCGGTGCGGGACACGATGCCTGCTATCTGTCGCAAGTCGCGCCGACTTCGATGGTGTTCGTGCCGTGCGTCGACGGGATCAGTCACAACGAGATCGAGGACGCGACCTTCGAATGGATCGAAGCGGGCGCGAATGTCTTGCTGCACGCCATGCTCGAACGAGCGTGCGAGCCGGTTTCATAGCGCTTTAGCGGTAGCGGTTGTAGTTGCGGGTTTTGGGTGAATCCCCAGCCTCACCGTAGTGCCCATAAAACAAGCCGTCCCGGCCCCGCTTCAGCGCAGCCGGCAGGACCGGCTACGTCCTCATATCGAAGAAGGAACGTGTATGGCCATCAAGCAAACCGGCGATATTGCGGCGCACCGCCTATCGGCCGATCAACTCTCGTGCGAGTTCTCCGATATCGCGCCGTTGCTCGACGCGAGTGCCGCGGCCGCGGCGGCGAGCCGCTGTCACTACTGTTACGACGCGCCGTGTGTGAACGCGTGTCCGACGCAGATCGACATTCCCAGTTTCATCCGCAAGATCGGCAACGGCAATCTGAAGGGCGCGGCCGTCGATATTCTGTCGGCGAATCCGATGGGCGGCATGTGCGCGCGCGTCTGCCCGACCGAGATTCTGTGCGAGGGCGCATGCGTGCGCAACCATCAGGATGCAAAACCGGTGGCGATCGGCGCGCTGCAACGTCACGCGACCGATTGGGCGATGGCGCGCGGCGAGGCGTTGTTCAAACGCGCGGCTGAAACGGGCCGGCACGTCGCGGTGGTCGGCGCGGGACCGGCCGGACTTGCCTGTGCGCATCGGCTTGCATTGGCCGGCCATAACGTGACCGTCTATGACGCCCACGAGAAAGCGGGCGGCCTGAACGAATACGGCATCGCTGCCTACAAGACCGTCGACGATTTTGCGCAGCGCGAAGTGGCGTGGCTGTGCTCGATCGGCGGCATCGAGATCAGGCACGGCGTGGCGTTAGGACGTGAGGTGGATCTCGACGCGCTGCGCAAGCAGCACGACGCGGTCTTCCTCGCGATCGGCCTCACGGGCGTGCGCGCCTTGGCGATGGAAGGCGAGGACCTGAGCGGCGTGATGAACGCAGTGGACTTCATCGAACAGGTGCGGTCCGCAAGCGACTTCGGCACGGTGCCGGTGGGCCGCCGGGTCGTCGTGATCGGCGGCGGCAATACGGCAGTAGATGCCGCCGTGCAAAGTCACAAGCTCGGTGCGACGTCGGTCACGATGGTGTATCGCCGCGGTGTCGAATCGATGAGCGCGACCTGGGCCGAGCGCGACTTTGCGCAGACCAGCGGCGTCACGCTGGTCACGCACGCAACGCCGACGCGTTTGATCGGAGAAGACGGCGTGGTCACCGGTGTCGAATTCGAACGCGCGTCGGGCGATGGCAGTCACGAGCGCTTCGTGGTCGAAGCCGATATGGTGCTCAAGGCAATCGGGCAGACGCTGGTGCCTGTGGGCATCGAGCGTGAACTGTTGACGCTGGACGGCAGCCGCATCGCGGTGGATGCAAACGGACAAACCTCGTTGCCCGGCGTATGGGCGGGGGGCGATTGCGCGGCGACAGGCGGAATCGATCTGACGGTACAGGCGGTGCAGGACGGCAAGATCGCCGCCGCCGCGATTGACGCTCAGTTCGCCCGCACAGCCGTCAAAGCCGCCTGAGTGGCTCCAGCAACTTAAGCGGCTCAAGACACTTAAGCCGCTCAAGCCACTTAAGCCACGCATTCAACCAGACAACAAAACAGCAGTCCCCAAGGAGCCGAACATGGCCGATCTGCGCTGTACGATTGCCGGCATCACGTCGCCGAATCCTTTCTGGCTCGCCTCCGCGCCGCCGACCGACAAAGCCTATAACGTGAACCGCGCGTTCGAAGCGGGCTGGGGCGGAGTCGTATGGAAGACGTTGGGCCTTGACCCGCATGTGGTGAACGTCAGTTCGCGCTACGGCGCAGTGCAATGGAACGGCCAGCGCATCGCCGGCCTGAACAATATCGAACTGATCACGGACCGTCCGCTCGACGTCAATCTTAAGGAAATTACCCAGGTCAAACGCGACTGGCCGGATCGCGCGATGATCGTTTCGCTGATGGTGCCGTGCAACGAACGCGACTGGAAGTGGATCTTGCCGCTCGTCGAGGATACCGGCGCCGATGCGGTCGAACTGAATTTCGGCTGCCCGCACGGCATGAGCGAGCGCGGCATGGGCGCGGCGGTGGGCCAGGTGCCCGAGTACGTCGAAATGGTGACGCGCTGGGTCAAGGAAGGCACGAAGCTGCCGTGTCTCGTCAAACTCACGCCGAATATCAGCGACATCCGCCTCGGCTCGCGTGCGGCCTACAAAGGCGGTGCGGATGGCGTGTCGCTGATCAACACGATCAACTCGATCGTCGCGGTGGACCTCGACGCGATGTCGCCATTGCCGATGGTCGACGGCAAAGGCACGCACGGCGGCTATTGCGGCCCGGCGGTGAAGCCGATCGCGCTGAACATGGTGGCCGAAATCGCTCGAGACGTGGAAACGCCGAACCTGCCCATTTCCGGCATCGGCGGTATTTCGACGTGGCGCGATGCGGCCGAATTCATGGTGCTCGGCGCGGGCAGCGTGCAGGTCTGCACGGCGGCGATGCACTATGGATTCCGCATCGTCGCCGATCTCGCGGACGGTCTTTCGAACTGGATGGACGAAAAAGGCTACGCGACGCTCGACGACATTCGCGGCCGCGCCGTGCCGAACGTCACCGACTGGAAATACCTGAACCTCAAATACGACATCAAGGCACGCATCGACCAGGACAAATGCATCCAGTGCGGCCTCTGCCATATCGCCTGCGAAGACACCGCTCATCAGGCGATCATGAAAGAAAAAGATGGCGTCCGGCATTTTGAAGTGATGGACTCCGAATGTGTCGGCTGTAATCTGTGCATGCATGTGTGTCCGGTCGAGCAGTGCATCACGATGGAGCGGGTGGACAGCGGCGAATACGCGAACTGGACCACGCATCCGAACAACCCTTCACGGGTGGATGCCGGTGGGAGCGACAAGACGGACGCGGCGCAAATCGCCGAGCCTGCTCATGCGCACGCCGTAAAAGCAGCCTGAAACATGAGCGGTCTGTGAGAAAGGAAACAAAGCGCTTGTACTGAACCTGTAGTTTTCCCCAAGGCCTGACGCGCCATCAGAAGCCGCGCGGGCCTCAACGATCAGTGGAGATCTTTCGATGAAGCAGACAGCGCAACCCGTCGATCCGCAGTTCGCGGCCGGCGCGCAGGGCAGCAGTCTTTACAACGACGACCTTGCGCCGACCGGCGTCGTGCAGCGCACGTGGCGGTGGTATCACTTCGCCGCGCTGTGGGTGGGGATGGTGATGAACATCGCCTCGTACATGCTCGCGGCCGGTTTGACGGAGGAGGGCATGTCGCCGTGGCAGGCGGTGGCGACCGTGTTGCTTGGCAACCTGATCGTACTGGTGCCGATGTTGCTGATTGGTCACGCGGGCGCGAAGCACGGCATTCCCTATGCGGTGCTGGTGCGCTCCTCCTTCGGCGTGCAAGGTGCGAAATTGCCGGCGATGCTGCGGGCGATCGTCGCGTGTGGCTGGTACGGCATTCAGACATGGCTTGGCGGCAGCGCGATCTACACGCTGCTGAACATTCTGACCGGCAATGCGCTGCACGGCGCGGCCTTGCCGTTCCTCGACATCTCGCTAGCGCAGCTCGCATGTTTCCTCGTGTTCTGGGCGCTGCAGATCTACTTCATCGTGCACGGCACCGATTCGATTCGCTGGCTCGAAAGCTGGTCCGCGCCGATCAAGATCGTGATGTGTATCGCGCTGGTCTGGTGGGCCACCTCGAAGGCGGGCGGTCTCGGCTCGATGTTGTCGGCGCCGTCGCAATTCGTGGCGGGCGGCAAGAAGGAGGGCCTGTTCTGGGCGACGTTCTGGCCCGGCCTCACGGCGATGGTGGGCTTCTGGGCGACGCTCGCGCTGAATATTCCCGATTTCACGCGCTTTGCCAAAACGCAGCGCGACCAGGTCATCGGCCAGTCGATCGGTTTGCCGGTGCCGATGGCCTTGCTCTCGGTGATCTCCGTGGTGGTGACGTCGGCGACCGTGGTGATCTACGGCAAGGCGATCTGGGACCCGATCGATCTGACGAGCCGCATGACGGGCATCGGCGTCGGCCTTGCGCTGATCATCCTGACGCTGGATACGATGTGCTGCAATCTCGCCGCGAATCTCGTCGGGCCGGCCTATGATTTTTCGAGCCTGTGGCCGAAGGGCATTTCGTATCGCGTCGGCGGCATGATTACCGCGACCATCGCCATTGTGATGATGCCGTGGAAGATTCTCGCCACCACGCAGGGCTATATCTTCACGTGGCTGGTCGGCTACTCGGCCTTGCTCGGCCCGGTGGCGGGCATCCTGATGGTCGACTACTTCCTGATTCGCGGCACGCGGCTGGATCCGCGCGAGCTGTTCGACGAGCATGGCGAGTACAGCTACACCGGCGGCTGGAATATCGGCGCGGTGGTGGCGCTCGTGATCGGCGTGCTGCCGAATTTGCCGGGCTTCCTGCACACCGCGTTTCCGGCATCGTTCCCGAATGTGCCGGCGATTTTCAACACACTCTATACCTATGCATGGTTTGTCGGACTCGCGTTGGCGTCGATCGTATACAGCGCGTGGATGAAGCTGAGCAAGGGACCGAGCGCGCGCGTGGCGAGTGCCTGAGTGTGTCCATACGCCACGCGCGAAGCGAAAGAAGTACGTAGCACCGAAACCAGCAGTTCATAAGGAGGCGGCAACATGACGACCCTGATTCGCGGCGGCACGATTATCGACGCGGAGAACACGTATCGTGCGGACGTGTTGTGTGCGGACCCTCAGGACGGTGGCACGATCCTGCAGATCGGAGCGGACCTGGAGGCGCCGGCCGGCGCCACGATCGTCGATGCGGGCGGGCAGTATGTGATGCCCGGCGGCATCGATCCGCATACCCATATGGAATTGCCGTTCATGGGCACGACAGCCAGCGACGATTTCTACACCGGCACGGCCGCGGGTTTGTCCGGCGGCACGACCAGCATCATCGACTTCGTGATTCCGAGTCCGAAGCAACCGTTGATGGCGGCCTTCAACGAGTGGCGCGGCTGGGCGGAAAAGGCGTCGGCGGACTACGGTTTTCACGTGGCGGTGACGTGGTGGGACGATTCGGTCTATCGCGACATGGGCACGCTGGTGCACGAACACGGCGTGTCGAGTTTCAAGCATTTCATGGCCTACAAGAACGCGATCATGGCCGACGACGAAGTGCTGGTGAACAGCTTTTCGCGCTCGCTCGAACTCGGCGCGCTCCCCACCGTGCACGCGGAAAACGGCGAACTGGTGTTTCAGCTGCAGCGTCAGTTGCTTGCAAAGGGCTTTACCGGGCCGGAGGCGCATCCGCTGTCGCGGCCGCCGGAGGTGGAGGGCGAGGCTGCCAATCGGGCGATTCGCATTGCGCAGGTGCTGGGCGTGCCGGTGTATATCGTCCACGTGTCCGCGAAGGATGCGGTCGACGCGATCGCCCGCGCCCGCAGCGAGGGCCTTCGGGTGTTCGGCGAAGTGCTGCCGGGCCATCTGGTGATCGACGAAGCGGTGTATCGCGATCCCGACTGGACCCGCGCGGCGGCGCATGTGATGAGCCCGCCGTTCCGTTCCGCGGAGCATCGCGAAGCATTGTGGCGGGGCTTGCAGGCGGGCCAACTGCACACCACCGCGACCGATCACTGCGTGTTCTGTGCGTCGCAGAAGGCAATGGGCCGCGAGGACTTCACCAAGATCCCGAACGGCTGCGGCGGCGTCGAAGATCGCATGGCGGTGCTCTGGCATCACGGCGTGAATTCGGGGCGCCTTACGCCGAATGAGTTCGTGCGCATCACTTCAACGAACGCCGCGCAGATTTTTAACCTGTATCCGCGTAAGGGTGCGGTTCGCGTGGGCGCCGATGCCGACCTTGTGGTGTGGGATCCGAACGCGAGTAAAACGATTTCGGTGAAGACGCATCATCAGAAGGTCGACTTCAACGTGTTCGAAGGGATGACGGTGCAGGGCGTGGCGATGCATACGCTCACGCGCGGCGCGCTGGCGTGGACCGATGGCGAGCTGCGGGCAGTGCGTGGCGCAGGACGCTATCTGAAGCGTCCGCCGAATCCGGCTTACTTCGATGCGATCCGGGTTGCCAACAAACGGAAGGAGCCGCACCCAGTGGAGCGGTAAGCCGTTTGCAATCTGACGGGCGGCCTCGGCGTGCCGCCCGTGCCGCCCGTTTTTCAACGTCGCGCATTCGTCGCGGCGACACCCCTCCCGCGTTTTCCCCGATGGCGCCCGCCACGCGTTCCGTGGTGCGATGCATGCCGCGTCTGCCATATCTGCTGTAGAGTCGCATTCAACGTTACACGAGACGCCTTGGCTGTCCGCTTAGCACGCAAGCGCATATTGATCGGAAACCTGATCCTTTGTAAAAACGCAGACCGTTTGCTACAGTCCGCCCACTCTGCCGGGTCTGACCGTCGGCGGAATGCCGCACACAAAACCATGCAACTGACGTAGCAAATTTTACGGAGCCACCTCATGAAGTCGATTCGTTCCATCTTACTGATCGCGTTGCTGCAAGCGGTGACCCTGAGCCCGGCATTCGCCGCTGACGAACTCGCGCAGATCAAATCCGCGGGCGTGTTCAAGATCGGCACCGAAGGCACCTACGCACCGTTCACGTATCACGATGAATCCGGCAAGCTGACCGGCTTCGACGTCGAGATCGGCACGGAGATCGCGCAACGCCTCGGCGTCAAGCCGCAATTCGTCGAAGGCAAATGGGACGGCCTGATCGCCGGTCTCGACGTGAACCGCTACGACGCCGTGATCAACGAAGTCGCTGTCACCGACGCACGCAAGGCGAAATACGATTTCTCGGACCCGTACATCACCTCGCACGCGGCGCTGATCGTGCGCTCGGACAACACCACGATCAAGACGTTCGACGACCTGAAGGGCAAGAAGTCGGCCAATACGCTGACCAGCAACTTCGGCAAGATCGCGGCCGCGCATGGCGCCGAGGTGATTCCTGTGCAGGGCTTCAACGAATCGGTCGACCTGTTGACCGCGGGCCGGGTCGATGCGACCGTGAACGATTCGCTGTCGTTCCTGGATTTCAAGAAGCACAAGCCGGACGCGAAAGTGAAGATCGCCGCACTCGATACGGCGGCGGATAGCAGCGACAAATCCGCGGTGCTGATTCGCAAGGGCAGCCCGGAATTGCAGGCGGCAATCAATAAGGCGCTCGCGGACATCAAGAAAGACGGCACTTACGCGAAGATTTCGCAGAAGTATTTCGGTAAAGACGTTTCCCAATAAGCGTCATCTGCGAGTCTGAATCATGCCGGCATGGTTGCATCTGATGGCGCAGTCGCTGTGGCCCCTGCTGTACGCGGGGCTTGTCTTTACCGTGCCGCTCACGCTGGCATCGTTCGCGATCGGGATCGTGCTGGCGTTTGTGGTCGCGCTGGTCCGGCTGTTCGGGCCGCGGTGGGCGGTCGCGTGCGTGCGCTTCTACGTGTGGTTGTTTCGCGGCTCGCCGTTGCTGGTGCAACTGTTCGTGATTTTCTACGGACTACCGAACGTGGGCATCGTGCTCGATCCGTTGACGGCGGCGATCATTGGCTTTTCGCTGAATGTCGGCGCGTATAACTCGGAAGTGATCCGCGGCGTGATCGAGTCGATTCCGAAGGGCCAGTGGGAGGCGGCGTACTCGATGGGCATGACGCGCGAGCAGGCGCTGCGCCGCGCGATCTTGCCGCAGGCGGCGCGCGTCGCGCTGCCGCCGCTGTCGAACTCGTTTATCGCGTTGGTGAAGGACACCTCGCTTGCCGCGGTGCTGACGGTCCCGGAGGTGTTTCAGGCGGCGCAGCGGATTGCGTCGGTGACTTATGAGCCGTTGATTCTCTACACGGAGGCGGCGCTGGTTTATCTCGTGTTCAGTTCGGTATTGTCGTCGGCGCAAGTCCGGCTCGAGCGCAAGTTTGGCCGTCACGCACTTTTCCACGCGGGCAACTGATGATTCGACTGGAAAAAATCGACAAGTACTTCGGCGAGAATCGGGTGCTGAGTTCAGTCGACCTGCGGCTCGCTTCGGGTAACGTCACGGCACTGATCGGCCCGTCTGGCAGCGGCAAGAGTACGCTCCTGCGTTGCGTGAATCTGCTGGAAATTCCGGAGGCCGGATTTCTCGAACTGGGCGATCAGCGCCTCGAATTCAGCCGCGACCACAAGCCATCGCGCGAGGCGGTGCTGACGATTCGCCGCCGCACTGGCATGGTATTCCAGAATTTCCAGTTGTTTCCGCATTTGACGGTACGGCAGAACGTCATGGAAGGCCTGCTGACCGTCCAGAAGTGGGACAAGGAAAAAGCGCGGGTACGCGCGGACGAGTTGCTTGAGAAAGTCGGCATTGCCCACAAGGGCGACGCATGGCCCTCGACGCTTTCCGGTGGCCAGCAGCAGCGCGTGGCAATTGCGCGGGCGTTGGCCCCATCGCCGGAAGTATTGTTATGCGACGAGCCCACCTCCGCACTCGATCCCGGACTGGCCGCGGAGGTGGTGGACGTACTCAAGCAGCTCGCCACGGAAGGCATGACCATGCTGATGGCGACGCACGATTTGCGGCTTGCCGCGACGATTGCGCGAGACGTAGTGTTTCTGAACAACGGCGTAGTGATCGAGGCGGGCCCTTCGCGGGACGTCTTCATGAACCCGAGCAAACCGGAAACCGAGCGCTTCGTATCGACGCTGACCCACAGCTTGCCGGACGAATGGACAGAACAGCGCTGACGGGAGCAGCGGGAAAAAACCAGTCAGTCGCCAACCGCCGACATAATAGAACGGAAGAGGGGCGCCGAAGCGCCCCAAAAAAAAACGACAAACAAAAACAGACCACTGGTTTGAAGCAGACTCTTCCGGCGAGCACGCAGTGCAAGTCGGGAGGTATGACTCCCTAGTCACAAGCGCAAGCAGGTGCACGACCACAGATTCCAGATGCACCACTACCCTGTGTGAGCTACGGAGCCCGCTTAGCAGGAGTGGTTTGAGCCGCTTTCTCTTGCTTACTTCTCTTTGCGGCGGCAAAGAGAAGTAAGTGCCTGCCCCGCACAGGGGCGACGCTAATAGACCACAAACAATTCAAGAAAAAGCACCCAACCCAGACCAAGGAAAGGCCAACCTCAAACAGCCACACGCTCCGCGTCATCAGTAAGCGCCACCTCAAAAAACCGCTCCTGCGCAGCAGCATTAACCCGCGCGTAAGCGCGATTAACCCCACTAATCACAGCCCGAATAGAAGCCGTCACCAGATTGGCATCGACGCCAACCCCAAACGCGCTCCCAGCCACATCCGCCCCGGCCATCTCGGCCACGGCAACAGCGCGCGCATCGGCGCCCTGAGTCAAAGCCCGCTCTTCATAGTGCTGAATCCGCACCGGCACACCCATCGCATGCATCAACGCATCAAGCGGCCCATTCCCTTCACCGCTCAGAACGCGCCGCGAGCCATGAATCTCAACGGTCAGCTTGATATGCTCGCGATCGCCGCGCTCGGACAGACTATGTCCGATATAGCGAATCGGTGCAGCACTCTGCACATACTCCTGCTGGAACAATTCCCAGATCTGCGAAGGCGTCACTTCCTGCCCGCTGTCATCGGTATAGCGCTGCACGGCGGAGCTGAAATCGACCTGCAGACGGCGCGGCAAGACAACGCCATAACCCTGCTCGAGCAGATAGGCAATGCCACCCTTGCCGGACTGGCTATTCACGCGAATCACCGAATCATAGGTCCGCCCGAGATCGCTAGGATCGATCGGCATATAAGGCACTTCCCAGACCGCATCCGGTTTCTGCACGGCGAACCCCTTCTTGATCGCATCCTGATGCGAGCCGGAAAACGCGGTGAACACCAGATCGCCGACATACGGATGGCGCGGATGCACTGGCAACTGCGTGCATTCCTCGGCGGTACGCGCGACTTCATTGATGTTCGAGAAATCGAGTTCAGGATCGACACCCTGCGTGTACAGATTCAACGCGAGCGTCACGAGATCGACATTGCCGGTACGCTCGCCATTGCCGAACAAACACCCTTCGACACGATCCGCTCCCGCCATCACCGCCAGTTCCGCGGCAGCCACGGCCGTGCCCCGATCGTTATGCGGATGCACCGAAACGATCAGCGAATCGCGACGCGCGAGATTGCGATGCATCCATTCGATCTGGTCCGCGTACACGTTCGGCGTGGCCATTTCGACGGTAGCCGGCAGGTTGACGATCGCTTTGTGTTCGGGCGTTGGTTGCCAGATGTCGAACACGGCGTCGCATACTTCCTTCGCGAATTCGAGTTCGGTGCCGCTGAACACTTCCGGGCTGTATTGCAGCGTGAAGTGCGTTTCCGGTGCGGCGTCGGCGAGACGCTTCATCGTGCGCGCGGCGTTTTGCGCGAGTTCCTTGACGCCGCTCTTTTCGAGGCCGAACACGATGCGGCGGAATTCCGGCGCGGTCGCGTTGTACAGATGGACGATGGCGCGCGGCACGCCACGCAAGGATTCGAAGGTGCGTTCGATCAGGTCGTCGCGAGCTTGCGTCAACACTTCGATGGTGACGTCGTCGGGGATGTGCCCGCCTTCAATCAACTCACGCACGAAATTGAAGTCGGTCTGCGAGGCAGACGGAAAAGCGACTTCGATTTCCTTGAAGCCGATCTGCACCAGCGTCTTGAACATGCGCATCTTGCGCTGCGCGTTCATCGGCTCGAACAGCGCCTGATTGCCGTCGCGCAGGTCGGTGCTCATCCAGATCGGCGCACGCGTGATGACGCGCGACGGCCACTGGCGGTCGGTCAAATTGATGGGCTTGAACGAGTGGTACTTGGTAGCGGGGTTCTTCAACATTTTCATCATCCTTGGGATCGATCAACCTGGGTGTCGACCGGACGACGAAAAGACAAAGCATGGCCGCCGGTCGGAAACCGGGGCTGGGTCAGTTACTGGGGAATTGAGCGGTGCTTCGGGTGTATCAGATGGAAGCGCGCAGCAGCAGACCTAGCCCGGTAGAGCGGGCTAGTAGTAGCGATGGGGTGGTCTGGGCGCGGTACATAGTGCGCAATAGGAACATATTATTGAGACGTCGTCAAGCGTGGCGCGGCGAAGCGCGCGCCGGCGGGAACGGCATAGCCTGGCCGGCGCGTGCTTGAGTCTGGGCTGGAACTCGTGCTTGAACCCCGGCTGAACCCCGGACCGAACCCCGGACTGAACCCCGGACTGAACCCCGGACTGAACCCCGGACCGAACCCCGGACCGAACCCCGGCTGGCCGCGCCGGTCGTACCTGTCACCGGCGTTTCACGAAGCGCAAGGTCATCCGATCCGATTCGCCGATTGCCGCGTACTTCGCCCGGTCGACGTCGCGGCCTTCATACGTGGGCGGCAGCGACCACACACCGTGCGGATAGTTTTTCGTGTCGCGCGGATTGCTGTTCACCTCGCTTTGTCCAGCCAGTTCGAAACCGGCCGCGCGTGCGTGTTCGATGACATAGGCTTCGGTTACATAGCCGCTGTCGATCGTCTGTTGCAAGGACGTGCCCGGCGCGGCGCGATGTTCTTCGACACCGAGGATGCCACCCGGCTTGAGTGCCGCGTAAAAGGCGCGCAGGTTGGCGTCGATCTGGCCGTCCTTGATCCAGTTGTGGATATTGCGGAAGGTCAGCACCTGGTCGACGCTGCCGTCTGCCGGAAAGCCGCTGAATTGACCCGCTCTCAGCGTGCCGGCCGCCACATTGCCATAGACAGCCGGTGCAGCCGCCAGCTTGCGCGCGAACGATGCCCGGCCAGCCTGCTCTTCCGCCGCCGACGCGGGGTCCGGGCTGTCGTATTGCGCCTCGTACAGCGTGCCGTGGTCGTGCAGATAGGGCGCGAGTATCTCCGTGTACCAGCCGCCACCGGGTGCGATCTCCAGCACGGTTTGCGACGACGTCACGCCGAAGAATTGCAGCGTTTCCTTCGGATGGCGGTAGACATCGCGTGCGCGGTTCTTGTCGCTGCGCTGTGGTCCGGAAATGGCGGCATCGAGCGAAGCGGAATCGGCCGCCGTCGGGGAAGTCGATGCTGTCGGAGCGGCGCAGGCGGCCAGCAGCAGCGCCGCGCTCAGTGCCACGAGCGTGGAACGTAGCGCGCGGGCCTGGGGAGTGGGGTGGGCGTTCATGGCACCCATTATCGGGCGCGATCAGGCAGGAAAGAAATCGCCATTCGGCATAGCGATATGCACCTGCGGTATTAGCCCGGATACGAGGCGCCAATGTGCGCGCCGACGTGCACCTACGTGCCGCCGTAAATGCCGTTGTAAATGCAGCCGTAAGTGCCGCCGAACCGAGCGTTCGCGCGGGCGACGGCCGGTCGTGCTGCGTCGTGCCTCGGTAACCACGTGCGGCTCATATCCCGAACACGATCCGCAGGGTATCGTTCTGCACGATCACCGAGACGCCAATGACCAGCAGGATCAGCGGCAGCAAGGCCGTGCCGTAGCGCCGGATCGGCGCGCCCAGCAACGGATGCTCCACCAGCCATACCGCGCCTGCGCACCAGAGGCCGATCATGGCGACGAACACCAGCGAGATGAGCATGCCCTCGCCATGCGAATGACTCGCGTACAAGGGCACGTAGACGGCGAGATTGTCCGAGCCGTTGGCGACCGCCACGCACGCGACTGTCCACCATGACGAAGCTGCGCCGGCCGCAGTCGGCGTGGCCGGTGAGCGAGTGCTCGCCTCCCGTTCCTGATCCGCGTTGCCGGGGCGAAAACGCGTCCACGCTTTGCTCAGGCCGACGACGATCGGCATGATGCCGAGCAAACCGACATAGCCGGCCGGCAATCGTGTCAATAGGGCAGCGAGCAGAATCGACCCCGCGATCAAGGTCAGCGAACCGGCGAACTGCCCGGCGATCACGCGACGCCGCTGGCCGCCCGTTTCAGCAAGAAAGGCGAGCAGCACGAAAAGGTTGTCGATGTTGGTGGCGGCATACGCCGCGACCGCGAGCAGGGCAAGGCTGAACATGCGGGAAAGCCGGTCAATGCACAGTGGAAAATGCGAATCCGCATCCATGAAGCGGGTACGGGTGAAGAGGCGGCGCGTCACGGACATGGCGGCCGGTCAACACGATGCCGATGCAAGCCGTCGCGGTCAAGCCGTCTCTTTGTCTGGCGCGATGCGCGGTTCGGCAACTTCCCGCGCGATGCCTTGCCATCCCGTGGTCGGCGGCGATGCCGATCGGTCAGCCCGTAAGCTACAATTGCCGACGGCTTGCAAAACGGAACATCAATGAAGATTCGGATTCTCTCTATCGCCTGCGTCACGACCGCTGCCGCGCTGCTGGCGGCCTGCACGGCCGTCTACAAGAACTCGGATGCATGCGAGCAGTTGATGCGAAGCAAGCTGGCCGCCACGTCGCCGGATACGCTGAAGATCGCTCATACGGGCGCCGCTATCGACGGCTCGCGGGTGGTTGTCGAAGGATCGATCGAGCATGTAATGACGGCGTCGGAGGTTGCGGCCGCTTCGGCGGCAGCGGCGGCAGCTTCCGCCGCGAAACTGGCGAATGCGCCTCACCCGGCTTCCGACGCGCGTGCGGCGTCGGCTGTGGAGGGGGCTTCCTCCGTTGCGGCTGCCTCGGGCGTGACGGCTGGAGCGGCTTCGGCTGCGTCGGCCGCTTCGGCAAGCGTCGCCGCGTCGGGAGGCGAGGCAGCTTCGCTCAAACCGGCCAAGCCGAAGAAGATCAACACGGCAGCGGCCGCCGAGTGCACGTTCCACGGGTCCGCGCTCAGCGTATTCAGCTGGTTGGCGCCGGCAAAGTTCGCCACGCCGCCCGATGGCGCTGCCAGCGAAGCCGCGGAGTAAAACCTCGCTCACGACGAGGTTAGCCGGATTTCGCCGGCGCCTCGTCAACTGCGATCTGCGGTCTGCGAACTGCGAACTGCGAACTGCGAACTGCGAACCGCCAACCGCCAACCGCCAACCGCCAACCGCCAACCGCAAACCGCAAACCGCGAATCCCAAACCGCAAACCGCGAATCCCAAACCTCAAGCCGCCCCATCCGCGAGGCGGCTTTTGTTTTCGCGCATCAGCTTCAGCACGCTTTCGCCGAAGGCCTGCGGCCGCCCTTCGAAGCAGCGTTGCACCGCCTGCGTATCGATCAGGTGTTGGCGCAGCGCCGTGCGCTCGTCGTGCTGGTCGATCATTCGCACGGCCGCCGTGATATACGCCTCGACGCTGTCCGTGGTGGTCCACGACGGCATGTCCATGCGTCCGAACAGCGCGCCGTCGATCTGCTCGAACACTTCCGGTCCGCGTTTGCATACGCCTGGCAAGCCGAGCGTCAGTGAATCGACGATACCGTTGGTGTTGCCGAACGGAAACGGGCTGAGGAACAGATCGGACTGGTTGACGCGCGCCAGATACGCGGCGTAGTCATGAAAGTCGTGCACGACGGCGCCCGGCACGGCGCGTGCGATGACATCGCGCAGACGGTCGAATGACAGACCTGACGGCACGCCGCTCATGAAGTGAAACTCGACCGGCGTCGCGGCGCGCGCGCCGATCTCGCGGCACGCATCGAGAAAACCGGGATTGAGTTTCATCGCGCTCGCGGTGATGACGATCTGCAGCGTCTCGCGGCGCGACGGAATCTGCGCGACGATGTCCGGCAGCGCCACGGACGGACGGTACGGTTGCCCGTCTTTCGGCAGCTTCATCAGCCGTTCGCTGAAGCAGGCCGGATCGCCGACATAGTCCTCTTCGACGCTGATGTAGTCGACTCTGTCGGAGTACGTGGTGGCGGGGTGGCCGAGCGCGGCGATCTGCAGCGGCGCGATGCGCAGGTTGGACATGAAAACGGTCAGCACGAACATGCCGACGCTCGGCATGTACAACACGTCCGGCTGCTCGGCTTCGGCAAAGTCGCGAATCGTCTTCAGACACTGGCCGACGTATTCCGGCTGCTCCAGTTCAATGAAACGGTCGAAGATGTTCCGCCCCACTTCGTCGACGGCGTAACCGAAGCCGAAGCCCACGACCTCGAAATGTTCGCGCGCGGCTTCGAGCGTACGCGAGTGCGTGCGGTAGATCGAATGGGCGCCGCTGAACCACTCCAGCACGACTACCATCAAGGGCTTCTTGCGCCGCCGCGGTTTGCCTCGGGCAGGCGTGGGTTTCGCTGCGGGCAGGTCGGCAAGACCGAGTTGTTCCAGCTTGCGGCGCACCAGCACATTGATGTCCTGCTTGATCGCATGCCGCCGGGGCGTGTCGGCATAGCTGCAGAACATATAGGCGTTGTGCAGCACGGCCGATGGCAGCGCGTCGAGGTCGTCGATTTGCCGCAGCTTGCCCGGCAGCCACTCCAGCAGCGCCTCACGCTTGAGATGCGCGTTCGGCGAGCCCTTGAACGCCGGTGCCAGCAACACGAGCGCGAGACAGGCCGCGATGGTTTTGTCGTAGGCCCAGAGCGCGGCGAAGTCGAGTTCCAGTTCGGACTCGGTCGAGTAGAGCACGCATAGCTTCTCGATGAAGCCGTCTCCCGGTAAAAACTGACCGTCTGCCGGGCCGCGGGGATTCAGATGCCGGGAAACGTGGTCCGCATTGCCCGCCGCCGTGACCGAGAACAGCACGCCGATCCATTCATGCAGCGTGAGAAGCAATCTGAAGCACTCGGTGGGCAGCCGGAAATCCGGGTCGGCGAACAACGTCGACGCGGCGCTTGTCAGGCGCGTGCAGAAACGCTGGCGCTGCTCTCCGGCAGACAGGCCGATCATGCCCGAAGCCTGGAAACTTGCGTCCAGTTCGCCGCGCGTGTGCTGCAGGCATGCGAGTGCGGCGATGAGCTGGACCGAGGCCTGAGCGTGCTGTTGCGTATAAACAAGGTGCTCGAAATGGTCGAGTGAAAAGGTGAGGTCCATCGTTTGGCTGTTATTAGATAGGCAGGACTAACGATATCGGGACGACGCTAGCCGGAACGGACGATTATTGCAGTCAGGCCGTATCAAATAAGGCCGCGATGAGAATTTGGGAATTTTCCACGCGGGAAAATCCGAACGGGCTGTGGGATTTATCTGTTTCAGTGCGGAAGTTTGACGTTGGCAGGAGGGCTGCTCGCGCGCGCAATCGAGGCCGCCCAACGCCGCAGTTTGCTTAAGGCGGATGCCGGCATCGAGCACTCAGAAGGCGAAATACGGACCAGGCCCGGCCGACGTCGCACGCGACGCGATCGCCGTGTAGACCCGCCGTCCGAAAAAGAACGACAGGCCCCAGCCGAAGCTGTTGCTGGCGATGCCGGCCAGGTTGTCGAACGCGTTGTTCGACGACGCGAAGAGCGTGCGCGAATTGCCGATCTCGAACGACACCGTGTTCGTCGCGCCATCGGTGCCAACGATCGAGGCGCTCGCTGTTTGCGTCGAGCTTGGGCAGTACCAGTAACCGCATTGCGGCAACTGGTCGCTGTTGAAAAAGAGCGCGTTCGAGCCGCTGTCGACGTAGCTTTGCGCATACGTCCGGCCGGCGCTGGCGGTGACCACATACCCCGTGACCCGATTTGCCTTGACCACGCTTGCGCCGCCGAGCGCGTTGTTCGCCTGAGTGCCGATTCCGAAGATCAGCGAGCCTGACACGCTTACCGCGCCCGCGTCGGCGATCGCCGGCAGGTCGATCACCACGCCGTTGTTGTCGAGCGCGAATCGGCTGACCGGATTGGTGACCTGCTGCGCAAGCGCCTGCGCACTCGCGAGGCAGGCGCCGCTGGTGTCGCAGCTGTAGTACCAGCGGGGCAGCGCCGTATTGACGCAGCCGCCGCCGCAGTCGGCCGAGAACAGGCCGACGCCGAGAATACCGTTGGCGCGCAGGCTCGCGACGCTCAGCATCGACGGGCCCGAGCCGGCGCAGTCGGTCGGCACGTTGGGCAGCGCTGGGTCGGCGATCAGCTGGATCGGGATCGAGGCGGCCAGCTGGCCGGCCATCTGCACGTCCGCGCTGCGCACCGCGCCCCACGCGTAGCCGCCGCCGAACACCGCGCACTCGCCCGTCACGCCGCTGCCGGAAGCCACCGCCGCGAGCGAGAGGCGGGCCGGTAGCGCGGACGCGAGAATCCGCAGTCCGTTCGAGCCGGTGTCGACCTGAATATTGTCGATCGTCGCGCAGTTGCCGGTGCCGGGCTGGCAGACGGTGACGCTGGTTGTCAGCATGTTGCGCGTCAGACCCGGCGCCGTGGTGACCGTGATCGGCTGGACGTTCGGTGTGTTCGATTGCGGGACGGAGGTGGCCGTGCTCGAGACGGCGCCGCCAGCTGGCGTGCTGGCGCCTGATGGGCCGGCCGCGCTCGGACTGCTGGCCGGACTGTCTGCTGCTGTCTGTGACGAGCCGGCGGAGCCGCCGCTACCGCCGCCACAGCCGACGAGCGCCGCGCAGACGAGGAGCAGGGCATGGGGCAAGGCATGAAGCAGGGCATGGAACGGGAAAGCGGTTTTCATGATGGTGTCGGCAATCGATCGTCGAGGCGTTGTTCTCACAGCATGAGCGCGGCGTCAGTGGAAATCGCCGGCTGTGACGCCGGGGGGCAAGGCGGCCGGCAGCCACGCGCGTCCCGCATAGCCGCGCATCGGCCCCCCGGATTCCACGATCACGTCCGGGCGAACCACCCGCGAGGCATGCAGATTGCCGTCCGGCGCGGACGCGGCGGCGCCCGTCCTGTAGGCGTCGGCGTACTTTCCCAGCAGCGCGCGCAGATCCGGCATGGTTGGGCCTTGCCACGTGTAAGCGATGATCTGGCCGCTATTCGTGGCGTACTCGTTGATGGTGGTGCCGGAGTCAGTCAGCGTGCGCAGGCGCAAGGCGCCGTTCAGCAGGGTTTGGGGCGCCGCGGCTGTTGAATTGGCCAGGATGGGCATCGTGCCGCCTAATTCGGCGTGCGCGCCGGCACTGGCGCACAGCAGGGCAGCCAGCATTGCCGGGACGGCAAGAGCCGGTAAGGAAGAAGGATTTGGCATGGCAACCTGTCTCGCAGTGGAGGCGCTCAATCTTTATTGAGACGTTCAATTCAAGATAACACTCAGGTTTCCTGAAGGTTGTCAGGAGGGACGTGCGCCGCTTCAGGCAATCTCGAAAATAGCCTGTGACGAGGATGAAAAGTGTCTTTTAAAACAAGGGTCTGACAATGAAGTAGGGCGTATCTGATTGGTGCTTGGGAAGTGTTGTGGATTGTTAAATCCGCGGCCGAGGGTGAGGATCGCGGTCATGAACCGGCGCTCTTTCCCGTGCCGGAAAGTGTGTCAAGCCGGGGCGATTCGGCGGCCTCGGCGCCGGTCGACTCAGCCCGCGCCATGCCATCCGCGCACCGCTCGATTCATGGGCAAAACCCGGTTTTTGCACATGTCCCGCCGGGATCGGTAAAATGTTGGGTTGATCCACGGAAACTTGCCGTGGCGTAGCGGAAGGATTCCCCGAACATGACTGATCTTCGTCTTACCAAGCGGTTTGCAGTAATGCTGATGGCAGGCGGTCTGGTCGCCGGCTGCGGTACGTCGTCGCCGACCAAAATCGACTACAAAAGCGACTCGAAATCGAAGCAAGTGTCACTTGCCGTACCGCCGAACATGATCGATGAGACGTCCGATCAGCGTTCGTTGCCCCCGCAAGGCGGCGAAACCTCGCTGTCCACGCTTAAGCAGGTTCAGGCGCAAGCACCGGCCGCCAACACCCTGACGGTGGTGCCGCCGGTGAACGGCATGCACATCCAGCGCGACGGAACGGAAAGCTGGCTTGTAATCGACAACAAGGCGCCCGACCAGGCCTGGGCGCAAATTCGCCGTTTCTGGCAGGAACAGGGTTTCCTGCTGGTGGTCGATCAGCGCGACAAGGGCGTGATGGAAACGGACTGGAACGAAACGCGCGCCCAGATCAACGAAGGCCTGATCCGCGACACGCTCTCAAAGGCCATGGGCAACAGCTATGTGAGCTCCGTGCGCAACAAGTACCGCACGCGTCTCGAAGCGGCGCCGAACGGCGGCACCTACGTATTCATCAGCCAGAAGGGCATGCGCGAGGCGATCAGCGGCACGAACAGCGACTCGACCAAGTGGGAGGCCAAGCCGAACGATCCGGGTCTCGAACAGGAATACCTGAAGCGGCTGATGGCGGCGCTGGCGCTGGCCGATTCGCGTACGACGCAAAGCGCCGAACTCTCGCCGGCGGGAGCGCAAACGGCGCCGAACGCGGCTACGGCAGGTGCGAAATCGGCGGCTGCGGCGACAGCGGCGCAAAACGTCGCGCTGTCGGCGCAACCGCCCATGCCGGATGACGCGGCGAACAGCACGGCGGCACAGTTCTCGTCCACCGAGCTGACGCTCAGCGAGCCGTATGACCGTGCGTGGCTGCGCGTGGGCCTCGCGCTCGACCGTAGCAACTTCACTGTCGACGATCGCGATGCGAGCCGCGGTCTGTACTTCGTGCGCTACGTCGATCCGAAGGATCTGACGTCGGCGGAGCAGGGCTTCTGGAGCCAGGTGTTCCACGGCAAGAAGGAAAAGGTCGCCAAGCAGTATCTCGTGAACGTGCGTGCGGTGACGCCTGATCAGACCCGCGTGGCCGTGGTCGACGACAAGGGAACCATCGATCAGAGCCCGCAGGCCAAGCAGATCATGGGTCTGATGGTCGACCAGTTGCGCTGAACGAAGACATAGCAAGCAGCGAACGCTGTCTGAGAGCCCGCCCGGAAGGCAAACCGGGCGGGTTTTTTTACGTCCGCAATTTATCGGTGGCGCCGCAAGCCATAGGCCGCTATCACGGCGAGCACGTGTTTTGCTTTCTGTCTGAAACACCGGTATGAACCGGCGAGGCTTGACGGGGGATGGCCATGTTCGACGTGATTCCTTACTGGATGTGGGCGGCGAGCTTGCTCGTCCTGGCGCTTGTCTGCGGCGCGGCGCTGGAGCGGCGCGAGACGCGGCGGTCAACGGAATTGCGGGTCCGGTCTACTGCTGCACAACGTGCGAAATGGCCGGTGCGTTGATGGCCGGCTTGCTTCAAACGCATGAAGCAAGTCCGCGCGGCCGTCTCCCTGTGCGGCCGCATGTAACGTGACGTTACCCCGGTGACGTAACTCGCGATACTCCTTCGCCGGACCCTGCATACCCCCTTTCTTCGCAAAAAAATGTAATAAAAATCAATGATTTGCGAACTATTTCTTGCGGGTCTTCATAACTGGCACGCAAGCTGCTTTTAAAGGCTCATGGGGCCGGATTCGTAACATCCGGCGTGAGCTTGCGACGCTTGTCCGAGCGGCGATTTCCAGACCCTTTCAGCACCGGCGAACGAACCGGTGCTTAGCCCGATGATGGCCGGCGCGCATGGCGCGCGGCCTCGGTGGCCCCGTCGCCTATCCTCGTAGGGCGACGGTTTCGCCCGCACTCCAACGGAGTGCGGGCTATTTTTTTGGCGGCGAGGAATGGGCTAAGAGGCTGTTGACGCGACGAACAGTGCAAGGCGGACAACCGGCGATGTTGGAGACATCGCGCGAACGCTGTGTTTCGGTGTCGGCGCGGCTTTCGCCTGGGCGAGGAGCGGATCGCGCCGAACGTATCGCGCGAGGCGGCTTTCAGGTGTCGGCGCGGCGCGGCCCGACCCACGGCAGGCGCTTGACCACGCCCGTGGCAAGCGCGGTACCGACGAGAATCACGCCACAGCCTTCCAGCATGCCCGGCGACACGGTTTCGCCGAGAAACAGCGCACCCCATAGAATGCCGAAGATCGGAATCACGAAGGTCACCGTAATCGCGCGTGCCGGCCCGGCCACCGCGATCAGATGGAAGAACAGCATGTAAGCGACGCCGGTACACGCGATGCCCAGCGCGATGACCGCGGCCCATGCGTGCAGCGAGATCGGCGCGGCCGGCCAGTAGATCACGGCGAGCGGCAGCAGGACGATGGTCGCGCCGGTCATCGTGCCGGTCGCAACAGTCAATGCATCGACGCCGGTCAGGTGGCGCTTCGTGTAATTGGCGGCGACGCCGTAAAGCAGTGTGGCGCCGAGTGCGGCGGCCGCCGCGAGCGCGGTGGTCAGCGGTGTGGCGGCCGAACCGTTCGGCGCGGCGATCTGATCCCACACCAGCATCAGGACGCCGAGAAAGCCGATCACCAGACCAAGCGTGCGCAGCGCGCTCAGACGGTCGCGCAGCCACAGGAAGCCGACGAGCCCGCCCCACAGCGGCGTGGTCGCATTGATCACGGACGTCACGCCCGCCGACAGCGTCAGCTCGGCATAGGCGAACAGGCAGAACGGCGCCGCCGAATTCAGAATGCCCACCACCAGCAGCGGAAAGGCGCGCGTGCGCAGGATCGCCGCGGACTGGCGCAGCGGCCGCCGTGCGATCAGGACGACAGCGAGAAAGGCCGCGCCGATGCCGACGCGCAACGCCATCAGTGGCGCGACGCCGAAGTCGGTCACGCCGACGCGGATAAACAGAAACGAGGCGCCCCACAGGGCGGCGAGGATCAGCAATTGCAGCAGGCTTTTGGCATTCATTGTCGTGGCGCCACGCGCGGTTGAGTCGGGACGCCCATGCATCGTAGCAGCGCGATCGCGCGAAACGTTTCAGGCTGGAATGAAACGGCAAGATTCGGGGGATAAGGGGCGTCCGATAGTCGCCATCGTAGACGCAGTCAAAGCCGCTGCAAAACGAGCAATTCTCACGCTGATGTGAGAAAAATTACGATGACATTGGGGCGATAAATACGGAATTACACGCCCGGCGGGGCAGGTGTCCACGGAGCGTGAATTATATTGCGGCGATGCGGCGATGCGGCGATGCGGCGATGCGGCGATGCGGCGGTGCAGCGATGCGGCGATGCGGCGATGCGGCGGCGGTCAGGCCCATCGCGCACGCTTGCCGTTTCAAGGAGTCGGCAAGCGCGCTGTGACGTCGACGGGCCGGGCACGCGTCAGTGCGGGATCATTCCCTGCAGGAAGTTCTGCTGCACCCACACCAGTAAGCCGAGGACCACCGTCAGCAGAATCGAATGCTTGAAGGTCTTGGCGAACACGACGCCTTCCTTGCCTTTGAGATCGGTCGTCGCCACGCCGGTCGAGATGTTTTGCGGCGAGATCATCTTGCCCATCACGCCGCCCGACGAATTGGTCGCCGCCATCAGGACCGGGCTCAGGTTCAACTGATGGGCCGCCACCACCTGCAGGTTGCCGAACAGCGCGTTGCCCGACGTATCGCTGCCCGACAGGAACACCGCGACCCAGCCGAGGAACGCCGATACCAGCGGAAAGAACGGTCCGACCGACGCGGCGCCAAGCCCGAGCGTATAGGTGAGCCCCGAGTAGTTCATCAGATAGGCGAGGGCGACGATGGTCGCCACCGTCAGAATGGCGATACGCGTCTGGACCCACGTGTCGGCAATGGCCTTGCCGAATTCGCGCACCCCCAGACCCGTCACGAGCGTCGTGATGATGGCGGCCACCAGAATCGCCGTGCCGGTGGCGAGCGGCTGGAAGTCCCACACCGCGCCGTACGGCGTGTTGTACAGGGTGATGAACACGGCCTTGTCGAGGCCCGGCCACGGCACCTTGACGTCGCCGATCAGGAAGATCTTGGCGACGGTCCACACGATCACCACCGCCGAGACGATGATCCACGGATACCAGCCCTGGCCGCCACTGATCTTGCCGCGCACCTCGCCCACGCGATCGATGTTGATCGCGAACTTCGGATCGGCGGCGGGCCGCCAGACGCGCAGGAACGCGATGGTGAGAATCAGCGACACGAGCGACGACAGCACGTCGGTCAAACTGTAGTTCACGTAATTCGCCGTGACGAACTGGGTCAGCGCGAAACTGGCGCCCGACACCAGCAGCACCGGCCACACGCGCAGCATGTTACGAAAGCCCGCATACACGCCGATCACGTAGAACGGCAGCAACAAGGCGAAAAACGGCAATTGCCGTCCGACCATCTTGGCGAGCGAGTCGGCCGGCAGGTGCGTGACCGCGCCGAGCACCGTGATCGGTACGCCCAGCGCGCCGAACGCGACCGGCGCGGTGTTGAAGATCAAGGTGAAGGTGAGTGCCTCGAGCGTGGGGAAGCCGAGCAGGATCAGCAGCGAACTGGTGATCGCGACCGGCGTGCCGAAGCCGGAAATCCCTTCGAACAGCGCGCCGAACGAAAAGCCGATCACCACCAGCACGACGCGGCGATCGTTCGGCAGGTTATCGATCATCCACATGCGGAAGGCCGCGAAGCGGCCCGAGCGCTGCGAGATGTTGTAGAGCAGGATCGCGGTGAACACGATCCACATCACCGGCCAGCAGGCGAACACCGCACCGTTGGCGACCGAAGCGGCCGCGAGTCCCACCGGGAACTGCCAGACGAAAATCGCCACGATCAGCCCGACGATCAGGCCGGCGAGCGACGCCTGCCAGGCCGGCCGGCGCGCCCAGCCGAGCAATAGCAGCACGACGATGATCGGCAGGGCGGCGACGAGAAACGAGAGCAATAGCGAATTGCCGACTGGAGTGAGTAGTTGGTGAAACATCACGTCTCCTTCGTTGTTGTTCGATTCGACGCGGGACTACGCACTACGGGGCGCGTCGCTCTGGCAGGACGGATGAGCGTCGGCGGCGCGTCGAAGACGGACCGGGTCGCTTATTTAAACGGGTACTGCGTGTGGCTTTCCCAAGCATAGGGCCCGATTGGGGCGCGTCAAGAAGGGAAAGTACGGGCGGAGGAAAGAAGGGCGCACGAGTCTTGTCTGCCGGGATCGTCGCGGCTTGATGCGCGTGAGGCCGGTCCCGTGCGGCATGGCGCGTGCTGGCGGACACGCCGGTTTTCGGACGATGCGGGGTGCGCGCGTTAAGCCGCGTGGGTCCGTCCCGTGCCCTGACACATGCGGGCACGGGACGGTCAAAGTGGGTCAGCGAGATTCAGCGGTGAGATTCGGCCGTGAAATTCAGCGATGAGATTCAGCGGTCAGATTCGGCAGTCAGATTCAGTGCTTAGGCTCAGTGCCAGTGGCCGCGGCCTCCCCACCCACGGCCGCAACAACCAAAACCGAAACCGATCGAGACCGATGGCCCGTACCAGCCCGGGTAGCCGTAATAGGCCGGATACACCGGCGGCGGATAGTAGACCGGATAGGCGGGCGCAACATACACGGGCGGTGGCGGCTCGGCGACCGCGTACGACGGCGGCTGGGATTGCGAATTGGCCCGCGCCTGCTGCTGTTGCGAGGTGGCCGAATCGCCGGCGGTCCCCAGAGGTATTTCCTGCTGAGCGCCATTGGCCGGGACCGTGCCGTAGGCGTAATACGGGTAGTAGCCCGGATAGTAGCCGTAAGGGTAATAGCAGCCGGACAGCGCCAACGCGCAGGCCGCGCCGGCTAGCGCGATGCCGGTTCGGGACAGACGGGGCAAGCCGCGCGGCAGCCGCTGGCCGATCGCGCAAAGAGAGTTGAAGACGGGGGACTTCATGACGCGCTCCTGTTTGCATCGGACGCCGCGATTCGGGGCGTAATGGCTTGAGCTTACGCCGCCGTGGCGCAGACAGGATTGCAAAACCGTAACGGCGTATTTCACCTCGTTGCAAAGCAACTTGCCACGCACTCAAGATGGTGCGGGTCGCATACGTCGTGTGTCCTCATGCACGCACGCCCGTCGATGCGAGCGACGTTCGGCGTTGGCAGTCGAGACGGTTGCCCCCTTGAGCCGGCTTCGCAGGAACGCGTCGCCAGCTTTTACTTGCCGACCTGATTGCCGATGATGCCGCCTGCCGCCGCACCGCCAATCGTCGACAGTGCATTGCCGCCGATCAGCCCGCCCGCCACGCCGCCCACACCCGCGCCGATTACCGTGTCGCGTTGCCGCGTGGTCATGCCCTCACATGCGGAAAGACTTGCGACAAGCGCGACGATCGTCGCAAACGTACCGAGTTGACGAATCGATTTCATGATGCTGACTCCATTCATTGTGTCCGGGAATGGTCATGTGGAAATAAACCATCGTCCTTGCTTTTTGATCTTATCGCCGCACGCCGTATCCAGATGTGTGCGCTTGTCAGCAAGGTGTCGGTTTCGTAATCAAATGTTTCCCTTCAGCCAGCATGCGGCGTGCCTGCCCGTGTAGAAACGCAAAAGCCCGCCGGTGGCGGGCTTTGGAGCTGCAATGCGATAACGCAGAAGGTTCGAATGGCGGGCGCGCCAACGCGCCCGCCATTCCGACCCTTACTGCCGCTGATAAATTTCAGCGCCTTTCTTCATGAACTCGATCGACTTCACTTCCATGCCTTTCTTCAGCGCTTCGTCGTCGGTGACGCCTTGTTGCGCGGCGAACTCGCGCACGTCCTGGGTGATTTTCATCGAGCAGAAGTGCGGGCCGCACATCGAGCAGAAATGCGCGACCTTGGCCGAATCCTTCGGCAGCGTTTCGTCGTGGAACTCGCGTGCCTTGTCCGGGTCGAGACCGAGATTGAACTGGTCTTCCCAACGGAACTCGAAACGCGCCTTCGACAGCGCGTTGTCACGCACCTGCGCGCCCGGATGGCCCTTCGCCAGATCGGCGGCATGCGCGGCGAGCTTGTACGTGATGATGCCGGTCTTGACGTCGTCCTTGTTCGGCAGCCCAAGGTGCTCCTTCGGCGTCACGTAGCAGAGCATCGCCGTGCCGAACCAGCCGATCATCGCCGCGCCGATGCCCGAGGTGATGTGGTCGTAACCCGGCGCGATGTCCGTGGTCAACGGTCCCAGCGTGTAGAACGGTGCTTCGTCGCACCATTCCAGTTGCAGGTCCATGTTCTCCTTGATCAACTGCATCGGCACGTGGCCGGGGCCTTCGATCATCGTCTGCACGTCGTGCTTCCACGCGATCTGCGTGAGTTCGCCGAGCGTCTTCAGTTCGCCGAGCTGCGCTTCGTCGTTCGCATCGTAGATCGAGCCGGGACGCAGACCGTCGCCGAGCGAGAAGGCGACGTCATACGCCTTCATGATTTCGCAGATGTCTTCGAAGTGCTCGTACAGGAAGCTTTCCTTGTGATGCGCGAGGCACCACTTCGCCATGATCGAGCCGCCGCGCGAGACGATACCGGTCATGCGCTTCGCTGTCAGCGGCACGTATTGCAGACGCACGCCGGCGTGAATCGTGAAGTAGTCGACGCCTTGCTCGGCCTGTTCGATCAGCGTGTCGCGGAAGATTTCCCACGTCAGGTCTTCGGCCTTGCCGTTGACCTTTTCCAAAGCCTGATAGATCGGCACCGTGCCGATCGGCACCGGCGAATTGCGGATGATCCACTCGCGCGTTTCGTGAATGTGCTTGCCGGTGGACAGATCCATCACCGTGTCGCCGCCCCAGCGGATCGCCCAGGTCATCTTGTCGACTTCTTCGCCGATCGACGAGGTTACCGCCGAGTTGCCGATGTTCGCATTCACCTTCACGAGGAAGTTACGGCCGATGATCATCGGCTCGCTTTCCGGATGGTTGATGTTGTTCGGGATGATCGCGCGGCCGCGCGCCACTTCTTCGCGCACGAATTCCGCGGTGATTTCCTTCAGGCCATCGGGACCGAATGCACTCGCGCCGAACGCCTGGCCCGGATGCTGGCGGCCCATCATCGCGGCGAGCTTTTCGCCGTTCGGGCCGCTCGTCTTCAGGCTTTCCAGATACGCGGCGCGTTGCTGGTTCTCGCGAATCGCGATGTATTCCATTTCCGGCGTGATGATGCCGCGACGTGCGTAGTGCATCTGCGAGACGTTCTTGCCGGCGATGGCGCGGCGCGGCGTGCGGTGCAGGCCTTTGAAGCGCAGATCGGCGGTCGCGGTGTCGGCGGCGCGTTCGCGGCTGAAGTCGCTCGACAGGCCCGTCAGCGCTTCGGTGTCGCCGCGCTCCTCGATCCAGGCTTGACGCAGCGCGGGCAGACCGGCGCGGATGTCGATTTTGGCTTCCGGATCGGAGTAGGGGCCCGACGTGTCGTAGACATAGACCGGCGGATTCTTCTCGCCGCCGAAGCTGTCCGGCGTATCCGCCTGGGAAATTTCACGCATCGGCACGCGGATATCGGGGCGCGAGCCGGTCACGTAGACCTTGCGTGAATTCGGCAGCGGCGCGACGGCGGCGGCATCGACGTGGGCGTCGGCGGAAAGGAACTTCGGGTTGGCGTTCATGCGTATCTCCATGCAAAGCTATGTGGGGCCGCTAAGCAGGAGACGAGACGGAAGTTGTCGGATTCGCGAGAGATGAAACGGTAGACCAGGTGCGAAATCCGTACGCTTCCCTGCGCTGGCATTATCCAGATCAGGTTCAAAGGGTATTTCTCACCCACGCAACACGGACCTCCAACCTCCGTGCCACGCAGGACCCCCGCGTTAGCAGCGCACACGATACACCGCCCGGGCGTTGCTTGGCAACCCGTCTTGAAAAAGTCAGATGTCGGAGATAACGCCGGTCAGCCACGCACTATTCTTATTGTGATAGGGCTGCCGGGAATGATGCGGCGCAGCGTTTTGCGTCGCGAATGGGCTTGCGAATGTGGCTGCGAGTGCCGCTGCGAATGTGCCTGCGAGTGTGCGTGGTTTACAGCGTGAAATCGTCGGCGGCTTCCGGCTGGAACAGGATCTTGTCGAGCTTCAGCACCTTCTCCGTGCCGCTCGGCGGCGTGAAGCGGATGCGTTCACCGCGTTTGGCGCCCAGCAGCGCAAGACCCAACGGCGAAAACACGTTCAGGCGGCCCTGCGCGAAGTCCGCATCGGGCGGATAGACAACTGTCCAGGTCATCTGCTCGCCGCTGGTTTCGTCGACCAGCGTGGCTTGCGAATTCATCGTGACAATGTTCGCTGGGATGTTGCGCGATTCGACGATCACGGCGCGTGCGAGAACGTCGTCGAGCATGTCTTGCAATTTGGCGTCGGCACCCGGCGCGGCCGCATGCTTTTCAAGGCGGGCGACGTCGAGTTCGGTGAGGTAACAGGTTTTCGTCTTTTTCATGACGGGTTCTCCAATTCGATCTGCTTGTAAGGGGACAGCGTGCGGATGAGATCGGCCCGGAGCCCGACGACGCGGCCCCGGCAATGGAGGGAAGCTGCGTTAGATCGGGCGCCGGGCGGCGAGAAGCGGGAGCGTTCGGGACGGCTGGCCGGCGTGAAGCGTCGCGACGTCCGCGCGCGCGCAACCGGTTGCGCGGCGGGGGCGCAAACGGGTGAGGGCTCGGGAGAACGGAACGCGCATCGGGATAGTGGGCAGAGTGCGAAAAGTATGGGGCGAGCGCCGGAACGAAAGCTCGATCGACGCAACTGAAAGGTGAATGTTAGCACGAGCCGGGCGTCTCTTTATTTGCGGCCTGCAGGTGCCGTGGATACGCGCCGCGGCATGCCTGTATCGCGCGTTGTCGTTCAAGGCCGGCGCGGCGCTGCCGTTAATCCGCCTGTAGGGGCGGCCGTTGCCCATTCGAGCGGTTAGCGGTGGGCGGCGCGTCAATGGCGCGATGCGGTTTGAGACGGCTTAAGGAGAGGTGCTGATGAAAACGGGAACAGGGCGGTTTCGGGCGCTCAGCGCGGTAGCGGCGATGGCAACGCTGGTTGCGGCACCAATGCCGGCGGTGGCCGCGAGTGGTGGAACGATCAGTTTCTCGGGCGCGATCGTGGCGCCGCAACTGGCGATTTCGGCGGCGCCGGCCCCGGCTCAGACCGGCGCGCGCGTCGATGCGACCGGCGGGCAGCTTGCGCAGACGGGTTCGGCGGTCACGCTGACCTTTAGCGCTCCGCCGGGCGTGGCGACGGGCGCCGATGTCGCGCTTCAGGTGAGCAATGGCACGACGAATGGCACGGCGGCGCGTGACACGCTGGCTGAGCGGTTTGTCGATAGCGGTGGACGTGTGTTTCGCGCCGCCAGCGATGGGCACTACCGGGTTGGCCGCGATGGCGGGGTGTTGTCGCTTGCACCGAAGCATGCCGCGCCGGATACCCGCGTGACGGTTGTCGTGAGTTACGATTGAGGCACCCTCCGCGGGGCGCTGCGGGGCAGTTCGCCCGCAAGCATGGAGACGCATCGCGCCCCGCGGGCATCAACAGCATGAAACGGTCGGGACCGTAGGCGGACATCCCAAACCAAAATAAAAATTCGAATCGGCTGTCATAAGCGGTCTCGTGGTTCGACAAACGTGCAGATCCTGATGGAGCACGCCATGCAAACCGCACGAACCCGCCACGCCAATCGGCATGTCAACCGCCATGTCACTCGCGCAATCGCGCTAGCCATGGCGCTGACAACCCTTTCAGCCAGCGGCCTTGCAACCGCAGCCGCTGCCGTATGCGCGTCGCGCAGCCCGGCGCACCGCGTTGCGCTCGTGGAGCTCTACAGCAGCGAAGGTTGCAGCAGCTGCCCGCCCGCCGACAACTGGTTGAGCCAGTGGAAAAACAGCGGTGCAAGCCAGAGCATCGTGCCATTGGCCCTGCATGTGGACTACTGGAATAGCCTCGGCTGGACCGACCGCTTCTCCCAGCATCGTTTTACCGAGCGTCAACAAACCCTCACTGACCTCGCCGGCGGCCACACCATTTACACGCCGGAGGTTTTCGTGTCAGGCCGCGAACTGCGCAGCTGGTCGCAACGCGACAGTTTTCAGAGCCGCATCGGCAAGGTCGTCGCCGAACCGGCGCAGGCGAATGTGGCGCTTGAGCTGAAACCCCAGGCGAAGGGCGCCTTCAATGTCGATGCGCAATTCACCAGCAAGGTGGCCGATGCCACCGCCGCGCTGAATGCCTACGTCGCGGTCTACCAGAACGCCTTGAACTCGCAGGTCAGAGCCGGGGAAAACAGCGGCGCGACGCTGCATCACGAACGCGTCGTGCGGCAGTGGATCGGCCCCGTGCCGCTCGTTGCCGGCAACGCGCAAATCCGCCGCGATATCCGTATCGACGATGCCGATGCGAATGCGCCGGCCGACACCTTCGGCGTCGTCGCTTTCGTCGAGAACGCCGCAACCGGCGACGTATTGCAAGTGGGCGAACTGGCCGCCTGCCACTGATCGCGCGACGGCCCCGCGACACGCCCCATTTCATCGGAGATTCTCATGGCAACCCCTCATGCGCTCAGCGAAACCGCTCCGCCCGCCACGCCGCGGAGCGGCACGATTCACCCGGTGTGGGTGCGCGTCACGCATTGGCTCAACGCGCTCGCGGCCATCGTGATGATGCTGTCCGGCTGGCGCATCTACGACGCGTCGCCGATCTTCAAGGACTTCATGTTTCCCCCGGCAATCACGCTCGGCGGCTGGCTCGGCGGCGCGCTGCAATGGCACTTCGCGGCGATGTGGCTGCTGGTTTTCAACGGTGTGGTCTATCTCGCGCTGAATCTGGTCAGTGGGCGCTTCGTGCGCAAGTTCCTGCCGGTCTCGCCGCGCGCCGTGCTGCACGATTTCATCGCCGCGCTGACCGGCAAGCTTTCGCATGCCGATCTGCGTGTCTACAACGCGGTGCAGAAATTCGCCTACCTGTTTGTCGTGTGCGATCTGATCGTGCTGGTGCTCTCGGGCCTCGCGATCTGGAAATCGGTGCAGTTTCCGCTGCTGCGCGAACTGATGGGCGGCTACGACAACGCGCGTGTCGTCCACTTCTGCGCCATGTCCCTGATGGCGGCGTTCATCGTCGTGCATCTGGTGATGGTGGCGCTCGTGCCGCGCTCGCTGCTGGCGATGCTGCGCGGACGCTAATTCACCGATACACGCACGGATACGCAGATACGCAAAGCTTAAGGACATCGAATCATGACCAAGCCCGATACACAACCCGATCGAACGCTCGCACTGATGCGTGACAGCAAGCTCGACCGCGACGCGATCCTGATCGACGCGCGGCACGAACTCGCGATGCCGTCGCGGCGCCTGTTCGGCAAGCGCCTGCTGACGCTCGGCGGCCTGTCGATGCTGACGGGCTGCTCGCTCACCGACAACGACTCGGTCAACGCATTCCTGATGGCGGTGTCGCGTCTGAACGACCGTGCGCAAGCCGCATTGTTCGATCCGAAACAGCTCGCACCGACCTACACCGAAGCACAGATCACGCGGCCGTTTCCGTTCAACGCCTTCTACGGCATCGACGAGGTCCCCGACGTCGACCCTTCCGACTACAAGCTGAAGATCAGCGGCCTCGTGACCGGTCAGCGTGTCTGGACCTTGCCCGAGTTGTACGCACTGCCGCATGCCGAGCAGATTACGCGGCATATCTGCGTGGAAGGGTGGAGCGCCATCGGCCGCTGGGGCGGCACGCCGTTTGCCGATTTTCTGCGGCGCATCGGCGCGGACACGAGCGCGAAGTACGTCGGCTTCAAATGCGCCGACGACTACTACGAAAGCATTGACATGCCGACCGCGCTGCATCCGCAAACGCTGCTCACGTTTTCCTACGACGGCGAACGCCTGCCCGCGAAATACGGCTTCCCGATGAAGCTGCGCATGCCGACCAAGCTCGGCTACAAGAATCCGAAACACATCGTCGAGATGTTCGTCACCAACACGTTCCCTGGCGGCTATTGGGTCGACCAGGGCTACAACTGGTTCGGAGGCTCCTGACGCGCGCGGGTCGGCGCGTGCAATGACGGACGCGCGACCCCGGGCGGCAGAAGCTTCGGAAGCACCCCGGCGCCACCTGGAAGCCGGTTCAGAATCATCCATCACAAAACGGAGTCATCCCATGAAAAAGTTCGCAATCGCAGCAATGGCCGTCGCCCTCCTGACCAGCGGCGGCGCCGCGTTCGCTCAGGCAAGCGGCGCCATGTCCAACGATTCGATGTCCAAAGACACAATGTCGAAGGATTCGATGTCCAAAGACACCATGTCGAAGGACAGCATGAAGAAGGACACCATGAAGAAGCACGACAAGATGAAGAAGGGCGGCGACGCGATGGGCATGAAGCACGAAGCATCGGGCGCCATGGCCAACTGAGCTTTGCCGGCGATGCCGGTTGCATAGCTTGAGCGCCGGTGTCGCGGGTGGGTCCAAAGCCGGGGCGACGTCCCCGGCTTTTCTGTTGCAGGCACGCAAAAAAGTTACGATTCTTTCAGCCGGCGCGGTGGGCGCTTACTGCATAATGCGATGCGCGCCGAACATTTGGCGTGTGTAGCCGCGGGTCGATTTCCATCGATCCCCGCGGCGTTGTGGCCCCATTGGCCATCTATCGTCCTTCCGTTCCACCGACATGTCCGCCAGCCTCGCCCGTCAGACCGCATCGCCGATGCGGTGTCCGCCATCCCGATACAGGGTCTTCAGCGGGGGCGCAGCACCTCGAGCGGCATGGGCGGGCTGAACACATGGCGCCGCAACTTCCCAGCCGCTTTTCGCGTGGTTCATCGCGTGGCTTCCCGCGCGGTTTTCCGATCCGTTTGCCGCAGTCCCGTAATGGGCAAATCGCGCTAGCGCTCGCCGTCGTCTATCTCGTGTGGGGGTCGACGTATCTCGCCGTGCACGTCGCGCTCGGTTCGTTTCCGCCCTTGCTGCTGTCCGGGTTACGCAATCTGTTTGCCGGAATAGGGCTTTTCATCTTCGCCGCACGCCGCACGCCGGTCTGGCCGAGCGCGGTTGAAATCCGCAATGCCGGCCTTGTCGGCACGATGCTGGTCGGCTTGTCGAGCGGCATGCTGGCCTACGGCATGCGCACGGTCGGCACCGGCACCGCCGCTGTGATGGTCGCGACTGTGCCGCTGTTCGCGACGGTGATCGCGGCGGTGGCGGGGCGCAAGATCGGCAGAGGCGAATGGTTCGCGGTCGGTCTCGGGCTGGTGGGCATTGCAATCCTGAGTCATGGCGACAGCGCGTCGGGATCGGCGGGCGGCAGCCTGGCGATTCTGTGCGGTGCGCTTTTCTGGGCCGGCGGCGCGCATCTGGCCGGGCGGCTGAAGCTGCCGTCGGACCTGTTTCTCTCGACGTCGTTGCAGATCGGCCTTGGCGGCGCGATGTCGACGATAGTCGCCTGGGTGACGGGTGAGCGGATGATGGACGTGCATTTTCTGCCGGTGCTGGCCTTCGTCTATCTGATGCTGATCGGGACGATGACTGCCTACGTGGCGTATGGTTTTCTGATCCGGCATACGAGTCCGATCATCGCCAGCAGCTGCATGTACGTGAATCCGGTGGTTGCGGTGGCGCTCGGTGCGTTGTTGCTCGGCGAGCCGGTCACGCATTCGACGGTGATCGCGACGATCGTGATTCTGGCCAGCGTGGGCCTGTCTTTCTGGTTCGATTACCGGAAGAAGGGGCTTGCCTGAGGAGGGCGGCGGCCTGCTGTCTGTTGCGCGTCGCCAGCTCATTGTCTTCCACGTTGCGTTGCTTCAGAGCGCCGCTGCCACCTCCGCGCCCTCGCGAATCGCGCGTTTCGCGTCCAGTTCGGTTGCCACCTTTGCGCCGCCGATCACGTGATAGCGCGGACCGTTCGTACCGGTCGGGCCATTCGCGCCTTTAGCGCCGTTTGCGCGGCCGGTCCCACGCGCGCGATTCGATCCATCCGCAGCGCGTGCCGCTGTCTCCGGAATCAGGTCGCGCAACGACTCCTGTCCCGCACACACGACGATCGTGTCCACTTCAAGCCATTCTTCGACACCGTCACGCGCGATCTTCAAACCGCGTTCGCCGATCTCCTGATACGACACGCCGCCGAGCATCTTCACCCCGTTTCTTGCCAGCGTCGCGCGATGCACCCAGCCCGAGGTCTTGCCGAGCCCCATGCCGAGTTTGCCCGTCTTGCGCTGCAGCAGCCAGATTTCGCGGACCGGCTGGGCCGGCGCCGGCGGTTTCAATCCGCCGCGTTCCCGCACCGCAAGGTCGACTCCCCATTCGTCGAGCCATGTATCGCGCGGAACGGGCAGCGGGTCGCCCGAACGATGCAGCAAGAACTCGCTGACATCGAAACCGATCCCGCCCGCACCGATCACCGCGACGCGTCGTCCCACCGGCGCGCCGCGCAACACATCCACATAAGACAGCACGTTGGGCCCGTCGATGCCGGCGATCGCCGGGCTCCGCGGCACGATGCCGGTGGCGATGATCACATCGTCGTAACCGCCGGCCGCGAGCAATGCAGGATCGACGCGCGTATCGAGCCGCACGTCGACGCGATGCCGCTCCAACTGGCTCTGAAAATAGCGGATCGTTTCGCTGAACTCTTCCTTGCCCGGCACGCGCATCGCCAGATTGAACTGGCCGCCGATCGTTGCGCTCGCATCGAATAACGTCACGCGATGCCCGCGCGACGCTGCAACGGTCGCCGCGGAAAGTCCCGCCGGACCCGCGCCGACCACCGCCACCGAGCGCGCGGCCCGCTGGCCCGCGATCGGCCGATAGATCAGCTCGGTCTCGCGTCCCGCGCGTGGATTCACGAGACAACTTGCACGCTGGTTCTTGAACGTGTGATCGAGGCAGGCCTGATTGCAGGCAATGCAGGTGTTGATTTCGTGCGCGCGTCCCTCGGCCGTCTTCAGCACGAACTCCGGGTCGGCGAGAAGCGGCCTCGCCATCGACACCAGATCGCCCGCGCCCTGAGCGAGCAGTTCCTCGGCGACCTCGGGCGTGTTGATGCGGTTCGACACGATCACCGGCACCTTGACGGCAGCCTTCAACCGCGCGCTTAGTGCAGCGAATGCGGCACGCGGCACCGAGGTCACGATGGTCGGCACCCGCGCCTCATGCCAGCCGATTCCGGTGTTGAACATCGTGACGCCGGCGGCTTCGAGCGCCTGGGCGACCTGCACGGTTTCTTCCCACGTGTTGCCGCCTTCGACCAGATCGATCAGCGAGAGCCGGTACACCACGATAAAGCGTTCGCCGCACGCCGCGCGAACGCGCTCGACAATCTCGCGCGCGAGCCGCATGCGGTTCTCGATGCTGCCGCCGTAGCGATCGGTACGCCGGTTCGTGCGCGGGCACAGGAACTGGTTGAGCAGATAGCCTTCGCTGCCCATGATCTCGATGCCGTCGTAACCGGCGCGCTGGGCAAGGCGTGCGCAGCGTGCGTAGTCGCGCACGGTTCGCGCGATGCCGGCTTCGGTGAGCGCGCGCGGTTTGAACTTCGAGATCGGCGACTTGAGCGCCGACGCCGACACGACAAAAGGCTGATACCCGTAGCGGCCCGCATGCAGGATCTGCAGCGCGATCTTGCCGCCTTCGGCATGCACGGCGTCGGTCAACAAGCGGTGATTGCGCAGATCGAACACCGAGTTCAGCGTGCCGCCGAAAGGCAGCAGCCAGCCTTGCCGGTTCGGTGAGATTCCGCCCGTGACGATCAGGCCGACGCCGCCTTTCGCGCGCTCACGGAAATACGCGGCCAGTTTCGGGTAGTTCCAGAAACGATCCTCCATGCCGGTGTGCATCGAACCCATCACCACGCGATTGCGCAAGCGGGTGAAGCCGAGGTCGAGTTCAGCGAGTAAATGTGGGTAAGACATGCAGGGGACCGTGTAAGTATGGGTTGTGCGCGAACGATACACCGCCGAACGCGCCAACCCGCCGAGGAAAAATTCTAATCCGCGCGACCCGCAGGTCCGTCAGGCATTCTTTCGGTGCCGGCAGCTGTATCGAACCCTGCGGCACACGCGTTGCTGAGACAGCTCATGCCGGGGCGGATCCATCTGCTGATTGCACAGAACGGCAACACCAGCACGCCGAGCGTCGAGCTGACGAACACGCTGACGGGGCAATAAGCTCGCGAACCCGCCTGCGTGCATGGCATGCGATAGAGCCGACAAAAAAGAGACGATAAAAAAAGCCCGCCGCGATCTCCCGCGACGGGCTATGAAGAATCCTGCATGGCAAGGCGCCGGGAGGTGCCCGGCGGACGATTGGCTGTCGCTAACTTACTTCGCCTGTTCGGCTGAGTTCGTGATGGCGTTGCCGCCCTTCGAAATATCCTGTCCGACTCCCGCCATCGTATTGCAACCCGCGAGCGCAGCCGTCCCTGCAATGAGAAGCAAAGCGATTAGTCGATTCATGATAGTTCTCCTTGTCGAGAATACGTTGGTTGACGTGCTCAAGGCTTACGGCGCGCGCTAGCCTGGCTAGCTTTCGTTTGACCGGGCCCACACCGGTCGATCCGGTCCGATTGTCTGTTGAAAATGACGGGGCGGCGCTATCGGTGGCGCTGCCACTCTATTGTAGGCGCGCTCCGGCGTTTGCGTCGTCGGTGAGAAAGTGCCGCCCGCGCAGGGGCGGCGCCGATAACCCATAACGAGTCAAGGAAAGACCGGCGCCGTCGGCAGACAAACACAAGCGCCGCACAGGCAAACAATCGCTAAGCTTGAATGCCGGCGGCAAGCCTCAAATGATTCCACGCCGCCAGTCCGGCAAAAGCAACCCCGGCAACGCTCACGCCAACCCACCCGAACGTCGGCCAAACCGCGGCGCCCACTCCCGACCCGACAGCGCCACCAATAAAATAGGCGACCATATAAACGGTATTCACGCGACTTCGCGCATCGGGCTTCAACGCATAAATCCGCGATTGATTGGAAATCTGCGCAGCCTGTACACCAATATCGAGGACGATCACGCCGATCACCAATCCGGCAATACTCTTTGCCGACAACGCAAAAACCACAAACGCAATCGCCACCAGCACGATCGATATCGTGATAATGGCCCGCGGCCCGCGCCGGTCGGAAAACTTGCCGGCGAGCGGCGCGGCCATTGCCCCCGCGGCGCCGACGATTCCGAATAGCCCGGCCGCCTGCGGTCCAAGATGAAACGGCGCGCCCGCCAGCAGCAGGGCCAGCACCGACCAGAAAATGCTGAACGCCGCGAACATCGCCGCTCCGGTCAGCGAGGCTTCGCGCAGCGCGCGATGCTCGACCACCAGGTGCCACATCGAGACCAGCAGCTTGCCGTACGGCAGCGTCGAGGTCGGCCTGCTCTTCGGCAGGCGCATGATGATCACCACCGCCAGCACCAGCAGCGCGACCACCGAAGCGCCGAACACGGCGCGCCAGCCGAAATACTCGGCGACGATGCCCGCCGCCGTCCGCGCCAGCAAAATCCCCAGCAACAATCCGCTCATCACCGTGCCGACGGCATGGCCACGCTCGGTAGCCGGTGCGAGTTCGGCCGCGAACGGCACCGCCTGCTGCGCGATGGTGGCGAGCACGCCAATCGCGAGACTCGCGGCGATCAGCACCGGCAGCGTCGGCGCCGTGGACGCCAGCACCAGCGCGACGCACATGCCCGCGATCTGCAACAGGATCAGCAGGCGTCGATCGAAGCGATCGCCGAGCGGCGCGAGCAGCAGCATCCCGGCTGCGTAGCCGAGCTGCGTCACGGCCGGCACCGCGCCGACCCACGACGCGCTGTTCGGGAACGATTGCCGCAAATTGTCGAGCAGCGGCTGGTTGTAGTAGATGTTGGCAACGGCCACACCGGCAATCGTCGCGAGCAGAAGCAGCAAGCCGCGCAACGACCGGTCGGCGGAAGCGGGAGTGGAAGCGTCGGATGTGGACATGAGAGGGGGCTGTCGATGGACCGGCCCATGCGCGGTCCTCAAGCGTGCCGATCATACCGGAGCGGGAACGATCGTGCTGACGGCCCCTCACGCGGTTTGCGGCGCCGCATGGGCGTGAAGGTATGCCGGCGCGAGACCGGTGCCGCGCAACCAAAAGCGGAAACCCGGTTCGGCGCTGAGCGCTTCCCGCAGGCTTCGCGGACAAAATGAGATGGTCGTTCGGCTTTCGTTCGTAGAATCGGCGCGCGCAACAGGATCCACTACGTGACCGACTTCATGAACACATCCTCGAAACCCGAACCCCGACGAATCGGCGGCGGGCTGCTCATCGCCCTGATCGGCCTTGCCGCATGGGCGCTTTCAACCGCGGTCGCATTGCGCGATCCGCTCAAGCTGATGCTCGAATGGGAACTGCTGGCGGTATTCGTGCGCCCTGAAACGCACGGCTGGTATCGCACCGTGATCGCGATGGTCGGCTGCGACGTGATCATCGGATCGTTCATCGTTGCCGGCGCAGGCTGGCTGGCGCTGCTCGCACGCCGCAAATCGGCGCGTTTTCCGGTGCAGGTGCAGGCGTGGCTGCTGGCGATTGTCGTCATGCGAGTCCTTGCCTATCTGCTCGGCGATCACATGACCCACGTGATCGGCATCGACATCGCCATTCCGTTCGAGGGCTTCATTCAGGCCCTCGCCGCCGCCGCGCTCGGGATACCGTATTTCAGGCTGTCCGAGCGCGTGCGGCAAACTTTCGTCGCCGCCTGAAGCGGCGAGGCGACACCGTCAATCGATCAGGTCGCCCTCAGGCTCGTAGAACGGATACGGGCCATCCGCTGCGTCGACATACGCGTGATGCGTGACGATGCCCGTCGCCGGATCGTAGCGATGCAGCGCATACGCGGGCGGCTCCATCACGAACGCGGAGGGCGCGTCGTCGCGCAGATCGAGCCCGACCTGATGCGCGGGCGCCGGCACCGCGCACGCGATCGTGCCGCCAAAACGCACGAACATCGGCCGATGCACATGGCCGCAGATCACCCGCTCCACGTTCGGATAACGCGCGATCAACGCGGCGAGCTTGTCGGCGGCAGCGGGATCGAGCCGCAATTCATCCATGTGCCCGATTCCGCAGACGAACGGCGGATGATGCAACGCGACCACCGTCGGTTTGCCGCGTGCCGCATCGAGTTGGTTCTCGAGCCAGGCGAGCCGTGCATCGCACAGATTGCCGGCGCTTTCGCCTGGCACCATCGAATCGAGCGCGATCACGCGCAGCGGTCCGACATCGACCGCGTAGTGCACGAACTCGCCGCCACTATGCAATTCGGCGCGCTCGGGAAACGCCGCGCGCAACGCAGTACGCTCGTCGTGATTGCCCACCATCAGGAAGTAGGGAATCTCGAGCGGCGCGAGCAGGGTTTTGAGGTGCGCGTACTGCTCCGGGTCGCCCTGGTCGACGAGGTCGCCGGTCATGATCACCGCGTCGGGACGCGGCTCCAGCGCATTGAGCGCGGCGACGGTGCGCGCGAGATAGGCGCCGGTGTCGACGCGGCGATAAGCCAGCGCGCCGGGCCGTTTGATATGCAGGTCGCTGATTTGAGCCAGTAGCATGGGGATGTCCTTTTTATGGCGCGCCAGAAACACGGCGCTATCTCATTACGATAGCGCAATCAGCGCGTCCTGCACGATTGAAATCCCGACCGGTGTGCCACGCGCGAGTTCCACGCGGCCCGCGACGTCGATCAGCAAGGCGTCCGGTGCCGCGCCGCCGATCGTCAGCCGGGTGCGCTCGCCGAGAAAGGCCGTGCTTTCGATGTTGCCGCGCAATTGTGCGCTGGCTGGGTCGGCGAGATATGCGTCTTCAGGGCGGAAGAAATATTCGTTGGCCGTGCCCGTTTGCGCGGAACCAGGGGGAAGGGGGACGGCGCCGCCCGTGGTTGTCAGCAGACCATCGCGCCGTTCGCCTGCCAGCCGGTTGATCGTGCCGACGAACTGCGCGACCGTGCGATTCGCCGGACGGTAGTAGATGTCGCGCGGCGATCCGATCTGCTCGATGCGCCCCGCGCTCATCACGACGATGCGGTCGCCGAGTTCCATCGCTTCGGCCTGATCGTGGGTCACATACACCGTCGTGATGCCCAGTTCGCGCAGCAGCGTATTCATCTCGCTGCGCAAGGTGTCGCGCAAACGCGCGTCGAGCGCGGTCAGCGGTTCGTCGAGCAGCAGCACGCGGGGTTGCACGGCGAGTGCGCGCGCCAATGCAACGCGCTGACGCTGGCCGCCCGATAGCTGATCGATGGGTTTGTCCGCGTGCGCGGTGAGACGCATCATCGCGAGCAATTCGTCGACGCGTTGCCGTGCGGTTTCAGCCGGCACGCGTTTGATCTTCAGTCCGTAGCCGATGTTGCCGCGCACGGTCAGATTCGGAAACAGCGCGTAGCTCTGGAACACCATGCCGACCTGGCGTTTTTCGATCGGCAGGGCGGTGACGTCTTCGTCGCCGAATGCGATGCTGCCGCCGGCGTCGGGCGTCTCGAGGCCCGCGATCATGCGCAGCGTGGTGGTCTTGCCGCAACCGGACGGGCCGAGCAATACCAGCGTCTCACCGGCGCCGATGTGCAGATCGAGCGGTTCGAGCACGCGCGTGCCGCGAAACGTTTTCGCGCATTGCGTGAGCGTGATGGGAACGGAGTCGAGTTTCATGATGGGGACGTCGGTGTAGGCTTCGAACGGCGGGCAGCGGTGCGTTGTTTCCCCGCGCTGCGCTGACCGGTCGCATCGACGCCGAGCCATTGCATTGCGACGAGCAGCGGCATCGTCATGATGAAAAACAGAATCGTGTAGGCGCTGCCGATTTCGATGCGTAGCGATGCATAGGTGTCGGCGAGACCGACCGGCAGCGTCTTGGTGTCGGGCGTGTGCAGCATCCACGTGAGGTTGAATTCGCCGATCGACAGTGTCAGCACAGCCAATGCGCCTGCGACGATCCCCGGCCGCGCATTCGGCAGCACGATCGTCACGAAGCGTTGAAAGAAGCTCGCGCCGAGGCTCGCGGCGCCTTCTTCCAGCGTGCGCAGATCGCTGCTCGCACACACGGCGGCGACCGCGCGCACCATGAACGGCAGCGTGAACACCACGTGCCCGACGACGATAAACGCGACGCTCATGCGAAACATCGTGAAGCCGCCGTAGACCACCAGTAGCGCGAGCGCGGAAGCGAGGCCGGGCAGGGCGATCGGCAGCACCAGAAACTCTTCGATGATGCGCGAGAGCCGCGTCTTGCTGCGCGCCAGCACGTAGCCGGCCGGCACGCCGGTCAGCAGCGTGATCAGCAAGGTCGCCGCGGCCACTTCGAGCGAGAGAAATACCGAGCCGTGATATTGCGTCCACACTTCGCCGAGCCAGCGCAGCGTGAGTCCGCTCGATATGCCCTTGAAGTAATTGACCGTGAGTCCGGCCATGATCGACATCACGACCGGTACGATCAGAAATGCGCATAGCAGAAGCGTAACGAGCCATTGTCCGGCTGCGAGCCACGCGCGTGAGGTGGGCAGCCCGAATCGCCGCGCGCGCGGTTTTGCGGGCTGCCTGACGGGAGCCGTGATGGAATTCATCGAAGTCTTGTCGTCGGGTTTGAACACGCCGCTCATGCGCTTGCCGCGACAGCCGAGCCGCTCACGCTGCGAGCGAACGCCAGCACGGCCCACGTGACGATGCCGAGCACGATGGACAGGCCCGCGGCGGTCACCATGTTCGCGTTCAGCGTGAACTCGGTGTAGATGGTCATCGGCAATACGTCGATGTCGGTGGCCAGGGTAAAGGCGGTGCCGAAGGCGCCCATCGCGGTGGCGAAACATACGGCGCCCGCAGCGATCAGACCCGGCGACAACGCGGGCAACACGATGTCGCGCGTGATACGCCATGACGATGCGCCGAGCGAACGCGCGGCTTCTTCGAGCGAAGCATCGAGCTTGGTCGCCGATGCCATTACCGTGACGATCACGCGAGGAATCGAGAAGTAAAGGTAACCGAGAAAGAGGCCGCTCATCGAGTAGGCGAACACCCAGCGGTCGCCGGTGAGTTTCAGCGACAACGCGCCGATCAAACCCTGGCGTCCGGCCAGCATGATCACCATGAAGCCGACCACGACGCCAGGGAATGCCAACGGAAACGTCAGCAGCGCGAGCAGCGTGCGCTTGAGCGGAAACTCACGGCGCGCCAGCAGCAAACCGGCGATCACCGAGAGCACCAGCGTCGTCGCCGTGACCGCTGCGGACAACACGACCGTCGCGCCGAGGCTCGACATGTAGCGCGGATTCGTCAGCATCGCGCGATAGGTCGCGAATGCGTGACCGTCGCCGCTAATCTGCGCGAGCGCCCCCATCGGCAGCAGCCAGAATGCGATGAAGACCGCCAGCGCCGGCGCGATCAAGGCGATGCGCCAGCGCAGCGGGAACGTGACGTCGTTCAATGCATCACCTGCAGATAACGCTCGCCGAAGCTCGACTGCTTCTCGGCCATTTTGCCGAAGTCGACCGATTTGGCGCGGGCATAGTCGCTTGCAGGCAGGAATTTTGCGGCGGTTTCCGGACTCATCGCATTCGCGCGCACCGGGCGCAGATAAGCGTCGGCCCACAGTTTCTGGCCTTCGTCCGACAGCACGAAATCGAGCACCTTCTTGCCGTTCGCTTCATGCGGCGCGCCCTTCACGAGACTCATCACGTACGGCACCGAGATCGTGCCTTCCTGCGGAATCACGAACTCGACGTTGGCGTGATCCTTGTACTTCGCACGGTAGGCGTCGAAGTCGTAGTCGAGCAGGATGGGGATTTCACCGGACATCACGCGCGCATAGGCGGTCTGCTTCGGCACGATCGGCGCATTGGCCTTCAGCTTGCGGAACCAGTCGAGGCCCGGCTCGAAGTTGTCGAGCGTGCCGCCGAGTGCCTGATTCACCGCGACCGCGCCCGCATAGCCGACAAACGCGCTCGACGGGTCGAGGTAGCCGATCATGCCTTTGTACTCAGGCTTCAGAAGATCGGCCCACGAGCGCGGCACCGGTTTGCCTTCGAGTGCGTCCTTGTTGACGAAAAAGCCCAGCGTGCCCGAGTGGATCGTGAACCAGTAGCCTTGCGGGTCCTTCATGTTCGCCGGAATGTCGTCCCAGTGCGCGGGCTTGTACGGCTGGATGACGCCTTTGTCTTTCGCCTGGAACGCCGACGAGACGCCGAGATACACCACGTCCGCGACCGGGCTCTTCTGCTCGGCCATCAGTTGCGCAATCGACTGGCCGGAGTTCTTGTTGTCGAACGGCACGCGGATGCCGGTCTTTTGCTGGATCGCCTTGATCTGGCTCGCCCAGTCGGCCCATTCGGGCGGGCAGTTGTAGCAGATCGCGGTTTCGTCGGCGTGGGCCGCTTGCGGCGCGAGGGCGGCGAGCGCGGTGGCGACGATCATGCCGGTCGCGAGCGCGGTAGTCGTCGTGCGGACGAGGCGATGCCAGAGCGGCTTGATCGATGAAGCAAAGCGTGTTGAAGAGCGGATCACTGCGGGTCTCCTGGAGCGGAAGAGAGCGGGTGGTTCGGGGTTCGAATTGGATGATTCAACGAGGCGTGGCAACGGGGCATGGCGAACGGCTTGAGCGCGCGGTTTGGGCAAACGACTCATGCAAACGGTCTCTCGGCCGACGTTGAAGCGCGCACCGGCGAATTGTCGGTACGGCTCGAAATCGCCGCGATGGTGGCGCCTTCGCGCAAGCTGTGCGGCAGCGTCAGCGTGGGCGACGTTTCGCCTGACGTTTCGTCAGTGCCGGTTACGCGGGCCAGCAAACGCCGCCAGGCGGCGCAGCCGATCTCGCGATTCGGCGCGCAGACGCTTGCCAGCGGCGGCGACAGCAATTCGCCCATCGGGAGTCCGTCGAAGCCGAGAATCGACATGTCGCGCGGAATCTGCAGCCGTGCCCGGCGCAGGCCGCGCATCACGACCATGGCGAGCAGATCGTTGCTGCAGAAGAGAGCGGTCGGGCGGTTCGGGCCGCTGGTCAGATGCGCGAGCACGGACGGCGCCAGTTCGTCGGCGTTGAAATCGACTTCGAGCGCGGGCGCGGGGGTGAGGCCGGCCTGCTGCATTGCCTGCGCGTAGCCGAGATGCCGCTGGCGGGCGCGGTCCGAGGCGGCGAGCGTGCCTGCGAGCATCAGGATGCGGCGATGGCCGTGCGCGATCAGCATGCGTACGCCGTCGAACGCGGCGAGGCGGTTGTCGACCGAGACCGACGGACGCCGCGCCGTGTCGTTATGCATCAGCACATAGAGCAGGCCGGCGCGGTCGAGCTCGTCGAGCAGCGGGTGCGTGTCGGCATCGGCGACGGTCAGGATCAGGCCTTCCACGCGATGTTCGCGCAGCGTTTCGATGGCGTGGCGTTCGCGGTCGGCATCGTACTGGGTGGTCATCAGCATGAGCCGGTAGCCTTGCGCCGCGGCGAGCTCGTCGATGCCTTGCAGGCATTCGGCGAACACGGGGTTGGCGAGCGTCGGCAGGATCACGCCGATGAGGCGTGTGCGCTCGCCGCGCAGCTGGCGGCCGAGCGGGCTGGGGCGGAAGTTGAGGGCGTCGATGGACTGACGCACCTTGTCGAGCGTGACCGGGTTCACGGTGTGCGGCGCGTTGATCGCGCGCGAGACCGTGGCGATGGAAAAACCCGCGTGGGCGGCCACATCCTTGATCGTTGGGCTCATCGTTTTCCGCTCAGGTTGTAAACGTTTTCGTGAGCGGATTATCGGGAAGGTTTATGACTTGCGGATGACTCCGGTTTTTGTCCCTGCGGGCGAGGGTGGAGGTGGATTACGACCGGACTGGGCCGGTTTGGTGCGCTCGCCGGGCAATGGTAGAATTCGCGTCCACGTGTGGTTCCGACCCCTGCCGGGGTGATGAAATTGGTAAACATAGCGGACTTAAAATCCGCCGCTTCACAGCTTGCCGGTTCGAGTCCGGTCCCCGGCACCAGGAAGTATTCCGCCCGATTCCGACAAAGTTCTGAAACCCGCGATAGCCAAAGGCTTCGCGGGTTTTTTGTTGCCCGGAAAATCCGCCCGGTTTCATCGACATCCGGCGGCCGGAACGCTACCGGGCCATAACCGGTGCGGTCTCTTCGGTCACCGGCGGGCCCACCGGCGTGGCCACCGATGCAACATCGAGCGCCACATGGGATAGCTTCATCATGCGCGGCTGGAGCAGCAGCGCGACGAGCCCGCTCCAGCCGGTCTGATGCGAAGCGCCGACGCCTCGTCCATTGTCGCCGTGGAAGTATTCATGGAACAGGATGAGATCCTGCGACCGCGGGTCGGCTTGCAGCATCGGATAGGCGGCCATCACGGGCCGCACGCCTTGTGCGTCTTTGAGAAAGAGCGTGGTGACCCGCCGTGCAAGGTCGTCGGCAATCTCGCCCAGCGAAAAACGGTTGCCCGATCCCGTCGGATAGTCGACGCGAAACTCATCGCCGTAATAGCGATGGAACTCATACAGCGATTCGATCAGCAGGTAGTTGACCGGTATCCAGACTGGCCCGCGCCAGTTCGAATTGCCGCCGAAAACACGCGAGTCCGATTCGGCCGGCTGGTATTGAACGCAGACGCTCACGTCGTCATGGCCGAAGACGTACGGTGCATCGCGATGTACACGGGACAGCGCGCGCACGCCGTGCTCGGAGAGAAACTCGCTTTCGTCGAGCGCGCGGCGCAGCAGCGCTGTCATCCGCTGCCCGCGCAACAGCGAGAGCAGCGTGGTGTTACCGGTGCCGGGCTCGGTCCAGCGTGACACCAGCTTTGCCAGATTCGGCCGATGGTCGAGAAACCACGCCAGCCGTTCGCGCAATCCCGGCAGATGACCGTACACCCGATCCTCGAGCACGTGCACGGCGAACAGCGGAATCAGTCCGACGATCGAACGAATGCGCATTGGCACACGGGTACCGTCCGGAAGATGCAACACGTCGTAGAAGAATTCGTCCTGGCCGTCCCATAACCCTGTTCTGCAGCCTTCGCTGCAACTGACCGCTTCCGCGATATACAGAAAGTGCTCGAAGAACTTCACCGCGATTTCGACGTAGGCGCTGTTCGTCATCGCCAGTTCGAGGCCGATCTGCATCAGGTCGAGCGCGTAGGAGGCCATCCATGCCGTGCCATCGGCCTGATCGATGCGGCCGCCGGTCGGCAGCGGCGAGGACCGGTCGAAGATGCCGACATTGTCGAGCCCAAGAAAGCCGCCCTGAAAGATGTTGCGGTCGTCCGCGTCCTTGCGGTTGACCCACCACGAGAAATTGAGCAGCAGCTTGTGGAACATGACTTCGAGAAAGGCGTGATCGCCAACGCCCGTCACCTCGCGGTCGAGTTCATACACACGCCATGTCGCCCATGCATGAACCGGCGGATTCGCATCGCCGAACGCCCACTCGTAGGCAGGCAATTGCCCGTTCGGATGCATGTAGCGTTCTTTCACGAGCAGCAGCAATTGCTTCTTCGCGAAGTCGGGATCGATCATGGCGAACGCGACCGCATGAAACGCGAGATCCCACGACGCATACCATGGGTACTCCCATTTGTCGGGCATCGACACGACGTCGCCATTGCACATGTGCCGCCAGTCCGCGTTGCGGCCGCGCCTGCGTGCTCTCGGTGGCGTCGGTTGGCCGGGATCGCCGTCGTGCCAGCGCGTCACGTCGAACTGGTAGTACTGCTTCGACCACAGCATGCCGGCGAGCGCCTGACGCTGCACGAGCCGCGCATCGGCGTCGGGAATGTCGTGCTGAAGCGCCGCATAGAATTGGTCGGCCTCCGCGTGCCGGCGCGCGAAGAGCGCGTCCATGTCGAGCGGCGCGTCATCCCGAGCCGCGGCCAGGGACGATTCGGGACGCCAGCGCAGATACAGCACCGAGCGCTCATGAGGCGCGAACCGCAGGACTACATGCGCGGCGGCGCGGGTGCCCTTGTCGCGCCGGATGGCCTGCTCGTCGCCGTCGACGAGGTAGTCATTGAAGCCGTCCTTGAACGGCCCCGCTCCCTCGAAGCCGAAAATGCGGCGCACATTCGTTTCGTTTTCGCAGAAGAGCCACTCGATCGGCTGTTGCGCCGACGCTGTCACGATCGTCGTTCCGAGCGCGGGATTGTGCGCGACGACGTACGCGCCTTTCTCTGTATCCGACGCCAGCGTGAGCGACGGCTTGCCGGGCTTGCCCGACCACGCCCATCTGTTGCGCGCCCAGAATTGCGGCAACACATGAAGCGCCGCGTGCTGATCCGCGCGGTTTTCGACGGTAACGCGCATCACGATATCGTCGGGGGTGTGCTTCGCATACTCGACGTAGACGTCGAAGTAGCGGTTGTCGTCGAACACGCCCGTATCGAGTATTTCATACTCCAGCTGATCGGCGCCGCGCCGACGGTTTTCGTCGATCAGATCCTGGTACGGGTACGCGTCGTGAGGATACTTGTACAGCATCTTCATGTACGAATGCGTTGGCGTGCCGTCGAGATAGAAGTAAAGCTCCTTCACGTCCTCGCCGTGATTGCCCTGCTCATTCGTCAAGCCGAAGAGCCGTTCCTTGATGATCGGATCGTGTCCGTTCCAGAGCGCGAGCGATACGCACCAGTCGAGCGGGTCGTTGCCGAATCCGGCAATGCCGTCCTCGCCCCAGCGGTACATGCGGCTGCGCGCGTGATCGTGCGGAAAGTAGTCCCAGGCGGTGCCGTATTCGCTGTAGTCTTCGCGAACGGTGCCCCATTGCCGTTCGCTCAGATACGGTCCCCAGCGGCGCCAGCGGTCGAGTTCCGGACCATGGAGGCGGGCGCCTTCCTTCGACTGGAGCAGATTGCTTGCGCGTAGCGGTGGCATGGAACCTCCCGGCCTGAAATCGACCATCCCACGCGCTCGGCGCGTCGGTGTCGTTCCTTTTGCATCACGAGCGCCGTGTGCGCGACACCCGTCAGACGCTCGACATTCTCTCGACGGTAGCTTAATGATAGGCGCCATCGCGCTGCAGCACGCGACCCGTGGACCGGCCTTGTGTTGCATACTTAGGCGAATTACATCACCGAATACATCGACATGGTCGCGGACCTTGCACACCCATGGTTGACCTGCAGCGCGCCCGTGGCCGCCGCACAGGCCGCCGGCCGCCCGCTTGTGGCGCTGGAATCGACCATCATCGCTCACGGCATGCCCTATCCGGAGAACGTTCGCACTGCGCGCGAAGTGGAGGCCTTGATCCGTGACCTGGGCGCCGAGCCCGCGACTATCGCACTGATCGGCGGGCGAATCCGCATCGGCCTTTCGGACGACGAGCTGGAACTGCTCGGCCGCTCTGACCAGGTGCACAAAGTCAGCCGCCGCGACTTGCCGGCGGTGCTGGCCGGCGGCGGGCTTGGCGCCACGACAGTGGCCGGCACGATGATATGTTCCGCGCTGGCCGGCATCGAGGTTTTCGTGACCGGCGGCATTGGCGGCGTGCATCGGGAAGCGCCGGAAACCTTCGACATTTCGGCCGACCTGCAGGAACTGGCGAAGACCTCGGTGGCGGTGGTCTGCGCCGGGGCGAAGTCCATCCTGGACATCGGACTCACGTTGGAATACCTGGAAACGCACGGCGTGCCGGTGCTCAGTTGCGAGCAGGACAATTTCGCCGCGTTTTACACGCGCGACAGCGGCTTTCGTGCGGACTTCAGGCTGGACGACGCGGCGGAGCAGGCGCGCTTCATCCGTACCAAGTGGGACCTGGGCCTCGTGGGCGGCGTGGTGTTGAGCACGCCGGTGCCGCAAGCGGCAGCGATGAGTGTCGAAGAGATCGACGCGCTGACTCAGCAGGCGCTCGCCGAGGCCACGGCGCAAGGCATCACCGGCAAGGCCGTGACGCCCTTCCTGCTGGCGCGCATCAAGGCGCTGACGGGTGGACGCAGCCTGGCGACAAACATCGCGCTCGTGAAACACAATGCCGAGGTAGGGGCAAGGCTGGCGCTGGCGTTGGCACACGCAGGGCGTGGGGCGGGTGCGGCGTTGGTTGTCTGATGCGGCCCGCTGAATCACAGCCATCGTGCGAGCGAGCCAGCCAGCTTCACGCGCTTTACTGCAGACGAAATTCAGGTACACAATCAGTACGAATAGCGCGGGTGTGCAGTCTCCAGTCCTTTTGACTATTCGTGCCCTCAAGGTGCTCACCAGGGTCACAATCTGTGCCCACTCATTTGGAATGCGTCCATGAGCGATAAATCTTCGCGCGGATCCGGAGAACTGGATTCAGGCGGCAGCCGTCACCATCAGATCTTTCCAACGCTGAATGAAAGGCAGTTTGCCCTATTGGAGAGGTACGGTGAACGACGCAAGCTGGAAAAGGGCGACGTGCTGTTCTCCGAAGGCGACCGGCACATTCCCGTGTTCGCCATCGTCTCGGGAACAATCGAGGCGACGAGAGGCTCGGGAGACAATCTCCATGTGCTGGGCTCGCACGGTCCGGGCAGCTTCACCGGTGAGGTCGGAACGCTTGCCGGCCGCGCCGCGGTGGCAACGGCGCGCGCCACCAGCGATTGCGAAGTCATCGTTGTCGACGAGGAATCGCTGCGCGCGCTCGTCGTCGCGGAAGCGGAATTAAGTGAAACGATCATGCGTGCGTTCATCCTGCGCCGGGTCGCTTTCATTCAGGACCAGAGCGGGGGCATTCTGGTCATTGGCAGTTCGGCGTCTGCGGCCACGTTCCGTCTTCGGCATTTTCTGAGCCGCAACGCTCAGCCATCGGCCTACTTCGATATCGTCGAGCATCAGGAAGCGCGGGCGCTTCTCGAACGCCATGGCGCGACGGAAGCGGATATACCGGTGGTCATCACGCTGCAAGGTCACGTTCTGAAGTGCCCGACGCACCGCGCCGTGGCTGATGCAATCGGTCTCAGTCCCGACAGGCTGAATGGCGAGCGCTTCGATGTGGTCGTGGTGGGCGCCGGACCTGCAGGTCTCGCGGTGGCGGTATACGCGGCCTCAGAAGGCTTGAAGGTCGCGGTCCTCGACACCAAGGCGCCGGGTGGCCAGGCGGGCACCAGCTCAAAGATAGAAAACTACTTCGGGTTTCCAACGGGCATCTCGGGCCAGGCGCTTGCCGGCCGCGGCCTGTCGCAATGCCGCAAATTCGGTGCCGAGGTCGGCGTACCTATTGAAGCGCTCGGCATCGATTGCCAGGACGCACCGCCTTTTCACATTCGGCTCAATTACGACGAGCACGTCTATGCTCGCGCCGTCGTCGTCGCGACTGGCGCGCGTTATCGGAAACCGCCGCTGGAGCACCTCGAGCATTTCGAGGGACGCGGCGTTTACTACAGCGCAACCTTCATGGAGGCCGCGTTTTGTGCCAACGAAGAACTGATCATCGTTGGCGGCGGAAATTCAGCCGGTCAGGCAGCGGTTTTCCTCGCGGGATTTGCGCGGCATGTCCACATCGTGATTCGCGGCGACGGACTCAGCACGAGCATGTCGAACTATTTGATCAGGCGCATCGATGCGGCGTCCAACATCACCGTTCATCGGCGGACCCAGGTGACCGAGCTTTACGGCGAGGCGCGGCTTGAATCGATCAAGTGGGACCGGCAAGGGGAGATCGAACAGAAGCCGATCCGGCACGTCTTCCTGTTTCTCGGTGCGCAGCCCAATACCGGCTGGCTCGGAAACTGTGTTGCGCTGGACAGGAACGGCTTCGTGCTCACCGGCTCCGACGCACTTAAGGCGAGTGCGTCAGACCACCCGCCGCGATTTCTGGAAACGAGCCGACCGGGCATCTTCGCGGTCGGCGACGTTCGCAGCGGCTCGGTGAAGAGAGTCGCCGCCGCTGTCGGAGAGGGCGCCGCCGTTCTTCAGTCGCTGCATGAATATCTGGCCCTGTATGAGTGAGGTCGGATTGCGCTTACCCGCACGCACACGATGGCATCCACCACACGTTTGACCGGAACCGGAAGATCGATTGTCATGACTGGCGCATCCTTTACGTCCCGCAGTCAGGAGACCGCACCGGAGCCGTATTTGCCCGCCAGCAGCGCGCCGCTGGCGAACCGGTCGAGCGCGTAGGGCGCGAGAGAAACGTCAGTGGGCTGACCGAGCGCATGCTGGGCGAGGATTTTGCCGATGCCCGGCGAGAGCTTGAAACCGTGCCCGGAGAAGCCGAAGCCGACCACGAGTCCTTCAATATCGGCGACCTTGCCCAACACCGGATTCCAGTCGGGCGTCACGTCGTAGACGCCGGTCCACGACGAGGCCAGCCCCGCGGCTTCGTAAGCAGGAAAGCGTTCGGCGACTTGCGCGCCGACTTCGGCGACATAGTCGAGCGAGATATCGCCCTGTTCCGTTTCCGGCGAGTTCAGCGTCTCGCCGACCACACCTTCTGACACGAGCATCTGACTGCCGCCATAGCTGCGGTAATAGAGCATGCCGGCCGAGCCCAGATCCTTGAATGCCGGCATCTTGAACGAGTACGCGGCGCCGTCGCATTCGAGCGCGAGCACCGTGTGACGTTCCGGCTTGACCGGCAGCGGCACGCCGATCCAGTCGGCGAGTTCGGGTGTCCAGATGTTCTGCGTGCTGATGAGGGTGTCGCAACCGAAGGTTCCGGCACTCGTCTCGACGCCGGTGATTCGGCGTCCTTCGCGGATAAGGCCCGTCACCGTGACGCCTTCCATGATCTTGACGCCGCGCCGGCGCGCCGAACGGGCAAAGCCCGTCGCCACCAGATAGGCATCGGCAAAGCCGGCTTCCGGCTCGAAACCGATCAGCGCGGCGTCGTCGAAGCTTGCGATCGGCAGGCGCTCGTGCGCCTCGCGCTTGTCGAGCAAGCGCACTTCAATACCCATCTCATGCTGCGCGGCGAGTGAGGCGCGCAACGGCTCCAGCTTGTCGCCTTCGGGCGAACAGATCAGATAGCCGCATTTGACGAGGCCGCAGGACGCTTCGTCGTCGCCGACATAGTCGGCGAAATGATTGAACGCCCACCAGGACGCGCGCGCGAGCTCCACGTTCTGGCGTACCGAATAGTGGGTGCGCAGCAGGCCTGACGATTGCGAGGTGGTGCCCGCGCCGATCGTGCCCTGCTCGACCACCAGCACGCTTTGCGCGCCAAGTGCTGCGAGATGATGGGCGACCGACGCGCCGACGACACCGGCGCCGATCACGATGAAATCGTAGTGGCTCATGCGGACCTCTGTGTGGGCAATGAGGCGAATTCTAGGAAAACATTGGCTGCATCATTTTTGTATTAGGCAAACTTATGGCAAGCCAAAGCAATTTCTCATCCTGCACATCAGCCCTGTGAACCCCGGCACTGTGCTGTCGTGTCGCGCAGGATGGCCGGCCAGTCACTCACGCGAGCGGAGCATTTCATGAGACGAACCCCGACCCCGATCGATCTGCGCGCGTTGCAGGCATTCGTCGCCGTGTGCGACAGCGGCTCGATGACGGGCGCGGCGAAGCAGCTCGGCGTGAGCCAGAGCGCGGTCAGCCAGTCGATCGCCGGCTTGGAGCGCGACCAGGGCCTGACGCTGTTCGACCGCGAGAGCCGGCCGCCGCGGCCGAACGTGGCGGGGCGTGCGCTGCTCGAACTGGCGGGCCCGTTGATCGAGCATGCGCAGATGGTCAGCGCCCGCATCGGTGACGCCTCGCATACGGGCAAGATGCCGGTGCGGCTGGGTTGCGTGGATTCGTTCGCGGCGACGGTCGGCCCTGAACTGATCCGCGCGGTGTCGAATTCGGAGCGGCAGATTTCGATGTGGTCAGGCCTGACGCCGGGCTTGAGCAAGCAGTTGCACGATCGCGAACTGGATATGGCGATCTGTACGCAGACCACGTTGAACGACGCGCGGATCGTCGAAATACCGCTGTTTTCCGAGGCATTCGTGGCGGTGGTTGCGCGCAGCCACCTGAGTGGACGCCGCAACATCGACTGGCGCACGCTCGCGCTCGACATGCCGCTGATCCGCTACACGGCGCGCTCGGTGATCGGCCAGCAGATCGAACGTTTCGCGCGGCACCTGGGGATCGATAGTCCGCGGCGTTACGAATTCGACGCGACCGATCCGCTATTGAGTCTGGTGGCGTCGCGTGTGGGCTTTGCGATTTCGACGCCCTTGTGTTTGTGGCAGGCACGCCACTACCTGGACGATATCGCGGTGCTGCCGTTGCCGCCGGGCCGCCTCGGGCGGCGCGATTTCTTTCTGCTGCACCGCCAGGGCGAATGGGATCAGTTCGCCGGCGACATCGTCACGCTGACGCGTGGTGTGCTGGACAACGCGATCCGGCCGTCGGTGGCGCGGGCGCTGCCTGATCTGCCGGACGATGCCTTGCGCTGACCGATGCGGCGAGGCGGGGTGCAGGCCGCCTCGCATGCCGTTCAGGCGCCCAACCTCCCATTTGCATAAGCGCGGCTTCTGACGCTGCTTAACCGCACACCTCGTTTTTGTGCAAAGTCGCACCAGTCACAACGACGATGTGCACCGCGGTCAGGCTGATGAGCCATTCAACGTCGATATCGGGAATGGCGGATTGCGCCCAAAGCGTTTATTGGTGGGAATCTTTGATTCACTTAGATAAACATGGCACAAACGTTGCATTGGTAGAAGCGCCGGTTGCAATGGAGGCGGCAAGCGATCAGTCGGCCGCGCTCGATTGCGGATACACAAAGATCGACAGGAATTGAATGGGCGTCTTGATCAGGCGTTCCGGACCGTGTGGTATCTCGCCCTGGAAGGTGAGGGTGTCGCCGGGATGAAGGACGTAGGTGTGCTGGCCGTGGCGATATTCGAGCACGCCCTTGAGCATGTGGATGAATTCGGTGCCCGGGTGCTCGAACACGGGAAAACGTTCAGCCTCGTCCTCCATTGTGATCAGGAAGGGTTCGAAAAGCTTGTGCGGACCCTGGTCGTAGGCAAGCAGGTGATAGGTGTGACCGCGTTTGGTGCCTTTGCGAACCACCTCCATGCCACCGCCTTTCTTGACGAGTTGCGCGCCGCCTTGCGGCACGTCGAAGTTGCGGAACAGCATGGAGAGCGAAACGCCGAGCGCCTGGGCGATGCGGTTGAGGACATCGAGACCTGCAGAAGTCTGCGCGTTCTCGATCTTCGAAAGCATGCCGCGGCTGATGCCGGCCTGCGCGGAGACCTGGGCGATCGTCAGGCCGTGGCGCTGGCGCAGTTCGCGGATGGTGATGCCGAGGTAGCGTTCGAGCGGCGTTTTATTGTCTTCACCGGTTTGCATGTAGGCCTCATGGAAAAAGAAAGCGTAGCAGATGGCGGCGCCGGGTCGCGCGCGGAGAGTTTCGCAATGGGAATCTTAGTTGCTCGTCAATAAATTTCCTATTTGATTGAAGACAAGCTTGAAGCGCGCCGCGACCGGCGTTCGAAAGCGTGTTGCATAGCCCGGTCACACGCATCGCGTGTGGCTTTTCCAGATCACGAAGGATGGTGTTGCGAGGAGTGGAGGCAATGAACCTGAACGATGCGAGCAAGCTGCCGGTCAACGAACTCGGATGCGTGCCCCGCTTCGGCTCGGCGGAAGAGGCGCAAGCTTATCTGACGCAGCAGGGCGTGAAGTATGTGCTGGCGCAGTTTGTCGACATTCACGGCGTGGCCAAGGCGAAATCGGTGCCGCTCAGTCATTTGAAGAGCGTGTTGAAAGCGGGTGCCGGTTTCGCGGGATTTGCGATCTGGGGCGTCGGCATCGAGCCGAACGGTCCCGACTATATGGCCGTCGGCGATCTGGCGACGCTCACGCCGGTGCCGTGGCAGCCGGGCCTGGCACGGATTGTCTGCGACGGTCATGTGAATGGCGAAGCGTGGCAATACGATTCGCGCGTGACCCTGAAGAAACAGGTTGCCCGGATGACCGAGCGCAACTGGACGCTCTTCACGGGCCTCGAACCGGAATTCTCGTTGCTGCGCCGTTCGGCATCGGGCGCGCTGGAGCCATGCGATCCGAGCGATACGCTCGCCAAGCCGTGCTACGACTACAAGGGACTCTCGCGCACGCGCGTCTTCCTGGAAAAGCTCACTGAATCGATGCGCGCGGTCGGTATCGACGTCTATCAGATCGATCACGAAGATGCGAACGGGCAGTTCGAAATCAACTACACGTACACCGATTGCCTGACGTCATGCGATCACTACGTGTTCTTCAAGATGGCGGCCTCCGAGATCGCCAACGAACTCGGCATGATCTGCTCGTTCATGCCGAAGCCGTTCGCGAATCGTCCGGGCAACGGCATGCATATGCATATGTCGATCGGCGACGGCGAGCGCAACCTGTTCGCCGATCCCGCTGACACGCTCGGCATGGGCCTCTCCAAGCTCGGCTATCAGTTCACGGCCGGTCTGCTCGCACATGCACCGGCGCTGACCGCGCTGTGCAATCCGACGGTGAACTCGTACAAGCGCCTCGTTGTCGGCCGCTCGCTGACCGGCGCGACGTGGGCGCCGGCCTACGTCAGCTACGGAGACAACAACCGTTCGACGATGGTGCGCATGCCTGGCGAGCGTATCGAACTGCGTCTGCCCGACGGCGCATGCAATCCCTATCTCGCGACCGCGGCCGTGATTGCCGCGGGACTCGACGGCATCGACCGTGGCCTGTCGGCTGGCGAACCGGCTAACGAAAACCTGTACGAATGGTCGCCCGCGAAGCTCTCCGAACACGGTATCGGCGTGCTGCCGCAAAACCTCGAGCAGGCGCTCGATGCGCTGGAAAGCGACCGGGTGGTCTGCGACGCGCTCGGCCCGCTTGCCGACGAATTCCTCAAGCTCAAACGGATGGAGTGGCTCGAATACATGCGCCACGTGTCGGATTGGGAGCTGAAGACTTACCTCGAGTTTTTCTAAGGAGAACCACAATGTGCGGAATCGTAGGCTTGCTGGTGAAGACGCCGGCACTGCGCGAACGGCTCGGCGAGCTGATGGTGCCGATGCTGATCGGCATGACCGAGCGCGGACCGGACTCGGCGGGTCTCGCGGTGTTCGGCAAACCGGTCGACGCGAGCCAGCGCAAGCTGAGCATCTACGCGGGCTTCACCGAAGAAGGCGCGGATTTTGCGTGGCAGCCGCTGGTGGAGGCGTTGAACGCGGCGATGGACGTCACCGCGCGTCTCGACTCGAAAGGCAATCACGCGGTGTTGACGGTGCAGGGCAATGTCGAGCGCGTGAAGAGCTGGTTGCGCGAACGCTATCCGAAGCTGTATCTGCTCTCGAGCGGACGCTCGATCGATCTGTACAAGGACATCGGCTCGCCCTCGCAAGTCGCCGGGCGTTATGACTTTGCGAACCTGACGGGCTCGCATCTGGTCGGGCACACGCGCATGGCGACGGAGTCGGCGGTGACGCCGGACCGTGCGCATCCCTTTACGGCGGGCGACGACTTCTGTCTGGTCCACAACGGCTCGCTCTCGAACGCGCATGGCGTGCGCCGCAAGCTCGAACCGCAAGGCATTCACTTCGACACCGACAACGATACCGAAGCCGCCTGCCGCTTTCTCGAATGGCGGCTGCGCGAAGGCGACACGCTGCCGGCCGCATTGCAAAAAGGCTTCGAAGAACTCGACGGCTTCTACACGTTCCTGATGGGCACCTCGACCGAACTCGCGCTGATTCGCGACCCGTTCGCGTGCAAACCGGCGGTGATCGCGGAAAACGACGACTACGTCGCAATCGCTTCCGAGTTCCGTTCGCTTGCCCATCTGCCCGACATCAAGAACGCCAGGGTCTTCGAACCGGCACCTGAGGAGATGTATGTATGGAAAGCCTGACTTTCGATCTGGAGCGCACCACGGTTCGCGAGCTGAACCGGTTTCTGCACAAGCCGGCCAGCGAACTGGAAGGGCAGGTGGTGACAGTCGTCGCGCCGAACGGTGCGCATAACCTCGCCGTGGGCGTGGATGCACCGGTGCAGGTGACGATTGCCGGTCACGCGGGCTACTACGCGGGCGGCATGAACAAACACGCGACGATCGAGATCGACGGCAGCGCGGGCACCGGCGTCGCGGAAAACATGATGAGCGGCAAGGTGCATGTGAAGGGTTTTGCGTCGAACGGCGCGGGCGCTTCCGCGCATGGCGGCCTGCTGGTGATCGACGGCGATGCGGGTCTGCGCTGCGGTATTTCGCTCAAGGGCGGCGACATCGTGGTGGGCGGTTCGGTGGGCAGTTTTTCTGCGTTCATGGCTCAGGCCGGACGCATGGTGATCTGCGGCGATGCGGGCGACGCGCTCGGCGACTCGCTTTACGAAGCGGTGCTGTACGTGCGCGGCGAAGTGAAATCGCTCGGCGCGGACGCGCAGTACGAGCCGATGACGCAAGCCGATCTCGACGCCGTGCGTGCACTGCTCGGCGCCGCCGGCATGGACCACGACCCGGCGTCGTTCAAACGGATCGCCTCCGCCCGCACGCTCTATCACTGGAACGCCGACGCGAACCAGGAATATTGAACACACGCTCTCGAAGAAGGTTCCCATGGAAGCCAAACCCGTTCACTTCGCCCGCTTGCAGCAGGAAGAGTCGCAAGGCTACGACCGTAAGACGATCGACTATATCCACGCCGCCGCGCAGCGTGGCCTCTATGAGATTCGCGGCCTCGGCGCCAAACGCAGCGTGCCGCATTTCGACGATCTGCTGTTTCTCGGCGCTTCGCTGTCGCGCTACCCGCTCGAAGGGTATCGCGAGAAATGCGCGACGCGGACCGTGCTCGGCGCGCGCTTCGCCACGAAGCCGGTGGTGCTCGACATTCCGATCACGATTGCGGGCATGAGCTTCGGCGCATTGTCCGCGAACGTGAAAGAAGCGCTCGGCCAGGCCGCGACCGCGATGGGCACCTCGACCACCACCGGCGACGGCGGCATGACACAGGAAGAACGCCGCTCGTCGAAGACGCTGGTCTATCAGTGCCTGCCCTCGCGCTATGGCTTCAATCCGGACGATGTGCGCCGCGCCGACGCGATCGAAATCGTGATCGGCCAGGGCGCGAAACCGGGCGGCGGCGGCATGTTGCTCGGGCAGAAGGTCAATCCGCGCGTCGCCTCGATGCGCACCTTGCCGGCCGGCGTCGATCAGCGTTCGGCGAGCCGTCATCCGGACTGGACCGGTCCCGACGATCTGGCGATCAAGATTCAGGAACTGCGCGAAATCACCGATTGGGAAAAGCCGATCTACGTGAAGGTCGGCGCAACCCGCACGTTCAACGACGTCAAGCTGGCGGTGCATGCGGGTGCCGACGTGGTCGTGATCGACGGGATGCAGGGCGGCACGGCGGCGACGCAGACCTGCTTTATCGAGAACGTGGGGATTCCGACGCTCGCGGCGGTTCGCCAGGCCGTGGACGCGCTCGAAGACCTGAATATGAAAGGCCAGGTACAACTGATCGTATCAGGCGGCATCCGTACCGGCGCCGACGTGGCGAAAGCATTGGCGCTCGGTGCTGACGCGGTGGCGATCGGGCAGGGCATGCTGATGGCGCTCGGCTGCAACAGCGACACGTACTTTCAGAACGGCGCGCTGCATCCGGCAGCGGCGGATTACGCGGCGTTGAATACGTCACCGGGTTTCTGCCATCACTGCCACACGGGCAAGTGCCCGGTCGGCGTGACCACGCAGGACGCAGTGCTCGAACAGCGCGTCCAGCCCGATGAGGGATCGCGCCGCGTGCGCAATTACCTGAAGACGCTGAACATGGAACTCACAACGATCGCGCGTGCGTGCGGCAAGCAGAACGTGCATCACCTGGAGCCCGAGGACCTCGTCGCCTTGACGGTGGAAGCCGCGGCGATGGCGCGCGTGCCGCTCGCGGGCACTTCGTGGATTCCCGGATGGACCAAATGAATTGAATTGTTTCGAGATTTTTGACTGTGGAAAAGTGGAGCGCATTCAACTTTGATTCACCCCTCTAACAGGAGCCCAATATGAGCACTCCGCAAAGCACCACGCAAGCAGCGCCGGCATCATCGGGTGGCCTGCGTGCCGGTACCTTAGGTTTTCCCGAGGTGATCGGCCAATCCATCGCGAATCTTTCACCGACTTTCACGCCCTCGATCAACGTGACCGCGATCGCGGCGCTGGCCGGGGCGGGAACCTGGCTGATCTACGGCCTTTCGACGCTCGGGCTGCTGCTGGTGAGCATGAGCATCATCGCGCTGTCGAGCCGGATTGCGTCGGCGGGTTCGTTCTTTATCTATATCTCGCGCGCGCTTGGGCCGATGGCGGGGGGCATTGCCGGCTGGGGATTGATCGCGGCGTACGTAGGCACTGCAATGGGGGTCGGCGCCGCAGGCGTGGTGTTCGTGCAGAACGCTTTTACGGCCTGGGGAGTCAATATTCCGTCGTGGGCGGTCTACACGGTCTTTGTCGGCCTGGCCTGGTTCTTCTCGGCGCGTGACGTGAAGCTCTCGTCGCGCCTGTCGCTGGCAATCGAAGCTGCTTCGGTGGTGATCGTGGGCGGGGTGCTGATCTATGTGCTCGCACTGCATCCGGACCATATCGTCGACCATACGCAACTGGGGCTGCAGGGCGTGAGCGGCAAGGGCATGGCGCAGGGCATGGTGCTCGGCATCTTCTCGTACGTGGGTTTCGAGAGCGCGGCCTCGCTCGGCCAGGAAACCAGGAATCCGCTGCGCGTCATTCCGCGCGCGGTAGTCTGGTGCGTGATCCTGTCGGGCCTGTTCTTCATGTTCGTGGCCTATTCGATGACGATCGCCTATCACGACGACGCAGCCAAGCTCGGCGGCGATTCGGCCGTGCTCAGCACCTTGCTCACGAGCGTCGGCGCCTCGCCGCTCGGTCCGGTGTTCTATCTGATTGCCTCGGTCAGCGCATTTTCGTGCGTGCTTGCGTGCATCAACTCGTCCAGCCGCCTGCTCTATTCGATGGGTCGCTATCAGTTCGTGCATCGCTCGATGGGCATGGTGCACCGCACTCACCAGACGCCGTATCTGGCCGTTGCGTTTTCCTCGATCGTGACCTTCGTGGTGTGCATCGCGATGCTCGGCACGGGTCCGCTCAACACCTTCGGCTATACCAGCACGTTTGCGACTTTTGGCTTCCTGGTCGTGTATTTCCTCGTCGCCATCGCGGCACCGGTTTATCTGAAGAAGCAGGGCGAGCTCAAGACGAGCAACGTCGTGTGGGGCGTGCTCGGCGCACTGGCGATGGTCGGTGCGGTGATCGGCAGCGTGTATCCGGTGCCCGATTATCCGTATAACATCCTGCCGTATCTGTTCGTTGCGTATATGCTGGTTGGCGCGGTCTGGTTGCTGATGCTCAAGAAGCGCTCGCCGCAGGTGCTCGAGAAGATCGAGCACGATCTGGAAACCAGCGACGTGATGACCCACGGCAAAAAGTAAATGAATGAACCCTTCTCCCAGGATAGCTTGCCCGCGCCGAACACCAGCCCGGCGCCAGACGATCCAGAGGGAAGGCCCGCCAGCGGCCGCGCAATGGGCGGCCAGGAAATCGATCTGCAGTTGAGGCCGGAGCGCGGCGAGTGCGCCGCGCTCGAGATCGCTTGTGTTTCTTTCCCTGCCCGCGCCCGCGGGCAGGATCACGTCAACGAAGACTACGTCGGCGTGATGCTCGGCGATCTGGCGGCGCGCGCCGCGCGCGGCAGCGTGATCGCGCTCGCCGATGGCGTGAGCGGCAGCAAGGGCGGACGGGTCGCGGCCGAACTCTCGGTGCGGACCTTTATCGACGCCTACTACGGACTCCCCGACACCTTGCAGCCCGGCGTGGCCGCGGCCCGCGCGCTCGAGGCCATCCACAGCTGGCTGCACCAGATCGGCCGCGTCGATCCCGCATTGACGCAGATGGCCGCGTCATTTGCGGCGCTGATCGTGCGCCGCGCTACCGCGTATCTGGTGGCGGCCGGCGATGTGCGGCTGTACCTGCTGCGCGACGGCCAACTGACCCAGCTCGGCGACGACGACGTGGTGCCGGTCGCCTTCGGTTCTTATGTGGCGCACGCGGTCGGCATGCTGCCGACGCTGGTGACGCGCATCGAAACCCTCGAGCTGCGCGAGGGCGACCGCCTGCTGATGTGCTCCGACGGGCTCTATCGCCGCGTGCCGATGCGCGAGCTGCAGACGGTGCTGGCGGCGCGCGGCGGCGCACTCGACACTGCACGCCGGCTCGGCGCGCTGGCGGTGGCGCGCGGCTCGCAGGACGACGTGACGGGCGCGGTGCTCGACGTGGGCAGCCTGCCCTTGCTCGACGTCGGGTATCTTGAGCGGGTGGTCGGCGCCTTGCCGATTCCGGCGGTGCCCGACGCCGGCGAGGTGGTCGACGGATATCTGCTCAGGAGCGTGCTGAGCGACGGCTTCTATTCGCGGATTTTCGCCGGCTACGATCTGGCCGAGCCGAACACGCCGCTGGCGCTCAAGTTTCCCAAGCCGCGTGTCGAGCAGGACGAGAACGTGCGCCAGTCGATCGTGCGCGAGCGCTGGCTGGCCGGCAAGATCGGCGACGATGGCGTGCTCGCGCCGATGCCGATCGATGCCGACCGGCAAACCCGGCTCTATGTGGTGATGCCGCTCGGTGCAGGCATTACGCTCGAAAAAATGCTGGCGGCGCCGCAGCCCATGGCGCTGCCGCGTGCGCTCGGGATCGCGCGGCAACTGGGCCATTCGATCGACGTGCTGAATCGCCGCGATATCTTCCATCGCGATATCAAACCCGAGAACGTGCTGGTGATGCCTGGCGATAACACGCGCCTGCTCGACCTCGGTTTCGCCTACATGCCGGGCATGCAGGTGCCGGGCCCGGACGTTGCACCGGGCTCGCCCGCTTATATGGCGCCCGAATTGATGAAGGGCGCACTGGGCGATGCGCGCTCCGAGGTGTTCGCGTACGGCGTGACCCTGTACCGGCTGTTCAGCGGAGGCAAGCTGCCGTACGGCTTCAATGGCCGCGTGCCGCTCTATCAATACCGGCCCGACGCGCCGCAATGGCTCGACCTGGTGCTGGAGAAAGCGTTGCAGCCCGATCCGGCGCGCAGGTATCAGGACGTGCTCGAAGTCTGCGCCGATCTCGAACGTCTATCGAGCGGGCGGGACGCGATGGCGCCGGTTCGGCGCAAGCCCTTGCTCGAGAGCGATCCGGTGCTGTTCTGGCAGATGGTCGTGGTGCTGCTGCTGGCGCTGCTGTTGTGGTCCTTGATGCGGCGTTGAGCGGGGTCCGCAGCCAGGTCGTTGCACGCACCTGGTCCGCGCTGCGCTCGCCGGCGGGATCCGTGTCGATCAGGAATTGCATGCTACGATTCCTCGACGATCACGATGGAGACAGCCATGTGGGACAAGATCGAACACAACGGATACGAAGTCTGGGTCCTGCCAATCCTTGCATACGGTCCCCCGGCCCCGATCACTTTGTGGCATTACTCGGCGTACATCTGTCGCCACGGTTCCGATGCCCACCTCGCAGGGCAGAGCATTCGCTTCCAGGAACTTGTCGCCACTTTCGGCAGCGAAGAAGCCGCCCGTGAGGCCGGGTATGTCGAAGGCAAGCGGCGCGTCGACACGATGCAGGAAGTCGGCTCGGATGCCGGCAACGGTTGATCACCGCTCGGGTTGTCAAACATGGAACTCTGGATTCAACCATGCGCGCAATGCGCTGATCTGTATGGGCAGTCGGCGATTGCGACTCCGCACGACGACCTCACGCCCAACGGCGTCGGCCTCGTGAAGGATACGCGAGCTGAAGAGCACTACACCTGCGTGCGGTGCGGCGCCGTGTTTGCGCGCATTCTCGCAGGTGCACCCACGCGGCAGATCTGGATGCTCCTGAACGCGGGGCAGCACTGATTCTCTTGCGCCGTAGAGGCGGCTTGCGGATAGTATCGGTCGTACGGGGATTCCTCGAAGATACCGACGGAGGCCGCTATGTGGACCTGTCGAAACTGCAATGTGTCGTTCGACTTTGATCGCACCGTACCGGAAGTCGACGAACAGGGATTCTTTTTCCTTTGTCCCGCCTGTGACTACCGCAACAAGCTGGTGGATACCGGCCCAGACGCGGCGGGGCGCCCGAAGCTCGTCCAGAACGACGACAGCGTCTCGCCTAACGACGAGTCCGACTGAAGGCAACGCTGCCCGGCACGTGTGCGGGTCATCGCGCTCGAAGCGCGGCGCGGCGCGGCGCCGTGGCGCATGATCCGGCAAGCAAGTTGGCTGGTGTATCAGGAAAAGAAGCAGCGCATAATGCTGACATCCCTTTGTCAGAACGATGGAGGCCGATATGGCTACGTTTGCTGTAGACGCCATTCGCATCAACCCGGCCAACGACAGGATCACCCACGTGCGTTGGGCTCCCGTCGACCCGGCAACGCGTGACTGGTTGTCGCCCACGTCGATTGTCGAGGTGTCCGAAGTCGTGGCCACCATCCGTCGGGGGAATGCTGTTTGGTCCCTTTTTACGCTCGGCGGCGTACGGTTTCTGGGGCCAAAAATCGTGTCTGTCGCGCACGCCGACGGTCGCGACGGGATTGACACGGATGTTCCCGGCGAGCACGTCGAAAAATGCATTGACGACCTGCCGCACGTTTGATCGCGTACATTCGCTCAGGCGGACCTTGGCGTACCGGCCGCTCCCGTAGCGGCCCGGATAATTGCGCGGTTGCGCAGAACCTCGCCAAGCAGCGCTCGCGTCCCACTGTTTCCGCCGCGACGCATGCAACCCGCGCCGTCGCCATTCGCAAAGCACACCGTCATGCACCACCTGAAATACCTGACCGGCTACCCAGCCGGGCTGCACGAGAAAGTCAACAAGCTGATCGCCGGCAACCAGCTCGGCCACTATCTCGCCGCAAGGTACCCCGGCACGCACCAGGTGCAAACAGACCGGGCCTTGTACGAGTACTGCGCGGAGCTCAAGCGCGAACACCTTCGCAACGGCGCGCAAATCGACAAGGTCGCCTACGACAGCAAGCTCGACGTCGTGCGTCACGCGCTCGGCCTGCACACGAGCATCTCGCGCGTGCAGGGCGGCAAGCTGAAGGCAAAAAAAGAAATTCGCATCGCCTCGCTATTCAGGGACGCCGCGCCGGAGTTCCTGAAAATGATCGTCGTGCATGAACTCGCCCATCTGAAGGAGAGCGACCATAACAAGGCGTTCTACCGCCTGTGCGAGTTCATGCAGCCGGGCTATCACCAGATCGAATTCGATCTGCGCCTGTATCTGACGCACCGCGATCTGACGAAAAACCAGGCCTGAGCGTCGAGGTTCACTCCGGACACACGCAAAGCAGGGCCGCCGGCCGGCCGTCAGGCAGCAACCGCTTCCACCGTCTCGAGCGCCGACGCCGTCAACAGGACCGGAATCGACTTCGACGTCGGCGTTCCCGCGCCGTCGGCGACCGAAGACAGCGGCACCAGCGGATTCGTCTCCGGGTAGTAAGCGCCGAGGCAACCGCGCGGAATGTCGTACTCGACCAGCAGGAACCCGGCCGCGTGGCGCTCGATCCCGTCGGCCCACACGCTCGTGATATCCACGCGCTGGCCCGCCACGAAACCCAGCATCGCGAGATCGTCCTTGTTGGCGAACAGCACGCGCCGCTGCCCATACACGCCGCGATACCGGTCGTCGAGGCCGTAGATCGTCGTGTTGTACTGGTCGTGCGAGCGCGTCGTCATCAAGGTCATCAGACGCTTGCCGTGCGCTGCGCGCGCCTGATGAATCGGCGTGTCGACGTCGATCGCATGCACGAGGAACTGCGCCTTGCCGCTCGGCGTTTTCCAGATGCGCTCGCGCGACGCCACGCCCAGGTGAAAACCGCCCGGGTTCCTGAGGCGCTCGTTGTAGTCGTGAAAGCCGTCGATCACTTTCGCGATGCCGTCGCGAATCAACGCGTAGTCGGCCGCATGGGCAAGCCAGTCGACCTTGGCGCTGCCGAGCGTGGCCTGCGCCATGCGCGCGACGATGGCGATCTCCGACAACAGATTCTCCGAGGCCGGCTTGTTCATGCCATACGAAATGTGCACCATGCTCATCGAATCCTCGACGCTCACGCCTTGCGCCACGCCATTCTGCAGATCGATTTCGGTGCGGCCGAGCGTCGGCAGAATCAGCGCGTCGCGGCCGTGCACGAGGTGGCTGCGATTCAGCTTGGTCGTGATGTGCACGGTCAGCTCGCACGAGCGCATGGCTTCCCACGTGCGCGGCGTGTCCGGCGTCGCGATCGAGAAGTTGCCGCCCAGGCCGATGAACACCTTGACCTTGCCGTCGAGCATCGCCTGGATCGTGTTGACGACGTCGAGTCCGTGCTCGCGCGGCGGCTCGAAATCGTAGACTTCGCCGAGCCGGTCGAGAAACGCCTGGGTCGGCCTTTCTTCGATGCCGACCGTGCGGTCGCCCTGCACATTCGAGTGTCCGCGCACCGGGCACAAGCCCGCGCCGCGGCGGCCGATATTGCCGCGCATCATCATCAGGTTCGACAGGATCTGCACTGTCGGCACGGAGTTCTTGTGCTGCGTGAGGCCCATGCCCCACGTCGAAATCACCGCGCGTCCCTTCACATAGATGTCGGCGAGCTTCAGCACGTCGTCGAACGGCACGCCCGATTCGGCGACGATCGTGTCCCAGCTTTCGGCGCGCAAGTCGTCGGCGAAGGCGTCGAAGCCGACCGTGTGTCCGGCGATGAACGCGACGTCGAGCACACGTGCGAGACCTGAGGCCAGCGCTTCGTCGTCGAGTTCGATCACGCGTTTGGCGACGCCCTTGATCAAGGCGAAATCGCCGCCGATTTTCGGCCGGATGAACACGGAGCTGATCTTCGTGCTGCCCATCGTGATCATTTCCACCGGATGCTGCGGGCTGGCAAAGCGTTCGAGGCCGCGTTCCTTCAGCGGATTGATCGACACGATGGTCGCGCCGCGCTTCGCGCACTCACGCAGTTCGCCCAGCATGCGCGGATGGTTGGTCGCCGGATTCTGGCCGAAGATCAGGAGCGTATCGGCGTGTTCGAAGTCGTCGAGCGTGACCGTGCCCTTGCCGATCCCGACCGTATGCGGCAAGCCGCGGCTGGTGGCTTCGTGGCACATGTTCGAGCAGTCGGGGAAATTGTTGGTGCCATACAGGCGCACGAACAGCTGATACAGGAACGCGGCTTCGTTGCTCGCGCGGCCCGAGGTGTAGAAGGCGGCGCTGTCGGGATCGTCGAGTCGCTTCAGGTGATCGGCGATCAGGTCGAAGGCTTCGTCCCAGCCGATCGGCACGTAGCGGTCGCGCATGGCGTCGTAGACGAGCGGGTCGGTCAGACGGCCATGTTGTTCCAGCTCGAAATCCGACTGCGCCATCAGTTCTTCGACCGTATGTTGCTCGAAGAACGCCGGGCTCACGCGCTTGCTGGTTGCCTCGGCGGCGACGGCCTTGACGCCGTTTTCGCAGAACTCGAAGGTCGACGCGTGCTCGCGGTCCGGCCACGCGCAACCCGGGCAGTCGAAGCCGTCCGGCTGATTCTGCTTGAGCAGCATGCGGTAGTCGCCGCCCGTCACCTTTTCCTTGAGCAGGTTGATGGCGACGTATTTGAGCGCGCCCCAGCCGGCGGCGGGGTGCGTGTACGGTTCAATGCGAGCTTCGGGTTTCTTCATGATCTTGCCGCCGGATGGGGCTTGGACGAGGTTTTTATGCCGATGCATGGAAGCCTACTGTGTTCCAAGTGCAGTGCAGCATACAGAAAATCGGAAAGCGGAGGAGTACAGTTGTGGGAAATTTGTCATAGACTGGCGTTCCCGCCCACGCCTTCGTCTGAGCCAGGTCCTTGAAACTCTACGAAAAACTCGCCGACGACATGACCGAAGCCGTGCGCCGCGGCGTGTTCGCGGCGGGCGAACGGATTCCATCGGTGCGACAGGCGAGCCTGCAGCATGGCGTCAGCATCAAGACCGTGCTGCATGCGTACGCGTTGCTGGAAAGCCGGGGGATTGTCGAGACCCGGCCGCAGTCGGGCTATTTCGTGCGCGACGCGCTGGCGACGGCCGCGGCGCTCGACGAGCCGCGTCTGAGCCGTCAGCCGGCGGTTCATACACCACCGGTGGCCGCCGCGGTCGACGTGAGCCGCCTCGTGCTGTCGACCCTGCGCAGCATCCGCGCGCATGACGCCGTGCCGCTCGGCTCGCCGTACCCCGATCCGTCGCTGTTCCCGTGGCGGCGCATCAACCAGTATGCGAATGCGATCGCCCGGCGTCACGCGAGCTGGAATCTGATCGACGACCTGCCGCCCGGCAATCCCGAGCTGATCCGCCAGATCGCGCGGCGCTATGCCGAGAATGGCGTGCCGGTCGATCCCGGCGAAATCATCATCACGCTCGGCGCGACGGAGGCGATCAACCTCAGCTTGCAGGCGGTCGCAAGGCCGGGCGACACGGTCGCCGTCGAGTCGCCGACTTACTACGCGATGCTGCACGCCATCGAGCGTCTCGGCATGCGCGCCATCGAAGTGGCGACGCATCCAGTCCACGGCATCGACATCGAGGCGTTGGCCGAGGTCATCGCCCGGCAGAAGATCGCCGCATGCATGGTGATGCCGAACTTCCAGAATCCGCTCGGTTTCCAGATGCCCGACGCGCGCAAGCAGCAACTGGTCGAACTGCTCGCCGCGCACGAAATTCCTGCCATCGAGAACGACGTCTATCAGGAGTTGTACTTCGGCGAGGCGCGGCCGTCGACGTTGAAGAACTTCGACACCAAGGGACTGGTGCTGCATTGCGCGTCGTTTTCGAAGAGCCTGACCGCGTCGTACCGGATCGGCTGGGCCATGCCGGGGCGCTACCGCGCACAGGTCGAGAAGCTGAAGTTCCTCAACACGCTGACTACGCCTTCGGTGCCGCAAGTCGCGGTCGCCGATTACCTTCGGCAGGACGGCTACGACCGGCATCTGCGGCACCTGCGCAAGCTCTACCGGCAGCAGGCGAGCATCATGATGGCGATGGTGCAGCGGTTTTTCCCGGCCGGCACGCGCATGTCGACGCCGCAAGGCGGCTACGTGCTGTGGGTGGAATTGCCCGAGCGTGTCGACTCGATGCGGCTCTATCAGGCCGCGCTCGCGCGCAGCATCACGGTCGGGCCGGGCATGATGTTTTCGATGCGCGACGATTTTCGCCATTTCATCCGGCTCAATTACAGCTATCCGTGGACGGCGCAGACCGAGGCGGCATTGAGGACGCTGGGTGAACTGGCGGCGCAGATGGCCTGATGGGGCGGAGCAGGGCCGGGTTGGGTTGGACCGGCAGGGCTTTAAGAAAACGAGGAGACATTCACGATGGAAGACGACGAACTCGATCCGGTGCTGGTCGCCATACTGGCGCAATTGTGGCGCGCGTATCGGGAAACGCCGGGCGGCGCGTGGTCGCTCGCCAAGCTTTCCAAGCAGGCGGACGTGCCGATGAGCGCCTTGCGGCGGCAACTGACGGCGCTGGCCGACGGCGGTCTGGTGGACACCACATTCAACGAAGAAGGCACGGGAACGGCGCGCCTGAGCGAGATCGGCCAGGGCTTGTGCGCGGAGCTGTTCGGCGAGGGCGGCGCGCCTGACGACGAGCAGGCGGACCCGCCGCCGCAAGTTCATTGAGCGAGTGCTGAGTGTGGCGCGAGGATGACGGCTGCGCTCTCGGCGTCCGGCTGTCATGGGCGCTTTGTGCGCTTGCCTGATAAGGACATCGTGCCTGCACTGAGCACTTGCCGTACCACTTGCCGATGCACTCGCGCGACGGCTGGAAGCTGTTCTCCGCTCACCAAAATACCGGATTCGTTATGGACGAGATAACGAATAATAATTTTTCCGCTGAAATTGACCTTCGAATATGACCCCCTATGCTGGAGCCTTGCTCGGGACAGTCCCGAGTACTGTGGCAGGCACCTGGAAACCATCTTCGGAGAATTCATGAAAACAAAGCTGGCGCGAGTGCTGCATCACTCATTGCGCATCAAGACCGTCCGCACTGTTCTTGCAGCGGCGTTCGGCGCGTCGCTCGCGTTCGGCGCCGGGGCGGCCGCCGCCGCGACTGCGCAGCCGCTCGGCATCGCCTTCGTCTACCTCGGCAATCCGGGCGACGCCGGCTGGACCTACGCGCACGAGCAGGGCGTGAAAGAGGTCGAGGCGAAATTCGGCGACAAGATCAAAGTGACGCGTGTCGAGAACGTGCCGGAGTCGGCGGATTCGGAGCGTGTGTTTCGCGATCTGGCGTCCAAGGGCAACAAGATCGTGGTCGGGTCGAGCTTCGGTTTCCAGGATTTCGAGCTGAAGGTCGCGAAAGACTTCCCGGACGCCGTGTTCGAACATGCGACCGGCTACAAGAAGGCCGCCAACTTCGCCACCTATGACGTGCGGACCTACCAGAGCGCCTACCTGGCGGGGCTGGTCGCCGGCTATACGACGAAGTCCAACACGCTCGGCTTTGTCGGCTCGGTGCCGGTGCCGGAGGTGGTGCGCAACATCAACGCGTTCACGATGGGCGCGCGCTCGGTCAACCCGAATGCGCGCGTGAAGGTCGTGTGGATCAACAGCTGGTTCGACCCGGGCCTCGAAAAGCAGGCCGCCGAGACGCTGATCGGCCAGGGCGCCGACGTGCTGATCCAGAACACCGATTCGACGGCGACGATGCAGACGGCCGAGCAGAGGAAAGTGCATGCATTCGGCTGGGACTCCGACATGAAGAAGTTCGGACCGAACGCGCAGTTGGGCGCGTGCGTGAGCAACTGGGGCGTGTACTACACGCATCTGGTGCAGCAGGTGATGGCGGGTTCCTGGAACAACTCGCCCGTGTGGTGGGGGCTGAAAGAGAAGGCGATCGATCTGGCCAACATCAACACGGAGGCGGTGTCGCCGACGGCGCAAAAGGCCTTGAGCCAGAAGCGCGACGACATCATCTCCGGCAAATTCAATCCGTTCGCCGGGCCGATCGCGGATCAGTCCGGCGCCGTGAAGGTGGCCGCGGGCAAGTCGTTAAGCGATGCGGAACTGCTGCGTTTGAACTGGTTCGTGCAGGGCGTCGACGGTTCGCTGCCGAAGTAATACATTGATTGGTTTGCCTAACTATTATTAAAAATTAAAGGAGATCGCCCGTGAGTCTTACCGTCTCGAGCAACACTGGCGCCGCCGGCGTGGCGGCGGCCTATCCGCCGCAGGGTTTGACGCCGACGCACGAGCAGGTCGTGCGTCATCTGCGGCATTCGAGCCGGGTCGCCGAGCGGGCGACGCTGCTGGGGCACCACCCGTTCGGCGCGGTGCTGGTCGGCCCGGATCAGGAGACCGTGTTGATGGAGCAGGGCAATGTCGACACGGTGAATCACGCCGAGTCTGTGCTGGCTCGCGTGGCGGCGTTGAATTTCACGCCGGAGTACTTATGGAGTTGCACGCTGTACACGTCGGTCGAGCCTTGCTGCATGTGTGCCGGCACGATGTATTGGGCCAATATCGGCCGCGTCGTGTTCGGCATGACCGAGAAGCGCCTGCTGGAGGCGACCGGCGCTCATGCCGAAAATCCCACCATGAGCGTGGATTGCCGGTATGTGTTCGATCATTGCCAGAAGCCTGTCGAGGTGATCGGCCCGGTGCCCGACGTGGAGGATGAGGTGATGGAGGTTCAGCGGAGGTTCTGGAGCGGCAGGTAGCGCTACCGCACGTCCGCCGGCGCAAGCATCGCCAGTCCGCAGAACCAGTCGCCGCCGTGTGGCTGATATTTCCACCGGCTGTTGTTCTCCTTGATCACGGTGGGACACTGTTCGTTCACGACGAGCCCGGGGTCCGCCGCGGTGCACCGAAGCATCGCGATCTCGGTTTGTTGTAGCGCGGGCATCGGCGCCTTACGCGGAGTGTCCGGTGCGGCCGGCGTTCCCGCTTGCATGCTTTCGATCAGCCGCTGCAGTTCCTCGATCCGCGTCGAATACCACGTCCCCAGACACTCCGCATCGCGGCAATTCGCTTCCCGCCACGCCCACTTGCTGTCGCTGTCCGTGAGGAACGCGCGACGGTTGACGACCCGCCGCCGCGCTTTCCAGTACAGTTGCCCAAGCGTGTCGTCGAGCTTCGAGAGCGCTGGGTCGTTGCAGATCATCCGTTCAGTGAGCGAGCGTCCCCTGGTGCAGTCGAAGCTGGTGGCGTGAGCGGGCAGATGCGCGAGCATGAGCGCGGCGACAAGAATTGGGCGGAAAGTTTTCATGGTGCTCCCGGCAGTGCATGGGTTTCTCATGCACTGGATGATCGGCCGAGTCGCTGGAACACAGATGCCCGAAAACAGCGTGAGTTCGGGTAGGTGATTACCAAATCTTGCCTTGCGCGGGGCGCGCTGGAATGGGTAGGGCAAGTCCGCAAGCATTTGCCGGGTGGTGTCGGGCATGGGCATTGCTGACGCGGAAAAGCAGGCGCCCTGCCGTCCATGCCATGTGTGGCGACGGCCAGGCTCGACGCATTCACGCGTGCGTGCAGGTAGGCACGCTTGCCGGCGGTAGCGGCACGCACGCAAACGCGGGACATAAAAACGGGACAAAAAATGAAACAGCACCTCGTTCGATGCATATACGCCGCGGTTGGCTTGCTGGCCCTGCCAGCAGCGGCGTCCGCGCAGTCGCAGGCTTATACGAACGGCACGGTCAACGTGCGCGCCGGGCCGGCTTCGGACTATCCGGTCGTGACACAGTTGCCGGGCGGTGTCCCCGTTAGCGTGATGGGTTGCATCAGCAGCTATCAATGGTGTGACGTTGCCGCGCCGAACCTGCGCGGATGGGTGTATGCGGGGAGGCTCAGCTATCCCTATCAGGGCAGCAATGTGCCGGTGATGAGCTACGGCACGGTGATCGGGTTGCCGATCGTGACGTTCTCGATCGGCACTTATTGGGGCAATTATTATCGGGGCAGGCCGTGGTATGGCCAGCAATCGCGCTGGGCCCATCATCCGCCCCCGCCACCGCCGAGACCCGGTGCCGGACGGCCGCCAGGGTGGCGGCCATCAGGCGGCCCGCCGCCGGGGAATGCGGGTGGGCGGCCGCCGGGAGGTCAGCCACCGGGGAATGCGGGTGGGCGTCCGCCGGGAGGTCAGCAGCCGGGGAATGCCGGCGGGCGGCCGCCGGGAGGTCAGCCACCGGGGAATGCGGGTGGGCGTCCGCCGGGCGGGCAGCCGCCGGGGAATGCGGGTGGGCGGCCGCCGGGAGGTCAACCACCGGGGAATGCGGGTGGGCGGCCACCGGGCGGGCAGGCACCGGGGAATGCGGGTGGGCGGCCGCCGGGCGGGCAGCAGCCGGGGAATGCCGGCGGGCGTCCGCCGGGCGGCCAGCAGCCGGATAATGCAGGCGGCCGTCCACCGGGAGGTCAGCAAGGCGGCGGGAATAACCGCCCTCAAGGCGGGCCTCAACAGGGTGGCGGCGGCCGACCTTCGGGCGGAGGAGGGGACAGCGGAGGCGGAGGCAACCGGCCCCCGGATCAGCGCGGCTGATCGCGTTGACGCCTCAGGTGACGAGGGGCAGGCACCTCGACTCGTGTGAGCTGGAATCAGGGTCGGGATTCGGGGTCCTCATCGCCGCAAAGCACGAGCGGCACCCGGCCAAGGCAGCTCGCTGCGACGCGCTCGCTATCCCGCGTTGGCGACGCGGTGAGCCGGCGCGTCCCTTCAGTACGCCGCGTTAAGAAACGCCGAACTGACCGCTCGCAACGTTTCCTGCGAGCGAGGGTCGCTCAACCGCGTATGCAGGACCACTTTGGAGGTCGGCAGCGTCGGCAGGCCGAGCTGCTCGCCGACCTCGACCGCTCCCGCCGGCGCCACGCGCTGCGCCAGCGCGGCCACGGCGAGCCCCGCGCTGACGGCCGCGCCGACAGCCATCACACCGCCGCCGACGAACACCTCGGTCCACGCGATCCCGGCCGCGTCGAGCGCGTCCGTGGCAATCGCGCGGATGCCGCACGGTGCGGCGAGCGTCGCCAGCTTCAGTGGCTGCCCCTCGCGATGCTGCCAGCCCGGCGCCGCGAACCAGCCCAGCCGTTCCTCGGCCAGCAGCTGTCCATCGCGGCGATCGCCCTCGCGACGGCCGATCGCCGCGTCGACTTCACCCCGCTCGAACCATGCAAGCACGTCGCGTGACGCGGCAATGCGCACCTCGATGACAAGCAGCGGATCGTAAGCGGCGAGCCGGCCCAGCAACGCCGGCAGATTGGGCCCCGCCACGTGGTCGCTGATGCCGAGCTTGAGCCGGCGCTCCGGCGCATCGGCGGTTCCCGCCAGTGCGCGCTCGTGAGCCAACAGTAGTTGCCGGGCCGCGCCGATGAAGGCATCGCCGCGCGCCGAGAGCCTCACGGCGCGCGGTGTACGCTCCAGCAAGCGGTAGCCCAGACGCGCTTCGAGCCGTTTGAGCTTGAGGCTCATTGCGGCCTGCGAGGTGTCCATGACTTCCGCGGCGCGCGTGAAGCTGCCGAGATCCGCCACTAGCACGAAGGCCTGAATCGCATCCAGATCGAGAGGACGGGCGAGGGTGCTCATATCAAAACTTTATCGCAGATATAAATCACCATATCTTGATGTAATGATCGAGCCGGCGCAAGCTTATCCTCAGTCGAAACCACAAGGAGTTCGCCATGCTTGCCAAACAGTATTCGCACCGTCTGCCGTCCACCTATGACATGGGGATCATTCGCGAGCGCGCGACGCAGCGCGGCCCGTTGTGGGACGCGACCGAAGGGCTGGGATTCAAGGCTTTCGTCGCCCGTGAACGGGGCCGCTTCGGCGCCACCGCGAACGTGTATTCGGCGGTGTATCTGTGGCTCGACGCGGAGCAGACCGCCGACTTCTTCATGGGCTCGCGCTTTCAGAACGTGATCGACGACTTCGGCCGTCCGGACGTCGAAACCTGGCTGCCGCTCGATGCCCGCAAGGGGCCGGCGCAAAAGGCGCTCGCGTTGTATCGCGAGGAGCAGCCGATCGGCGAGCAGGACAACCGCGCCGAGCTGCGCGCGGCGCTGGCCGAGGAGAACCGCCGCATTGCGGAGCAGGACGATACGGTGGCCGTGGTCTCAGCGCTCGACGTCGCCAACTGGAAGCTGATCCGTCTCACGCTGTCGGCGGCGGCGCCGGTCGCCACGGCGGGCCGCACGGTCTACGAGGTGCTGCACCTCGCGCGGCCGGGCATCGCGAGCCTGACGTGAGTGCGTGCAGTACGCCCGGGTGCGGCACGTTCAACCGCGGCACGTCCAATGGCAGGGCGGGCGAAAGCGGTTCGACAGCCGCGCCGGCAGTCCCCGATTCACGCGCGATATCCGCGCCGCTCGACGCCCGTGTGGCGCTGTTCGCACATCTGGCGGGGCTGGCGCTGACGACGGCCGCAATCGTCGGAGTCACGGTGTTAATGGTGCAGACGCTGCATTCGCTGACCCGCTAGCCGTCCGGCGCACGCCTTTTGCGCGAAGCAACGCGATTTAAGTGCGCCGGCCTCGCGTAAACCCCGGTGCGCCGCGTACACTAACCTGCCGATGTGGGGTTAGGGGGCGCACAAATGACACGCGAAGCGACATCAGATTGCACGCAGGGAGCAGCGCCAGAGGGCACCCGCTACGGGGCGGACCGGGCCGAGGGGGTGCTGGCGTCGGAGCGGACGGTGTTGCGGCTGATTACCCGCAACACGCCGCTGCCGGAATTGCTCGATGAGGTATGCCGCCGCGCGGAAGCGCTGCTGGGCGATGGTGCGACCTGTTCGATCCTGCTACTGGATGCGGACGGCGCACGCGCGCGCGTGGGCGGCGCGCCTTCGCTGCCGGCGCACTTCAGCGCCGCGATCGACGGCGTCCCGATCGGCCCGCGAGCCGGGTCCTGCGGCACCGCGATGTACGAGCGGCGCATGGTTGCTGTCGAAGATATCGAAACCGATCCGCTGTGGGCCGATTTCCGGCACCTGGCGTTGCCGCTCGGTTTGCGCGCGTGCTGGTCGGTGCCGTTTGAAAACGATGCCGGCAAGGTGCTGGGCGCGTTCGCGGTCTATCACCGTACGTCGCGCCGGCCGAGCGCCGAAGAAGCGGCGATGCTTCACGACATCAGCCACAGTGTCGGGCTCGCCGTCCATCAGGATGCAATGGCGCGGCGCCTCGCGCACAGCGAGGAGCATCACCGGCTGGTTGTCGATCATCTCAACGAAGGCATCATCGTGCAGTCGCGCGACGGCGTGGTGCTGGCCTGCAATCCGAGTGCGCAGCGCATTCTGCGGGCGAGCCCCGATCTGATCGGCCACGACATTCTGACGGTGATGGTGCGCGCGTATCACGAGGACGGTTCCGTCGTCACCGACGCGGATCGTCCGACCAGTCAGGTGCTGGAAACCGGCAAACCCAGGCTCGGCGTCACGATGGGTCTGGAGCTGACCGACGGCGATGTCGTCTGGATTACTGAGAATGTCGTGCCGATCATCAAGCCGGGCGACAGCGAGCCCAGCTCGGTGCTGATCTCGTTCACCGACATCGGGCCGGTGCGCGAGGCGCAACAGCAGCTCAAGTTTCTGGCCACGCGCGATCCGCTCACGGGCCTCTACAACCGCGCTTATCTGGCCGAGCGAATGCGCGATCTGTTCGCCCCGGGCGAGGTGGCCGGCATGGGGGAACTGGCGCGGGTCGCCGTGTTGTTCGTCGATCTGGACGGTTTCAAGAAGGTCAACGACACCGCCGGTCACGAGGCCGGCGACGCGCTTCTGTGCAGCGTGGCGGAGCGGCTGTCGGCGTGTGTCGCGCGCGACGATACGCTCGCGCGCGTGGGCGGCGACGAGTTCGTGATCGTGGTCAGCGCATACGAAAGCACGGGCCGGCTGATCGCGCTCGCCCAGCGCATTCTCGACACGATCGCCGTACCGTTCGCGGTGGCGGACAACGAGTACTACATGGGGGCGTCGATCGGCATCAGTCTGTTTCCCGAGGACGGTCAGGACGTGCCCACGCTGATGCGCAACGCCGACTCGGCGATGTACCACGCGAAACAATGCGGCCGCAACAATTTTCAGTTCTTCACCGCCGAGCTGAATCAGCATCTGCAACGCCGCTTCATGATCGAGCAGGCATTGCGGCGCGCGCTCGCCACCGACGAACTGAGCCTCGTGTATCAGCCGATCGTCGACAGCCAGGACGGCCGCACGATCGGCGCCGAGGCGCTGCTGCGCTGGTACAACGCCGAGCTGGGCAATGTCTCGCCGGCGGAATTCATCCCCGTGGCCGAAGACGCCGGCCTGATCGTCGAGATCGGCGCCTGGGTGCTGGCGCGGGCCTGCGAGCAGGTCGCGCAATGGCGGCGCACGCTGGCGCCGGATTTGATCGTCGCGGTGAATCTGTCGCCGCGTCAGTTCAAAGGCGGGCTGGTGGAGCGGATCGAGCGCTGTCTCGAACAGTCCGGGCTCGAGCCGGCGGCGCTCGAACTGGAGATCACCGAGCGGCTGCTGATGAGCGACAGCGACGCCGTCCTGCCGATGCTGAGCGCGTTGAGCGCGATGGGCGTGCGCATTTCCGTCGACGATTTCGGCACCGGTTATTCGTCGCTGTCGTATCTGAAGCGGTTTCCGCTGCATAACCTGAAGATCGATCGCTCCTTCGTCGCCGGCTTGCCGGATCATCGCGATTCGATCGCGATCACGCAGGCGGTGGTGGCGATGGCCCATTCGCTCGGCATGAACGTCACGGCGGAAGGAGTGGAGACCGCCGAGCAGGCGGCGTTTTTACGCGGAATCGCTTGCGACAAGCAACAGGGGTATTTTTATAGCCGGCCTGTGGGGGCAAGCGCTTATGCGCGTAGTTTGCATGACGCGCAGGTGGGGTTGGCCAGCGCTTCATAAACGCCCTCCGGCGTTTCCGGGCGCGGGCGCGGCTATGGCTGCGGCTACGCCTACAGCTATGTCTATGGCTGCGGCTACGGCTACGGCCACAGCCACATCAAACCCATTTCACCGGATGGGTTAATGCGGCAGTCGGCTCCCACTGCTGCAGGCGTCCGGATTCGATTGTTCAGTTTCGCAAACAAGTGCCTTCGCGTTCCCGGTATTTATCCGCGCCTCCGGTCTCCCTAAAATTCTCCCATCGAAATGTATATTCCGCGCCATGCCGAAACGGCCCAGCGCGATGGGAGCCGTTATGCCAGCCTTGATTCAAAACCAGCTCTATCGACCGGCGGTGATCCTGCCGATGGTCGCCCTCATGCAGGTGATGGTGTCGCAGGATTTCAACCTCGGCCAGGTCGGCTGGGTCGTCGCGGCACGCGGTGCGCAGGCCGCGCTGCAACGTTCGCGCGAATTGATCTGCGCCGTGCATTGCCACGCCTGAACACAACCAGGCGCGATTTCCAACAATCGGTTGGCACCGGCTTCGGGCGCAATTCCCAACAATCGGCCAGCGTCGGCCTATCGGCGGAGCGGAAACAGATTGCCGGCCGGCGCGGTGACTTCGCAGAGCGCAACGGAGCGCACGAGAACGCACGAGCACGGGCGAACAAGGCGTCCGGAGGCAACTTAAGGCAGCACAAGGCAACACGAGGCAACACGAGGCGCTGAGGGTAAGATGCTACGACCTGCACCCCAGCCTCGGGAGATCTGCCATGCCACAGCACTTCGACGCAGTCGTGATCGGCACAGGACAAGGCGGGGCGCCGCTTGCCGTCCGTCTCGGCCAAAGCGGCCGTAAAACAGCGGTCATCGAACGAGGGGCTTTCGGCGGGACCTGCGTGAATGTCGGCTGCACACCCACCAAGTCTTATGTGGCCAGCGCCCGTGCGGCCCACGTGGCGCGCCACGCCGCGGACCTGGGCGTGCAGGTGAGCGGCGCGGTCAGCGTCGATCTGGCAGCCGTCAAGGCGCGCAAGGACAGGATCATCGGCCAATCGCGCGACGGCGTCGAGAAATGGCTGCGCGGCACGGCCAACGTCACCGTTTTCACCGGCCACGCGCGCTTCACCGGCGCGCATACGCTCGCCATCGGCGGCCCGGACGGCGTGGTGCGCGATGAACTCAGCGCCGACGAAATCTTCATCAATACCGGCACGCGCGCAGTCGTGCCGCCGCTCGACGGGCTTGAGCGCATTCGCTACTACACCAATTCCAATCTGCTCGAACTGACCGAATTGCCGGACCACCTGGCGATTGTCGGCGGCAGCTATATCGCACTCGAGTTCGCGCAGATTTTTCGCCGTTTCGGCAGCCGGGTGACGGTGCTGGTGCGCGGCGGGCGCGTGCTCACGCGCGAGGATGCCGACTTCGCCGACTCCGTGCAGAAGGTGCTGGCGCGCGAGGGGATCGAGTTTGTCTTCGGCGTGCAGCCCTCGCGGGTCGAACCGCATCCGCATCACGAGAACGAGGTGTGCATCGGCTTTGAGCAGAACATTCCCGCGCTCGAAGCGTCGCACCTGCTGTTCGCCACCGGACGCGAACCGAATACCGACGACCTCGGCCTCGACGCCGCCGGCATCGAGACGGACAAGCACGGCACGATTCCCGTCGACGGCCAGTTGCGCACCAACGTGCCGGGCGTCTGGGCGATCGGCGACATCAACGGACGCGGTGCCTTTACCCACACTTCCTATGATGACTTTCAGATCGTCGCCGCCAATCTGCTCGACGGCGGCGCGCGCAGCGTCGATACGCGGATCATGACGTATGCGGTATTCGTCGACCCGCCGCTCGCACGCGTCGGACTCTCGGAGGCCGACGTGCGCAAAACCGGCCGCGACGCGCTGATCGCCACCATGCCGATGACGCGGGTGGGCCGCGCGCGCGAACGCGGCGAGACCGACGGCTTCATGAAGGTGCTGGTCGACGCGCAGAGCAGGCAGATTCTCGGCGCGGCGATCCACGGCATCGAGGGCGACGAAGCGCTGCACACGTTCGTCGACATCATGACGGCCGGCGCGCCGTATCCGACCTTGCAGTACGCCATGCACATTCATCCGACCATCAGCGAGCTGGTGCCGACTTTGCTCGACGGACTCAAGCCGATGAAATGAACGGTGTTGCCGGTGGCAAACCAACCGGGTGGCGAGCATGGCCGGAGAAACTGCGCGGCGAAAGCAGGTAACGAGCATTGCCGGAGAAAATGCGCGGCGAACGCAGGTGACGAGCACGGCCGGAGAACAAGCGATGAAACGCATGATCAGCAGCGGCAACCTCTTCGATCTCAGCGCGCCGTCAGGTCCTGACGAGCAGATCGACGCGCTCGTGGAAGACGCCGGCGTGAGCATCGAGAGGATCGTCTCGCGAGGGCACGCCAGCCCGCCGGGCTTCTGGTACGACAGTCCACGGGCCGAGTGGGTCGTGCTGCTGAGCGGCGCGGCGACGCTCGAATTCGAAGGCGAGCGTGAGCCGCATCCGATGAAACCGGGCGACCACGTGTTGATCGAAGCGCATTGCCGGCACCGGGTGGCATGGACGAGCGACGTGGAGCCGAGCGTGTGGCTGGCGGTTTACTACCCTGAGGTTTGCCGCTGACCGATCACCAGCCAACGCCGTCTCGCGCCAAACGAACCCTGACAGCGCAAGACAGCTCGATACGCGCTGACCGATCGCCGAGATCACGGCGCGCTAACTGGATTAAACTCGAACTGGCACGTATCCTGGAGCGAGATCATGACTGATGCCGACCCCAACAGCACTTTTCGCGGTCTTCCGTTGACCCCGGAACAGGACGCGGAAGTCAGACACTACATCAAGAAACAGAAGCAGCAGGGCGCGCCCTGGAACACGCCGGAACTGGCGTCCATGCTTCGCGACATGCTGGAGCCGCCGGGCGACGACGAGGCGGAATTCGATCCCGTTTTCGACGAAACGAAAGCAGCGGCGGAACGTGCCGCCGCGTCGATCGACGAGGCGATGGACCCGATCGAGGCGAGCGAAGAGCGGAATGCGGCCATGGAAATTGAGGCGATGAAGGGCCTGAGACGTTGAGCCGCAGACGTCGCAGCTGGATCGCGGAACCACTGACGAGCGGCGCGTATCGACCCGACTGGGGAAGGTCGCGAGTTCACCACGAACTGGGAAAAAAACATGAGCGTTAGCATCGTCCAGCTCGGGTCTCCGAGAGCGCCCGACGAAGGGCTGCGTATCGGCACCGTGCGGCGACCGCCGCGTGGCGTACCCCGGGCGGAATTCGGCGCCCGCGACTATTACGATGTGTGGCTGCCCAATCTGTCGCCTGACGCGGAGTTGGTCAAACAGGCAAAGGCGGTGACGAGCGATGCCGAGTGGGCCGCGTTCGCAAAAAAATTTCGCGCGGAGATGAATGGTGGCGATGCCAGCAAGGTGTTGGACCTGCTTGCCGCCTTGTCGAGAACGGCAAACTTTTCCGTCGGTTGCTATTGCGAGGACGAGAGCCGGTGCCATCGCAGCATTCTTCGTCAGTTGTTAAGCGAGCGGGGTGCGCTGATAAGGTGAGGCGCGCCTGCGCCGCCGGCCGGCATTCGACAAGTCCCGTGGTCATCGCCGATAATCGGCGGCGTGCGGATTTGCCTCGCCGGTCCCGCATACGGCGAGTCCGGCGGGTAAGGGTAGGCAATGGCGGTGCGCCACGCTCGCAAGCACAGGTCTTCACAATCGCGACTACACAATCAGGAAACCGACCGATGGGCAAGGGACGCGTCGAAGCCTTCAGCGATGGCGTGATCGCCATCATCATTACGATCATGGTGCTCGAATTGAAGGTGCCGGACGGCTACGATCTCGCCGCGCTGCGCCCCGTGATCCCCGTGTTCTGCGCCTACGTGCTGAGTTTTATCTACGTCGGCATTTACTGGAACAATCATCACCACCTCTTCCATACCGTGCAGAAGGTCAACGGCGCGGTGCTGTGGGCGAATCTCCACCTGCTGTTCTGGCTGTCGCTGCTGCCGGCGGTCACGCATTGGGTCGGCGAGAATCATCTCGCCGCCTGGCCGACCGCGATGTACGGCGCCGTGCTGTTCATGTCGGCGATTGCGTATTTCATCCTGACCCGTGTGCTGATCCGCGAGCACGGCAGCGAGTCGACGATCGCCAAGGCGGTCGGCAACGACTTCAAGGGCAAGGTTTCCGTCGTCATCTATCTGGCGGGCATGGCGCTGGCATTCGTGCAGCCGTGGCTCTCGGCGGCGCTCTATACGCTGGCCGCGGCGTGGTGGCTGGTGCCCGACCGCCGCATCGAACACCTGATGGAAGCGTAAGCATGTTGCTTGCGCTCAAGCTCGCGCTGGTGCCGGGGTTTCTCGCCGCGTTGACCATGGCCGGGCGTGTGTGGGGACCGTCGGTGGCGGGATGGCTGGCGGGGCTGCCTGTCGTGGCCGGACCGATCGTGTTGCTGCTCGCACTGGAGCGCGGGCCGGCGTTCGCCGCGCAGGCGTCGGCGGCGTCGATCGCAGCGATTGCCGCGTCCGAGGCGTTCAATGTTGCGTACGCGTGGACGTGCCGGCGCTCAGCATGGCCACTCGCGCTGGCGGCCGGGATGCTTGGATGGGGCGGCGTGGCGCTGCTGCTGACGCATTTGCCGGTTGGACTGTGGTGGGCGGTGGGGGCGGCCTGTGTTGCCGTTGCCGTTTCGCAAAGCGGCCTGCCGCGCGTCGCGGGTCACGTGCCGGCGGCGCGCGTCGGCCTCGGCGACCTCGCGCTGCGCATGCTCGCCGGCGCGCTGCTGACGGTGGCGGTGACGACGCTGTCCGCGTCGATGGGGGCGACGTGGAGCGGGCTGCTGTCGGTGTTTCCCTTGCTCGGCATCGTGCTTGCCGTGTCCGCCCAGCGTGCGCATGGCGCGGACTTTGTCGCGCTGTTGATGCGCGGCATGGTGATCGGGCGCGGCTCGTTTGCGGCGTTCTTCGCCGTGACCGCGACGATGTTGCCGCACTACGGCGTGTGGCTGAGCTTTGCGTGCGCGGCAGTGGTGTCGATGGCGGTGCAGGGGGCGACCAGGCGCTTGCTTCGCGCGAAGCGGCCGGTGCGGGTTTTGACGCGTCAACCCACCGCTCCGCTGTAGGCAGACTCACACCGTTGACTGATACTGGCATGATGACCTCGCGCATCCCATCCTCCGTCGCCACCCGAATCGGGTTGATCTCCGATACGCACAACCTCGTGCGCCCCGAAGTGCTGCAGTACCTCGCAGGCTGCGACGCGATCATCCACGCGGGCGATATTTGCAATCAGACGGTGCTCGATGCGCTCGCGCGGATTGCGCCGGTCACCGCGGTGCGCGGCAATAACGACATCGGCGAGCCGGTCGCTTCGCTGCCGACGCACGTCAAGCTGACCGTGCAACAGGTGACGATCCTCGTCGTGCACGACATCGCCGACGTGGCTGGCGATCCGCGCAGCGAAGGCATCGGCGTGGTCGTGACGGGACACTCGCACAAGCCTGCGATCAGTGAGCGCGACGGTGTGCTGTTCGTCAATCCAGGCAGCGCCGGACCACGCCGTTTCAAGTTGCCGATTTCCGCCGGCATGCTCGTTATCGAAGGCGCGCATGTAAGCGCGACGTTCGATTCCCTGGTGACATGAAAAACGGGCCGGCATATCTGCCGGCCCGTTTGCGGACACGCTAACGTGAATTGTCGCGGTTGGCCGCCGCCCGTTACTGCGGGGCGATATGCGGGTGATCCGTGTGCAACTTCGGCGGTCAACTGCCTCGATCAACTACCGCGATCAACCACCTCGACCAACTACCGCAGCACACCCCAGCATCAGGCACGCGCCGTAGCCGCGGCAGCGTAGCCTTCATCCATCTCCGCCGCTTCACGCTCGCCGCGCAGCACAGCATGCGCTTCCGCACGCGTCGCGACGCACGGACCCGAGCCGAGCAGCGGCTTGCGAGCCGTTTCGCGCAGCGCGATCACCGACACGATACCGATCAACGACGCGCCCATCAGGTAGTACGCGGGCATCATCAGATTGCCGGTGCTGTCGACGAGCCATGCCGTCACGAGCGGCGTCGTCCCGCCGAACAGCGAGACCGAAATATTGAAGCCGATCGCGAGCGCACCATAGCGGATCTTCGTCGGGAACAGCGCCGGCAGCGCCGACGGCATCACGCCGGTAAAGCACGACAGCAGCACGCCGAGAATCATCAGTCCGCCGAACACCGGCAGCACCGTACCCATGCGGATCAGCAGCAGCGCGGGAATCGACAGCACGAACAGACCCACGCAACCGAACAGCATCACCGGTTTGCGGCCGATCGTGTCGGACAGGCGGCCCGCTGCCAGCGTCATCGGCATCATCAGCACCATCACGAGCAGCACGAGGAAGAGACCGTGCGTTTCGTTGAAGTGCAGCGTGGCCGACAGATAGCTCGGCAGATACGAGAGCGCCATGTAGTCGGTGACATTGAAGATCAGCACCAGGCCGACGCACAGCAGCAGCGGTTTCCATTGCTGCATGAGCAACTCGCGGAAGGATTGCTTCGGCAGCGCTTTGTCTTCGGCTTCACGTTGCTCGGCTTGCTTCCTGAACGCGGGCGTTTCTTCGAGCTTCATCCGGATGTACAGGCCGACCAGACCCAGCGGACCCGCGATCAGGAAGGGCACACGCCAGCCCCACGAGAGCAGCGCGTCGTTCGAGAGCGTCGCCGTCAGAACCGCGACCGTACCCGCGCCGAGCACATAGCCGATCAGCGTGCCGAACTCGAGGAAGCTGCCCATGAAGCCGCGGCGCTTGTCCGTCGAGAATTCGGCGATGAAGGTCGCGGCGCCGCCGTATTCTCCACCCGTCGAGAAGCCTTGCACGAGGCGCGCGACCAGCAGCAACACCGGCGCGAAAATGCCGATCGTCGCGTAGCTCGGAATCAGGCCGATCGCGAAGGTGCCGAGCGCCATCATGATCATGGTCATGGCCAGCACCCGCTGACGGCCGATGCGGTCGCCCAGCGGCCCGAACACCATGCCGCCGACCGGCCGCACGAGGAACGCCGCGGCGAACGTGCCGAAGGTGGCGATCAGCTGGGCGGACGGGCTCGACGACGGAAAGAACACTTTGCCGAGCGTGACAGCGATGTAGCTGTACACGCCGAAATCGAACCATTCCATCGCGTTGCCGAGCGCCATCGCGCCGACGGCCCGCTTGAGGAGAGATTTGTCGACGACGGTGATGTCGTCGAGCGAGAGGCGTTGTTCTTCTTTGTGGTGTCGCCAGAAGCCGTTGCTGGAAGCGGTCAAGGTGAAAACTCCAATGACTGCGACGAAACTCATGAAAACGCGCATGAACGTTCCGCCACGGGTGCTGGGGAAGTGCCGTTTCGCGAGCAGAGCAAAGGCATCTCTTTCACCCACAGGCGATAGAGAAAAGGGGCGTGAAAAGAAAACAGAACGCCCGTGCCTCGCGAACGATTCGCAAAAAGACACTCGTCTAGATTGTGCTGACGGTTGCATCTGCGTGGCCGTAGAAGGGGGGCAGATGCATGAGGACGCCGGGGTGGCTGGAAGCTGGCCCATGCGCCGCTGAAAGGCTTGAAACGAAAAAGGCCGGTGCTGGATCGCCGCTCGCGATGTGAGTCGCGATGTGAGCTCAAGCGGGGAAACGACCGACAAGCCTTCTTGTATAAAAACTGTCCCATTCAGCGTGGCGGCGTGCGGAGAAAAGACACGGCGAGCCAGCTTGAAAAGAACGCGACTGAAGGTGAAATGCAGGTGAATTGCTGTTGGAACGATGAACATGATAGCACGATGACGGATGATCGCGCAAACCCGGGCTTCGGTCAGCAGCTTGGGAAGGGTGCTCAATCCCTTGCGTGGCGGGGGATCCAGCGGATTGCGGCGGTATGGAAAAGAGGCTTAAAAGTGGCCGGAAATGGTCCGGTTAGTGAATTTTGCAGGGGCTTGAAAGCGGGGAAAGGTGTAACTGAAAGCCGGCGATTTAGCGGCCACAGGCTCGGCAAAAATGCGGCGCGTCGAGTGGCGAACGCGGCGATGAAAACCGGGCGTGTCCAGCAGCGAGAAGCGCGGCAAGCAGGCGAAAAGGGGGAAAAGGGCGAAAAGGGCGAAAAAAATCCGCGCTCGCGGCGCGGATTTTTCATACGGCTGACCGCCCATACCGGCGTGCGGCCGAAGGCGCTTACTCGGCTGCCGGCGGGACGTAGCCCTGTGCCGTATCGGCGCCTTCGCCGAAGAAGAACTTTTCGGTCTGCTTCATCAGATATTGGCGCGCGCGCGGATCGGCCATGTTCAGGCGGTTTTCGTTGATCAGCATGGTCTGCTGCTTCAACCAGGCCTGCCAGGCTTCCTTCGAAATGCTTTCGTAGATCCGCTTGCCGAGTTCGCCCGGCAGTGGCGGGAAATCGAGGCCTTCGGCTTCCTTGCCGAGCTTCGCGCATTGAACCGTACGAGTCATGCTGTGCTTCTCCTTTGTCGACCGGAGTGAGTGCGTCAGCACTTACTGCGGTCCCATAAAAAAATAGTTACGGTGGGCAGTCGCTTTATATGGGGTTGCTCAGAGCTGTTTCATCAGCACGAGCGACTTGCGCTGCCAGTTATAAAGTCGGCGGCGGTCTTCCGGCAGGTCGTCGACCGTGACCTTGACGAAGCCGCGTTTGAGGAACCAGTGTTCGGTGCGCGTGGTGAGCACGAAAATCCGCGTGAGGCCGCGTGCCCGGGCGCGCTGTTCGATGCGTTTGAGCAGGCGCTCGCCGTCGCCGGTGCCTTGCGCTTCAGGCGCGACCGTGAGGCACGCCATTTCGCCGATGCGCTCCTGCGGATAAGGGTACAGCGCTGCGCAGCCGAACAGCACGCCATCGTGCTCGATCACCGAGAAATGGTCGATGTCGCGTTCGATCTGGTGGCGGCCGCGCCGCACCAGCGTGCCGTCGGATTCGAGCGGCTCGATCAGCGAGAGAATGCCGCCGACGTCGTCCGGCGTGGCTTCGCGCAGGCTTTCGAGATTCTCGTACGAGATCATCGTGCCCACGCCGTCGTGCAGGAACAGTTCGAGCAGCAGGCTGCCGTCGAGCGCGTAGGGGATGATGTGGGCCCGCGCTACGCCGCCGCGGCAGGCGCGGATCGAATGCTTCAGATAAAAACCCGCGTCGCCCGTGACTTCGCCGCTTTCGTGCAGCTTGTAGGCGTCGTCGAGCGACAGTTCGCGAATCAGTTCGGGCCCGTCTTCGCCGGTCCCCATGAGGCCCGGCGTCTCGGTCAGGAACACGATCTTGTCGGCGCGCAATGCGATGGCCGCCGCCGAAGCGACGTCTTCCATCGACAGATTGAATGCTTCGCCGGTGGGCGAGAAGCCGAGCGGCGACAACAGCACCAGCTTGCGGCTCGCGAGCGAATGGCGGATCGAATCCGCGTCGATCTTGCGCACCACACCGGTGTGGGCGAAATCGACGCCGTCCAGAATCCCGACCGGGCGCGCCGTCACGAAGTTGCCGGACACCACGCTGATGTGCGCGTGCGCCATCGGCGTATTCGGCAAGCCCTGGCTGATCGCCGCTTCGATATCCAGACGCACTTCGCCCGCCGCTTCTTTCGCGGACTCCAACGCGCGCGCGTCGGTAATGCGCATGCCGTGCGAGAACTCGGATTCCACGCCGTGCAGGCTCATCTGCTCTTCGACCTGCGGCCGCGAGCCATGCACCAGGACGATCTGGATGCCCATGGCCTGCAGCAGCGCGATGTCGGACACGAGCGCATTCAGGAGCCCCTGATGCACCACCTCACCGCCGAAACCGACGACGAACGTCTTGTTGCGGAACGCATGGATGTACGGGGCGACTGAGCGCATCCAGTCGACGAATTGCGCGTGCTGGGCGAGATCTTCCGTTGTTCCGGCGGGGGCCGGAACGCTCGCGGGCGCGGGGACGAGGTCGGTTTGGGAATTCATGCCGGGGATTATAATGCGCCCCCATGTCGAATGTACCCAAAAGTCCCGCTCCGGCGAACGAGAATGTGGCGCCGGACGCTAACCGCAACACGCCGGAAACGGCGCGCGAGCCGCGACGTATCGCGGACGGCGCGCAAGCGTCGCCGCAGAAAAATCACCCGCCACGTGAGGCGCGCCGCGAAGCGGGCGCGCAGGCGCCGAAAGCTGCGCATGAAGGGCGCAAACAGCCGCCGCGTGCCGATGCTTCGCGCAGGCAACCCGATGCCGTTGGCGCTGCGCAGCCGGCGCGTCGTGATGACGGGCGCGCGCAAAATTCACCGCAGGCAGGTGAAGCGCAAAGTGGTCAGCCGCGTCGTGAACCACGTCCGCCGCGCGTTCAGCGTGTGGTCGAACCGAACCCGATTCCGCCGATCACCTTTCCGGAAGCGCTGCCGGTTTCCGGTCGTCGTGACGAGATCGCGAAGGCAATCGCGCAGAATCAGGTCGTGATCGTGTGCGGCGAGACCGGCTCCGGCAAGACGACCCAACTGCCGAAAATCTGCCTCGAACTCGGGCGTGGTCTTGGCGCGGGCGGCACCGGTTTGATCGGCCACACTCAGCCGCGCCGGATCGCCGCCTCGGCAACGGGCCGCCGCATCGCCGAAGAACTCGGCACGCCGTTCGGCGAAGTGGTCGGCTACAAGGTGCGTTTTACCGACAATCTGTCGCCGGGCGCGTCGGTCAAACTTATGACCGACGGCATTCTGCTTGCCGAAACGCAGACCGATCCGCTGCTCAAAGCCTACGACACGCTGATCATCGACGAAGCGCACGAACGCAGCCTGAATATCGATTTTCTGCTCGGCTATCTGAAGGAAATCCTCGTCAAACGGCCCGATCTGAAGCTGATCGTGACCTCGGCGACGATCGACGCGGATCGCTTCGCGCGTCATTTCGGCAGCGAAGAAAAGCCCGCCCCGGTGATCGAAGTGAGCGGGCGTCTCTATCCGGTCGAAGTGCGCTATCGGCCGGTCGCGGAGGACAGTCCGGCGGTGAAGGCGGCGGAAGGCTCTTCTTCCTCGTCGTCGCGCGAAAGGCCGAAGACCCAGCGCGAAACCGATCGCGATCTGATGGAAGCGATCGTCGATGCGGTCGACGAACTGTGCCGCGAAGGCCCCGGCGACGTGCTGGTGTTCCTGCCCGGCGAGCGCGAGATTCGCGATGCCGCCGAGGCGCTGCGCAAGCACCATCCGCCGCACACGGAAATCCTGCCGCTGTTCGCCCGTTTGTCCGCCGCCGAACAGGAGCGCGTGTTCCGCACCTCGAACGCGCGCCGCATCGTTCTGGCAACCAACGTCGCCGAAACCTCGCTGACGGTGCCGGGAATTCGCTACGTGGTCGACACGGGCCTCGCGCGCGTGAAGCGCTACTCGTATCGCAACAAGGTCGAGCAACTACAGGTCGAGTCGATCTCGCAGGCTGCCGCCAATCAGCGGGCAGGGCGCTGCGGCCGCGTCGCCGACGGCGTGTGTATCCGCCTGTATGAGGAAAGCGATTATCAGGGTCGCGTGCGCTTCACCGATCCGGAGATTTTGCGTTCGTCGCTGGCGTCGGTGATTCTGCGCATGAAGTCGCTGCATCTGACGGCGATCGAAACCTTTCCGTTCATCGAGCCGCCGCCTGGCCGCGCCATCGCCGACGGTTATCAGCTGCTCAACGAACTCGGCGCCGTCGATGACGACAACCAGCTCACGCCGCTCGGCCGCGAACTCGCGCGCTTGCCGCTCGACCCGCGCGTCGGACGGATGATTCTCGCCGCGCGCGATCAGCAGGCGTTGAAGGAGGTGCTGATCATCGCCAGTGCGTTGTCGGTGCAAGACCCGCGTGACCGGCCGATCGAAGCGCAGGAGCAGGCCGACCAGGCGCATCGCCGGTTCGCCGACGAACGCTCAGAATTCCTGCAATGGCTGAAGATCTGGAACTGGTTCGAAGAAGCGATCGCGCACAAGAAGTCGAACCGGCAATTGCAGGACGAGTGCCGCAAGAATTTCCTGTCGCAACTGCGTCTGCGTGAATGGCGCGACGTGCACTCGCAACTGCTGACGGTGGTGCGCGAGCACGGCTGGCGGCTGAACGAAGCCGAAGCGACCTTCGAGCAGATTCACCTCGCGTTGTTGACCGGCCTGCTCGGCAACATCGGCCTGAAAGCCGACGACGAACCGTATTTCCTCGGCGCGCGCAGCATCAAGTTCTATTTGTGGCCGGGCTCGGCGCTGGTGAAGAAGGCGGGCAAATGGGTGATGGCCGCGGAACTGGTCGAGACGAGCCGTCTGTACGCGCGCTGCATCGCGAAGATCGAGCCGGAGTGGATCGAGAAAATCGGCGAGCATCTGCTGAAGAAGTCGTTGTCCGAGCCGCATTGGGAAAAGCGCGCGGCGCAGGTGTCGGCGTTCGAGCGCGCAATGCTGTACGGCCTGCCGATCTATCACCGGCGGCGCGTGAGCTTCGGCAAACAGGATCCGGCGCGTGCGCGCGAGTTGTTCATCCGCGGCGCGCTGGTGGAAGGCGAGTTCGATACGAAGCTCGCGTTCTTTGCGCATAACCGCAAGCTGCTCGCCGATATCGAGCAACTGGAACACAAGTCGCGCCGTCAGGACGTGCTGGTCGACGATGAACTGATTTTCGGTTTCTACGATCAGGCGTTGCCGAAAGGCATTTACACCGGTGCGTCGTTCGAGCGCTGGTACCGCGACGAGGTGAAGAAGAGCGGCCAGCCGGAAGACAAGCTGCGTCTGCTGTATCTGTCGCGCGACGATCTGATGCGGCACGAAGCCGCCGGCGTGACGACCGATCTGTTCCCGAAGCGCATGACGATGGCGGGCGTCGAGATGGCGCTCACGTATCACTTCGAGCCTGGTTCGCCGCGCGACGGCGTGACGCTCGCGGTGCCGCTGTATGCGCTCAATCAGGTCGACGCGCGGCGTTGCGAGTGGCTCGTGCCCGGCATGCTGAAAGAGAAGGCGCAACTTCTGCTGAAATCGCTGCCGCAGAAGCTGCGGCGTCATTGCGTGCCGCTGCCTGAGTTCGCAGCCGGTTTTGTCGAGCGGCATAGCGGTCCGCGCTTCGGCGCGGGCGGTTTGCTCGAATCGCTGATCGCGGACATTCGCGAGCAGACCCAGGTCGCGATGAAGCAGTCGGACTTCAAACTCGAGACGCTGACGCCGCATCTGTTCATGAACTTCAAGGTCGTCGACGAGCATGGCCGGCAGCTCGCGATGGGCCGCAACCTGGCGCAATTGCGCGCTGAACTCGGCGGCCAGGCGCAGCAGCATTTTCAGAAGATTGCGTCAGGCGCGGCCGGGGCGGCGTTGGCGGATGCGGGCGGCGGTGGCGGCGTGGCCGTTGGCGCGCAAGCGGGCGGCGCAGTCAGTGCGGCAAGCGGTGCGGGGCCGCGAGGCAAGGGCGTCGCTGCGTCCGGTCCGCAAACTGCGTCGCAAGACGGCGCGCAAGGCACCGCGCTGTACGAAAAGCTGACGACGTGGAATTTCGGCAAGCTCCCGGAATTGCTCGAAATTCGCCGTGGCGGGCAGACTTTGTTCGGCTATCCGGCGCTGGTGGACCGCGGCACGCATTGCGACGTCGAGGTGTTCGATTCACCGGACGAAGCCGCGCGCATCCATCGCGCTGGGTTACGGCGATTGTTCGCGTTGCAGTTGAAAGAACCGATCAAGTATCTGGAAAAGAATCTCCCGGGTCTGCGCGAAATGGCGATGCAGTTCATGCCGCGCGGCACGCAGGAGGAACTGCGCGATCAACTGATCGACACCGCACTCGACCGTGCCTGCCTGCAAGACCCGCTGCCGGCCGATGACGTCAGTTTCCATACGCGCCGCGACGAAGGCCGCAGCCGTCTGACTTTGCTGGCTCAGGAAATCTCGCGCCTGGTTGGGCAGATTCTGGGCGAATACGCGACCGTCACGAAAAAGCTGGTGCAGGCGAAGGCGTTCACGGCCGCGCATGCGGACATGCAGAACCAGCTGGATGGCCTGATCGGCAAACGCTTCGTGGTCGATACGCCGTACGCGCAGTTGACGCACTTCCCGCGTTACCTGAAGGGCATTGCGCTGCGTGTCGACAAGCTCAAGGCGGACTCCGCACGCGACACACGGCAATTCGCCGAATTCCAGCCACTGCTGCAGAACTATCAGCGCGCGCTGGCGCAACGTGGCGGCGTGCTGGACACGCGTTTGTCGGAATTCCGCTGGCTGCTGGAGGAACTGCGGATTTCGCTGTTCGCGCAGGAGTTGCGTACGCCGATGCCGGTTTCGGTGAAGCGTCTCTACAAAGTCTGGGAGTCGATGCAGCGCTGAGCGCCAGATGATGCGGGACCGATGCTGCGCTGGGCGGCGCACGGAGTAGGGCGCCGCGGGTGCCTGCCTCCCTTGTCCAGCGTTGGCCGATGCGCTCCTGCACGTGGTGTCGAGCAAAAAAGCGCGCGACGCCACTCCTTTCGAAAATGATGTCACGCGCAAAGGGCGCGAGTTCTTTCGGGCCCGCGCCTGCTCGCTGCTAGTACGGCAACGCCATTGGCCTCGACGTGACGGGTTCCGAGCGGGCCCGTCACGCTTCCTGCCGTGGTTTTACCAGTGCATGCCGGCGCCGACGGACGCGCCGAACTGACCGCGCGAGTCGGTCGTACCTTGCACCTTGTAGACCCACTTGCCGGTTTCCGACAGTTGCGACACGCCAATGGCCATGGCCGACTGGCCGCCGTATGTGCCACCCGCAATCGCCACCATGCCGCGACCCGGCAAGACTGCTTGCGGCAAGCCTGCCGCCGCCAGCGCCGATGCGGTGCCGCCGTATGAATCGCGGCGGGCCGAGCGGATCTGGTCGTCGGTGTAGCTGTTGGCCTGACCGACGGCGCCGCTCACGCTCTGCTGCAACTGATTGACGTTGACGGCGTCCGTGCCTTGCACGCCGGCTGCAACGTTGGCGATCTGACGCTCCTGACCCGCCGCGCCGACCGATACGGTGTTCGCCCGATCCGCGACCGAGCCTTGACCGAGCGCTACCGAATTGTCTGCGCCGGCGTTTGCCGCGGCGCCGAGCGCCGTGGCGTTGTTGCCGCTGGCGACCGAGTTCGCGCCGATCGCCACGGCGTTGGTGCCCGTGGCCTGCGCATTCGCGCCGGAGGCAACCGAGTGCGCGCCTGACGACACTGCGCCTTCGCTGGTGCTGTCACCGTCAGCGCTGAAGAAGGGATTGGCCGTGTTGACCGTGATGTTGCTGACCGCGCTGTTGATGGCCGCGTTCAACTGACCCAGGTTGACGGCGTCGTTTGTGTCCACGCCGTCGGCGACGTTATGGATCACCGTGCCGCCGCTCGTTGCGTCGCCTAGCGTGACGCTGTTCCTGTTGACGCTGCCGTCGGCGTTCTTGTCGTACATCACCGCGCCATCGAGTTTGGCGTCGGTGTGAGCCGTAACCTCCCTCAGTTGGGCAACGTTGACGGCGTCGGTGTCGGCGGTGCCGGCTGCGACATTGGTGATCTGGCGTTCCGCGCCGCTGGCGCCGACGGAGACGGTGTTGGCACGGTCGGCGAGCGAGCCTTGGCCCAGCGCGACCGAATTGGTCGCGACGGCCTTTGCGTTGTGGCCCAGGGCCGTCGAGCCGTCGGCTGCTGCCGTGGCGAGGCTGCCGAGGGCCGTGCTGTTGTCGCCCTGTGCCCACGAGGCGGTGCCGGCTGCGAATGACGCGTTGCCGGTTGCATTGGCGTACGCGCCGATCGCTGCCGAGTGGTCGCCGGACGCATTGGCAGAGGCGCCGATTGCGGCCGAGTGGTCGCCGGTCGCCGTGGCAGAGGCGCCGATTGCAGCCGAGTAGTCGCCGGTTGCTGCGGCGTCGTCGGAGCCGTCGTTGGCGCCGCTTGCCTTGAAATAGCGTGCGGCGTCAGCGGCAGCGGCATTCAGCTGGCTCAGGTTGACGGCGTCTGTAGCGGCGGTGCCGGCTGCGACGTTGGTGATCTGGCGCTCTGCGCCGCTGGCACCGACGGAGACGGTGTTGGCACGGTCGGCGAGCGAGCCTTGGCCCAGCGCGACCGAACTGGCCGCGACGGCCTTTGCGTTGTGGCCCAGGGCCGTTGAGCCGTCGGCTGCTGCCGTGGCGAGGCTGCCGAGGGCCGTGCTGTTGTCGCCTTGGGCCCACGAGGCGGTGCCGGCTGCAAACGACGCGTCGCCGGATGCGTTGGCGTAGGCGCCGATCGCTGCCGAGTGGTCGCCGGACGCATTGGCAGAGGCGCCGATCGCAGCCGAGTGGTCGCCGGTTGCTGCGGCGTCGTCGGAGCCGTCGTTGGCGCCGCCCGCCTTGAAATAGCGCGCGGCGTCGGTGGCAGCGGCATTCAGCTGGCTCAGGTTGACGGCGTCCGTAGCCTGGGTGCCGGCGGCAACATTGGTTATCCGGCGCTGCTGGTTGGCCGAACCGACCGACACGGTATTCGCCAGCGTAGCCACTGAGCCTTGGCCTAGTGCGACGCTGCCGTCGGCGGAGGCGGCAGCGTCAAGGCCAATGGCGACCGCGCCGCTTCGATCCGCGCGCGCGTTGGCGCCGAGTGCCGTGCTGCCAACGTCGAACGCATAAGCGTTGGCGCCAAACGCGCTCGCTTGCGAGTTGTTCGCGCGGGAATAAGAGCCGACGGCGACCGAATCGGCGCTTTGCGCCTCCGAGGTATAGCCGAGCGCAACTGAATGCATGCCATTGCCCTGCGCGGACGCGCCGAGGGCCGTCGCGCCGATGCCCTTCGCCACGGCGTAGTTGCCTATGCCGGTGCTGAAATCAGCGTCGGCCAGCGCCCACATTCCGGCTGCGAATGACCCCGCACCGCTGCTTTGCGCGTTGAACCCGAGCGCGATCGCGGCTGTGTTCGAGGCCTTCGCCCAGTTGCCGATCGCGATGGACCCGGAAGCCGATGCGCTCGAACCTACGCCCGCTGCCACCGAGCCCGGTTGTGACGCAATCGCATCGGGATCCGAACCCGGAGCCACCGCGCCGGCGGCGAAATAGACCGTGGCCGCCTGCGCCACCGGCACACCGCCCAGCAACGTCGCCCCAGCCAGTACAGCGTGCGTCAATACAAGCTTGCGCGCCGCGCCGCGTTTCGTCTCCGGGCGAACCGTCTCCGACGCGGCGACCCACGAGCCCGCTGTTTCAGACGAAACGTCACACGAAACGTCACACCAAACCGATTTGTCGATTTTATTCATTTTTCAGAAAACTCCGCCGGAACAATGAACGTGGACGGCACACGAAAGCATTTTGAGTCGGAAAAGGCGTCATCGCCCTTGGTGTCTCGCGCATAAATAGAGCACGACGGCCGCGGTTATTTATTCCGTCCGTTTCGTGTTCTGAAAAATTATTCGCGCGTCCGAATTACTCGCATCGTGCTTTCAAGTCCACGGGATTAAGTGCATGGGCGATGAACGGCGAGATTGTCAGGTCCGGCGGGGCGGAGCCGATATAAGCCAATTCCTAAATTATTGGAAATAAATGGCGGAGTGTAATAGGTTTTGGGTGGGCGTATTTTTATGTTGTTTGATATAAAGAATAATCTTGTTTTGTCTTATGAAAAATAAAATGACATGAGAGTTTAATGGGTTGTGGTGTTGTGGGTTAAATGATTTGATACGGGTCGCCGCTGATTTTCCTACGCAAAACCGGCGTCGGGTTGTCAATGCCTCGGAATTTGCTGACAGATTCGCCCTCGGAGGCTCGGCGTCCCCCCGTTTTTTCGCGCATCGCACCCGCATCCACGTCAACCGCTGGTCACAGCAAACGTTCTACAATGATGGTTGTTCTCCGAAGTGAGTTTTCATGCGTAAATTTTTTCTTCCCGGCTTGACTGCCACGTTCGCCGCAGGCGCGGCACTGGTGGCTGCCGCAGGCTTTTTTTCTCCGGCGGCCCACGCCAACAACGTGATTGTGCTCAATTCCGGCGAAGCCACGCTGAGCCTGATCGACGAGGCCACCCACCAGGTCGTCGGCACCGTGCCGACGGGTAAGGAACCCCACCACCTGATGGCCACGCCGGACAATTCGTCGCTGATCGTCGCCAACTCGGTGTCGAACAACCTGATGTTCGTCGATCCGAAATCGGGCCAGGTTCAGCGCTGGGTCGAGAACATCGAGGATCCGTACCAGATCGGTTTTTCGCCCGACCGCAAGTGGCTCGTCACCACCGGGCTGCGTCTGGACCGCCTCGACATCTATCATTACGACAGCCAGAAGAACCAGATGACGCTGGCTTCGCGTCTGCCGCTCGCGGTGATGCCGAGCCACATGGCGTTCACCAATGACAGCAAGACGGTTTTCGTCACGCTGCAGGTGTCGGGCGAGCTCGCCGCTATCGATCTGGCCACGCAAACCGTCAAATGGAAAATGAAGGTCGGCAAGGTGCCGGCCGGCCTGTGGATGACACCGGGCGAGAAATATCTGCTGATCGGCATGACCGGGGCGGATTATGTCGCGGTGGTCGACTGGCGCAACCAGAAAATCGTCAAGACGATCCAGACCGGCAAGGGCGCGCACAACTTCCGCTCGCTGGCCGACGGCAAGCATGTGGCGGTGTCGAACCGGGTCGCGAGCACGATCAGCATCATCGACGAAGACACGCTCACCAATGTCGGCGACATTACCGGCTTGATGCCCGGGCCGGACGACATGGAACTTTCCGCCGACAAACGCTATCTGTGGGTGACATTCCGCTTCGCAAAACATGTCGGTATCATCGACCTGAACACGCATAAGCTGATCCAGACGATAGCTGTCGGGCGGTCGCCGCACGGTATCTATTTCTTCAATCGCGCGCCGGTCACGGCGCCGAACGGCGCGTGACGTTGTAACAGGTGAACCGTCAGAAATGAAGTAACAGGCCAGCACCATGTTCCATCTGATTTTTTCTTCTCTCGACAGCTTCGTCTCAGCCGTGCAGACGCTGCTGTACGTCGACGTGGTGCAGCCGCTGCTGTTCCACTTCGATCTGATGGACTACGACGAAGACACTTACGACAGCCTGTATTGGGTAATCGTCGGCATCTTCGAGGTGCTGGCGATGTACGCGATCCTGCGTCCGCTCGAGGCGCTCCGCCCGGTGGAGCAGTGGGACAACCGCAGGGCCGTGCGCGTCGACGTGATTTACACGTGGATCGCCAAGCTCGGCATCCTCAACCTGTTCTTCTTTTTCGCGCTGCAGCCGTTCTTCGACAACGTGCAGGCCTGGCTGCGTCTGCACGACATCGCGAATATCGAATTCGACAATCTGTGGCCGGGCGTCACCACGCAGCCGCTCGTCACGTTCGTGATGTATCTGCTCGTGCTCGATTTCGCCGGTTACTGGTATCACCGCTGGGAGCACCGGATCGGCGTGTGGTGGGAATTGCATGCGGTGCATCACAGCCAGCAGCAAATGTCGCTGTGGTCCGACGACCGTAACCATCTGCTCGACGATCTGCTGCAAGCGTCGTTCTTCGCGGTGATCGCACTGGTGATCGGCGTGCCGCCGTCGCAATTCGTCGTGCTGGTGGCAATCACGAACCTGGCGCAGAGCGTGCAGCACGCCAATGTTCGTCTCTACTTCGGCTGGCTCGGCGAGCGCCTGCTGGTCAGCCCGACTTTCCATCGCCGTCACCATGCAATCGGCTACGGTCATGAAGGCCTGAAGTACGGTTGCAACTTCGGCGTGCTGTTTCCGTGGTGGGACATGCTGTTTCGCAGCGTGTCCTGGAGCCGGGAGATGGAGCCGACCGGCATCCGCGACCAACTCGAAGGCCGGCGCTACGGCGACGGTTTCTGGGCGCAGCACTGGCTCGCCTTCGTGCGCATCGCCGGGCGGCTTTCGCCGAAGCGCCGCACCGGGGGCAGCGACGCCGCTCCGGTTTGAGCATGCTTCTTCTCACGCCGCCGGTTTTCCCGGCGGCGCGTCACGTGGTTTATCCTGTTCACGTTTGCGCGTACGTTTCCGGTTCGTTTTCCGTTCGGCTTTCCGGTCCGTATCCTGATCTGGCCGCCGCACGTTTTGCCGGGTCGTCGCGCCGTTTCCCTTATTCCATCGTTTCGTTCACCGGCACTGGCTCGCATGAATGATCTGTTGCGCTCGTTTGGACGTGCGCTCGCAAGCGCGCTCCACCCGCGCATGCTCTGGCTGACTTTCCTGCCGTTTCTGGTGGCAACGGTCGGGTGGGGCGTGATCCTGTGGTTTTCCTGGCAGACCCTGATTGGCGCCACCCGTGCGTGGCTCGAAAGCTGGTCGTTCACGGTCACGCTTTATCATCTGTTCGATTGGCTCGGCTTCTCGGGGCTGCATGCGGCGATTGCGCCGTTCATCGTGATTGCGATGGCGATTCCGTTGATCGTCGTCACGGTGTTGCTGCTGATCGCCACGCTGTCGATGCCGGCCGTGATCCGCTTTCTGTCGGCGCGGCAGTTCTCCGGCCTTGAAATGCGCCGCGGCGGAACGTGGTACGGTAGCCTCGGTCAGGCGTTGTGGACCACACTGGTCTGTCTCGTGCTGCTGGTCGTCACATTGCCGCTCTGGCTGGTGCCGCCGTTTTTCGCGCTGATTCCACCGCTTCTGTGGGGTTGGCTGACGTATCGCGTGATGAGCTACGACGCGCTTGCGCTGCATGCCACACGTGACGAGCGGCGCGCGCTGGTGCGGCGCTTCCGCTTGCCGCTGCTGTTGATCGGCATCGCGAGCGGACTGCTGGGGTCGCTGCCGACACTGCTGTGGGCGTCGTCGGTCTGGCTGATCGTGCTGTTCCCGGTGATCACCGCGGTGACGATCTGGATTTACGCGTTCATCCTCGTGTTTTCGGCGCTGTGGTTCGGCTACTACTGTTTGCGCGCGCTGCAGCGCATGCGCGCGGAAGAGCACGGCCCGCGGCACGCGGCGCCGGTTCCCTACTGATGCATTACTGACTAAGCGAAAGAGGCGGCAATGGCATTTGGCGTCATCATCATCGGCGACGAAATCCTGTCGGGCAGACGTATCGACAAGCATCTGCCGAAGGTCATCGAGTTGCTGGGCGCGCGTGGACTGTCGCTTGGCTGGGCGGAATACATCGGCGACGAGCCGGAGCGCATCACGGCCACGTTGCGACGCACGTTTGCGTCGGGCGACATTGTGTTTTCCACGGGCGGCATCGGCGCCACGCCGGACGACCACACGCGCCAATGCGCGGCAGCCGCGCTCGGCGTGCCGCTAGAGCTTCATCCGGAAGCCGCGACGCTGATTCAGGAGCGCATTCGCGATATGCATCCGGCGAATTCCGCTACGCCGCTCGATCTGAATTCGCCTGAGAACCGGCATCGTTTGAATATGGGCACGTATCCGCGGGGCGCGTCGATCATTCCCAACGGCTACAACAAGATTCCCGGTTTCTCGATCGAACAGCACTACTTCGTGCCGGGCTTTCCGGTGATGGCGTGGCCGATGATCGAATGGGTGCTGGATACGCAGTACGCGCATCTGCATCACGCGATGCCGCACGCGGAAAAGTCATTGCTGGTCTTCGAGCTGCCGGAGTCGCGCCTTACTCCGCTGATGGAAAAAATCGAACACGATTTTCCGGGCGTGCGAGTGTTCAGCCTGCCGAGCGTGGGCGATGCCGAGCGTGGCGGCGTGTATGCGCGGCATCACATCGATCTTGGCGTGAAGGGCGAACCGGAAGCGGTGGCGGCGGCCTTCGTGAAGCTGCGTGAAGGTGTGCACCTGCTGGGCGGCGATATCGTCGAACTCGAGGCGGCTGCGGCCAAACCGCGCGGTTGAGCGTTGGTCTTGCCACGTGGTCTTGCCAGGGTTAATCGCCGCGCACTCCATCCTTCCTTCGGGCGCTGTTGCGCCCGTGCCTGACTTAAGACTCAACGCATCATCGGCCTGTCACATGCAGCGCCGACGATGCGTCTAATTGTCCCGCCCATCGCCCGAAGGCCCCTGCGAATCAACAATCAGGCGCCGATCCACGGCAACCCGCGAAAGCACCAGCCCGACACCGTCTTCCGATGCCCCTGGCCGTCCTTGTCGCCTTCAAAGCCTTCCAGCAGGTCGTACGCCTTGGTGTAGCCCGCCTGGGTGGCGGCGATCGCGGCGAGCTTCGAGCGCGCGGCGCTGCGGCACAAAAACAGCACCGGCGTATCGGGCGGGGCGGCCTGGCTCAGTTGCTGAAGGAATTCCTGATTCGGCACAGCGCCCGGATAGCGCGTCCATTCCACATGGACGTATTGTCCGTCGCCGATAACCGGCCGGCCGACCCAATCGAGTTCGGCACGGGTGCGCACGTCGACGAGACGCGTGCGCGGATCGAGTTGCAGCATTTCGAACGCCTCGGCGGGCGACACCGCGCCCGCATAGGGCAACTGGTTCTCGGTGCGGCGTTTGTCCGCCTGGGCGTACAACTGTTCGAGCGTGCTCATGAGCGCAAATCTCCATCGGACCAAATGATTATTTTAGCGCGCGGCGTGCGGCGCACATGCGGTTCGCCAAGGGCGCCTCGTCCGCCCGAAACAAGGGGATGCACGTTCAAAAATGGTGCATATTCACGTGAATGCACCACAATGAAGCCATCACTCGCTGCCGATTGTAATGATGCACTAACTCGGTGCGCTATACGGCGCGAGGATTTCGGGGCCGCATGCAGTTCGGTGCGCGAATTCCCTGCAAGCGCGCGTGCGGTGTGGTTTTGCGCCGGGCTGGCGCATACATGGCACAGAAGCTGCTTTATTGGTGCCGATCGATTTGTTCCAGCAGGCTTTTATGTTCGTCCTCAACGATAGAGGGGTGGACGCGCCGGGGCGGGTCAGCTAGATTGGGCGGCGGCTGAATCCGCCGAATTCGTTAATCAGGAGATAGGTTATGAGTAAATCCGTGGCCGACGTCGTTCAACTCGTCAAAGACGAAGACGTCAAGTTTGTCGACTTCCGTTTCACCGACACGCGCGGCAAAGAGCAACACGTTTCGGTGCCGGTGTCGGCATTCGATGAAGACAAGTTCGAAAGCGGCCATGCGTTTGACGGTTCGTCGATTGCCGGCTGGAAGGGCATCGAAGCATCGGACATGTTGCTGGTCCCGGACGCGAACACCGCCTTCATCGACCCGTTCTATGAAGAGTCGACCCTCGTCCTGACCTGCGACGTCGTCGAACCGGCTGACGGCAAGGGCTATGAGCGCGATCCGCGTTCGCTGGCAAAGCGCGCTGAAGCGTACCTGAAGAGCACGGGCCTGGGCGACACCGCCTACTTCGGTCCGGAACCGGAATTCTTCATTTTCGACTCGGTCCAGTGGAACACGGACCAGTCGGGCTGCTTCATCAAGATCGGCTCGGAAGAAGCACCGTGGTCGTCGTCGAAGGAATTCGAAGGCGGCAACACCGGCCACCGTCCGGGCACGAAGGGCGGCTACTTCCCGGTCGCGCCGGTCGACACGTTCCAGGACATCCGTTCGGAAATGTGCCTGTTGCTCGAACAGATCGGCATTCCGGTCGAAGTGCATCATCACGAAGTCGCGGGTCAAGGCCAGAACGAAATCGGCACGAAGTTTTCGACGCTGGTGCAACGCGCCGACTGGCTGCAGCAAATGAAGTACATCATCCAGAACGTCGCGCACACGTACGGCAAGACGGCAACGTTCATGCCGAAGCCGGTGGTCGGCGATAACGGTTCGGGCATGCACGTTCACCAGTCGATCTGGAAAGACGGCACGAACCTGTTCGCGGGCAACGGTTACGCAGGTCTGTCGGAATTCGCGCTGTTCTACATCGGCGGCATCATCAAGCATGCTCGCGCGCTGAACGCGATCACGAACCCGTCGACGAACTCGTACAAGCGTCTCGTGCCGCACTTCGAAGCACCGGTGAAGCTGGCTTACTCGGCTCGCAACCGTTCGGCGTCGATCCGCATTCCGCACGTGTCGAATCCGAAGGGCCGCCGTATCGAAACGCGTTTCCCGGATCCGATGGCGAATCCGTACCTGTGCTTCTCCGCGCTGATGATGGCGGGTCTGGACGGCGTGCAGAACAAGATTCACCCGGGCGAAGCTGCCGACAAGAACCTGTACGACCTGCCGCCGGAAGAGGATGCAAAGATCCCGACCGTGTGTGCCGGCCTCGACCAGGCGCTGGACGCACTCGACGCGGACCGCGAATTCCTGACGCGCGGCGGCGTGTTCACGGACTCGATGCTCGACGCGTACATCGAACTGAAGACGGGCGAGCTGCAACGCTATCGTCAGTCGGTGCACCCGATCGAATTCGAAATGTACTACTCGCTGTAAGCGGCAATGGCGCTTCGCCTTTCAAACGGCGAAGCGCTTTGCCCGACGCTCGCGATCGGTCACGAAGGGACGGCGGCGCCGTCCCTTTTTTGTTAGACGCGCATCAGTCCACTCGCGGCGTTTGCGGCGCAAGGACAATGAAGCAGGGCATCGGGCAGGACAATAAGCTGCAAACCTGATTGATCACCATCTCCTATCGGCCAGACTGCAAGATGGTTCTGAAGAATCTGATGAAGGCAAGGAAAGGGCACGAGCAGACGCTGTCGGACGACGCTCAGCTGGTGGGTTCCGGTTTGCTGCCGGGCTTCGAAGCATTGCCGACGGTCGCGCTGGTGCTGGAGAAACGCACGCTGCGCGTGGTGTTTGCGAACCCGTCGGCGGAGTCGATGCTGGAGCTCTCGCGCAAGCAATTGACGCAGATGGCGTGGCCGGACATCTTCTCGAACGCGGACGAACTGCTCGCCACGATTTCGGCGATCGCCGCCCACCGTTTTCACGCGACGCATCTGGACGCCGTACTCGAGCGTCCGGGCCACGAGCCGTTGCATGTGCATGCGGTCGTCGGTCACCTGGAAAGCGCTCAGGACTATGTGCTGCTCGAACTGTTCGAGAACGAGCGGCATATCCGCACCGACCGCGAGGAGCGCATCAACGACCTCACGGCGGTCAACAAGCAACTGATCCGCAACCTCGCGCACGAAATCAAGAATCCGCTCGGCGGGATTCGCGGCGCGGCGCAACTGCTCGAGTTCGAACTCGGCGAGCGTCAGCGCGACGAGTTGCGCGAGTACACACAGGTCATCATCAAGGAATCGGACCGGCTGCAAACGCTGGTCGATCGCTTGCTGGAGCCGCACCGTCATCCGCATATCGTCGGCGACGTGAACATTCATGAAGTGTGCGAGCGCGTGCGCCAGGTGATTCTCGCGGAGTTTCCGCGCGGTCTCACGATCGAGCGCGATTACGACGTGAGCGTGCCGGACCTGCGCGGCGACAAGGAGCAGCTGATCCAGGCGCTGCTCAATATCGTGCGCAATGCGGCCGAAGCATTGCGCGAGCGCATCTCGCAAGGCGACGCGCGCATCGAACTGCGCACTCGCGTTGCGCGCAAGATCACCGTGTCGAAACGTTTATGTAAGCTGGCACTGGACTTGCATATCACTGACAACGGCCCGGGCATTCCCGAGGAAATCCGTGACCGCATTTTCTATCCGCTCGTGTCGGGGCGCGAGGATGGCAGCGGTCTCGGCCTGACGCTCGCGCAGACTTTCGTGCAACAGCACGACGGGCTGATCGAAGTGGAAAGCCGGCCGGGCCACACCGAGTTTCAGATTCTGCTGCCGCTCGACTGCTAACACCAAACGCCTCTCAAGGCCTCTCAAGACTTCTGACCGACCTATATGAAGCCGATCTGGATAGTAGACGACGATCAATCGATTCGCTGGGTGCTCGAAAAAGCGCTCGCCCGCGAAAACTTCGCGACACGCAGCTTCGCGAACGTGCGCGAGGCTTCCGCGGCGCTCGATCACGACAGCCCTCAGGTACTGGTGTCCGACATCAGGATGCCGGGCGGTTCCGGCCTCGAATTGCTGCAAACCGTCCGTGACAAGGTGCCGGGCTTGCCCGTCATCATCATGACGGCGTTCTCGGACCTGGACAGCGCGGTCGCCGCATTCCAGGGCGGTGCTTTCGAATACCTCGCCAAACCGTTCGACGTCGACAAGGCGGTCGAGCTGATCCGTCGCGCGGTCGACGAAAGCATGCGCGGCGAACAGACGTGGGACGACCGTGTCGCCGATGCACCGGAAATGCTCGGCCAGGCGCCGGCAATGCAGGACATGTTTCGCGCGATCGGCCGGCTGTCGCATTCCGCGGCCACCGTGCTCATTACCGGCGAATCAGGCACCGGGAAGGAACTGGTCGCGCGTGCGTTGCACCGACATAGCCCACGCGCGAACGGTCCCTTCATCGCGCTGAACACTGCGGCGATTCCGAAGGATCTGCTGGAATCCGAACTGTTCGGTCACGAGCGGGGTGCGTTCACCGGCGCTCAGGCCATGCGCCAGGGGCGCTTCGAGCAGGCTGAGAACGGCACGCTGTTTCTCGATGAAATCGGCGATATGCCATTCGATCTGCAGACGCGTCTGTTGCGTGTGCTGTCGGACGGCCAGTTCTATCGCGTCGGCGGCCACAATCCGCTGCGCGCCAATGTGCGCGTGATTGCCGCGACGCACCAGAATCTCGAATCGCGCGTGCGTCAGGGCTTGTTCCGCGAGGACTTGTATCACCGGCTCAATGTGATCCGCTTGCGCTTGCCGGCCTTGCGCGAGCGCAGCGAAGACATTCCGCTGCTCACGCGCCACTTCCTGCAAAAGAGTGCACGCGATCTGGGCGTGGAGCCAAAGCGCGTGTCCGAAGAGGCGCTCGCCTATCTGGCATCGCTGCCGTTTCCGGGCAATGTGCGCCAACTGGAGAATCTGGCGAACTGGCTCACGGTGATGGCGCCGGCGCAGACCATCGAGATCAAGGACCTGCCGCCCGATCTGGGTCCCACCCAAGCCGGTGTGGCCGATCTCGCGGGCGGCGGAGGCGGGGCGGTCGGCGCCGGTGAGGCAGGGCTCGCCGGCGGCGCGCCGATCAACGGAACCAGCGCGGCCACGCATCCGGCTGGCGCCGCCGGCATGCTCGTTGCGACCACCGTCGCCGCCTGGGAAGGCGGCTTGCGCACCGAAGTCGCGCGGATGTTGCGCGAGAATGCGGCCGACGTAATGGACGAACTCGCGCGCCGTTTCGAAGCGGCGGTGATTCGCGAGGCGCTGGATTTCACGCGCGGACGCAAGGTGGAGGCGGCGGAGCGGCTCGGCATTGGCCGCAATACGATTACGCGCAAGATTCAGGAGCTCAATCTCGAGCCGTGAGGTTGGCGGGGTCTGGCGGGGCGGCTTGTCAGCCGCCCCGCCGGTTGTTGCTCAGGCTGTCCCGTTAGGGCGACGCCTGACAGCCGCGTAGGCCTCGCCGCATGGACAGCTTCGTCGGCTGCACCGTCGGCGGCTCCGGCGCGCAGCGTCAAAGGCCCTCGGGCTCCCGCAAGGCATAATCGACGCTGTTTTCATTCGACAGCCGACGATGCCCGATTCTTCTGCTTCTCCCGATTCCCCCGTTTCTTCCGCCCCTTTCTCCTGGCCGCTTTCCCCCGATCCCTTTCTGTCGCTCGAAGCGCTCGACGACCCTGAAGCGCTCGCGTGGGTCGAAGCGCAGAACGTCCGCACGCGCGCTGCGTGGTGCAGCAGCGCGGCATTCGAGTCGCTCGAACAGCGGCTTGCCGACGCTTATCTGCCGCGCGAGCGTCCGGTCATTCCCGATCGCTGGAAGGAGTGGGCCTACGACCTGTGGCAGGACGAGCGCAATCCCAAAGGCATCTGGCGGCGCACGACGTGGGCGGCCTGGCGCAGTGGCGCACCGGTCTGGCAGAACCTGCTCGACTTCGACGCGCTCGGTGCAGCGGAAGGCACGCCGTGGGTCGTTGCCGAACTCGACATTCTCTATCCGGATGGCGACCGCGCGCTGGTCACGCTGTCGCCGGGCGGCTCGGATGCGCTGGTTGTACGCGAGTTCGACATCGACGCGCAACGTTTTGTCGACGATGGCTTCGTGATCTCGAAGGCCGGCAAGCACACGGCTTCGTGGATCGACCGGGATACGCTTTACGTCGGCTGGGACAACGGCCGCAAGACGCTGACGCGCTCCGGCTATCCGCGCGAGGTGCGTCGCTGGACGCGGGGCAGCGCACTGTCTGACGCGCCGGTGGTCTTCAAGGGGGCGTTTGGCGATATCGGTGTGGAGGCCCACTACGATCCGATCGAGCAGCGCCACACGGTGGTGAGCAGCGTCGATTTCTTCGATTCGCAGACGTATTACCTCGATAGCGGCAATGGGGCTGTGGGCGGTGCCGACGCCACCGGTGTGGCGCGTGCGGCCGATGGGCCTGATTCGGCTAGTGCAGTCAATGCAGCCAGTACAGGCAGCGCAGCTAATGCAGGCAGTGCTGCCAATGGCACCGGCGCCTGGCTGCGATACGACGTGCCGTCGCATGTCGCGGTCGGCGGCTGGCAGGGTTGGCTGCTGCTCGAGCCACGCCTCGATTGGGACTGCAACGGAGTGCGCTATCCTGGCGGCGCGTTGCTGGCGATCCGCGAAGCGGCATTCTTGCGCGGCGAGCGCGACGTGGTGCCGCTTTTCACGCCGACATCGCAAACCTCCGCCTGCGAGTGGACACACACGCGCAATCACCTGATCGTGTCGTACCTGGACAATGTGCAGAGCAGAACCTCGCTGTGGGTCCCGTCGCAAGCGGCCGATCAAACCTGGCACTGGCATCACCGTCTCTTTCCGTCGCGTGACGATGTGCAAGCCGATGTCTCACCTGTCGAGCCGACGCTGAACGACGAGGTGTTCGTCGATACCGACGACTATTTGCAGCCGCCGGCGTACTGGCTTAGCGATCTTGCCCAGAATGACCTGACTGATTGGACGTTGCTCGATCGCTGGCCGACTCAGTTCGATGCGACGCCGTTCGCGGTGACGCATGGACACGCGGTGTCCGCGGACGGCACGCGGGTGCCGTACACCGTGATCGGCCCCCGGGTTACACAGCAAACTGCGCAAGAGCAGACAGCGCAGGCGAAGCAGCGGATGCGCGAACAAACGCAGGAACAAACGCAGGAACAAACGCACAAGCACCCACCCGAACAAACGCGCCCCTGCCTGCTCAACGGTTACGGCGGCTTCGCGATCCCGCTGCTGCCCGGTTATCTGACCGGGCCGGGCATCGGCTGGCTGGAGCGGGGTGGGGTGTACGTGGTGGCGCATATTCGCGGCGGCGGCGAGTTCGGCACGCAGTGGCATACGGCGGCGCAGGGCGAGCATCGGCAGCGCTCGTTCGACGATTTCATCGCGGTGGCTGAGGCGCTCATCAGCACAGGTGTGACCCGTGCCGCGCAACTCGGCATTCAGGGTGGCAGCAATGGCGGCCTGCTGGTCGCGGCGTGCATGGTGCAGCGTCCCGAGTTGTTCGGCGCCGTGGTGTGCGAAGTGCCGCTACTCGACATGAGCCGCTATCACCTGCTGCACGCAGGCGCATCGTGGATCGACGAATACGGCGACCCCGACGACCCTGACGCGGCACGCGTGCTGGCCGCTTACTCACCCTATCACCGCGTGAGTTCGGGCGTGGCGTATCCGCCCGTGCTGTTCACCACGTCTACTGCCGACGACCGTGTGCATCCCGCACACGCGCGCAAGATGGCCGCGCGCATGCAGGCACTGGGCGCGGCAAGGGTCTGGTATCGGGAGAACACGGAAGGCGGCCACGGCGGCTCCGATGAGCTGGAGCAGGCCGGGCATGATGCGATGGTGTTCGAATTCCTGTGGCGCTGTTTAAACGGGCCGGCGTAGGCTTTTGAAGCCGGCCGGCCGGCCGGCCGCCGCTGCGTTCGCATTGCGTCGAGAGCGCCGCACGAGGTCATGCGTGCGGCGTGGTTCAGCCGATCTGCGCGACGACCGGCGCGTGGTCCGACGGCTGCTCCCATTTGCGCGGCACCTTGTCGACATCGCACGACGAGCAGATTTCAGCAAGGGTCTTCGACAGCAGGATATGGTCGATGCGCAGCCCCGCGTTGCGGCGGAACGCCATCATCCGGTAGTCCCACCACGAATAAATCTTCTCCGGCTGCTCGAACTGACGGAACGCGTCGAGGAGGCCGAGTCCGATCAGCCGCACGAACTCGGCGCGCTCTTCGGGCGACACCAGATTCTGGCCTTCCCACGCTTTCGGATCGTGCACGTCGCGATCTTCCGGCGCGATGTTGTAGTCGCCGAGCAGCGCGAGTTTCGGATAGATCGCCATTTCGCTCGCGATCCAGTCGTGCAGGGCGGCGAGCCAGTTCAGCTTGTAGGCGAATTTGTCGGTGCCCGGCGCCTGGCCGTTCGGGAAATAGGCGGAGATGATCCGCACGCCCTCGACGGTCGCGGCGATCACGCGTTGCTGCGGATCTTCGAAGCCGGGGATGTTGCGCACGATGCTGCTTTCGTCGACGTTCAGGCCTTCGCGCACCAGGATGCCGACGCCGTTGTAGGTCTTCTGGCCGGCGAACCAGCTTCGGTAACCTTTTTCTTCGAGTTCGGCGCGGGGGAATTTGTCGTCGGTCAGCTTCAATTCCTGCAGGCACAGCACATCGGTATGACTGGTTTCGAGCCAGTCGATGACGTGTTGCAGGCGGACCTTGAGGGAGTTGACGTTCCACGTGGCGATTTTCATGAAGTTCTCACATTCTTGCTGGGCATCGAGTCGATTCCGATAGTCCCGCATCTTATCGCGCGAGGCGAGCGACGGTGAAAATTGCCTCGGCGGCCGTGAAAAAATAAAAGCGTGCCGCCGTCATGCCGCGGCGTATAGTGGGATCATATTTACGCACATCGAGGATGCATCATGGCCCAACTTTATCCAGCCCTTTATAAGGACTTCGAAGTGCATCCGCTGGTGTTTTCGCGGCAGTTCGACAAGTTCGACGGTCACAAACGTCACGCCGAAGGTTACGACGTGGCGGTGCGCGTGTGCCGGCCGGGCGCCATCAGCGGCTCGAAGGCAAGCCGCGTATTTCGTCTCGTGCTGCCGTCCACGTTCTCCGATTTCGGCGTCGCGAAACGCAGCGCGAGCCAGTACGGCGAGGACATCATCGACGGCAAAGTGGACGGCGCGACGGTCGCGGATCTCTGAGTTGTTCGCTCATTTGCGGCATGCGCGCGACCACGCGCTGCGCCTCGTCTGAAATTATTTCACCCGATTGTTTGACGTCTTGCGAGCGTCCCTATACAATCGCTTTTCTCTGACGCGGGGTGGAGCAGTCTGGCAGCTCGTCGGGCTCATAACCCGAAGGTCGTAGGTTCAAATCCTACCCCCGCAACCAAGTGCATCAACGCTTCTAGTCGACTTCGTGTGTGATCTGAAATCGTCCCGATTCGTTGTTAGTACATTCTCAGGACAATCGCGGCGCATTTTATGCGAGTATGTCCCGAACTGAAACCCGCCCTGTGCGGGTTTTTTGTTGTCCGTTGATCCTCCACACCCACCGCAACATTCTCCACACTACTTCCATAAGCCTCAGGATTCCCAACATCTTCGTGAGCAGATTTGATGGCGATCGCTTATAAACAGTCGGCGCCGATGTTAACTTTGGTTCATTCTGTTCGCAACGGCAGTCGGGATTGGTCGATGCGCAAACGTTCGATCGCATGAGACAGGTGCCGATAGTGGCGAAACGTCGGAACGAAACCGGGAATTTTCCGATTGGCCTGGCTAGTTGCTCAGTTCGAAACGGACGCGCTACACATTCGCCGTTGCCGCCGCAAACAACGGCGGCCCAGGCTTGGCGGCCTGGTCCTGTTGTCCCTCCCGCGCCCGAAAGGGTGCGGGACTGTCGTCGCACGCCTATATTTTTCAATGGGCGGGCCTTGGCAAGGAGACGCGCGAGCGTCTGCCTGGATGGGACAACAACCGGTCCGCCAACTTTGCCATGTGCCCGCTCACCCCGTCTGTTAGCGAGTGTCGGGCGATTCAGGAACACACCGGAAATCGCACCATGACAAAATCGGTCCAAGCCTCTCACACCCGCAAACCCCGCGGCACTTACACCCTCAAAGAACTAGATGTTAGGCGCGTAGCAAAGGAAGCCGCCGCGTTGATCGCGCGGCATCAGGCGCAATTCGCCAATCTCGCCGCCCTGGCAAGAACGATCCAGACGTACATGCCCACCGGCAAAAAGCACCAGAGCGACTATGGGCTTCTGGCGAGTGCGCTTGCCGATTCGGCAGAAAATTACAGAGCCTAGGCCGAAGCCTATGACGTGGCGTTTTCTCTGGTCGTGACCGATACCGTTTGTCTGCTCGACCCCAAGGTACGGGCAGATATTCTGCAGCAAGCCAAGGCATCCACCAATCGACCGCGCGGCCGGAGCATGAGCGCGGCCAGCCACTGACGCTATTTTTCACGCCATGCAAATTCATGCGCGAGAATCGCGGGATACTTGTCGCCGATAGTCTGCGCGAGTGTTTTCTATACGATGTCGTTCGTCAACGCATCCGGTATCGAAGACCCGTAAAGTGAGCGAATGGGAAGGCCGCTCATATACGATCGGCCTTTTTTCGTTACACGCTGGTGTCCCGAGCCTTCGCGCTTGAAGATATCCCTATGGCCATTTGGCATGGTCGCAATGAACGCGTGGCGTAGCAGCTTGCGGCCGTTCTTCACGCGCATCGTTACACCTTACCTTGTCTGCGTCTCGTCGTAGTTGATGAGCGCCATGGGGGCACCCGTCGCACGCAGTGTTATCGAAAGCCGCGAGGGCGTAGCGCGTTCGATCGAGAATGAGCGCCTGATTGCGCTTGCCTCGATGTTGTAGCCGTTCGCGCGAACCGCACGCGTGGCATCTGTGTGGGCCTGCGAGGCGGTCCTGTTGAGCGCCCGCACGATCGCGCGTATTTCGTCCTTTGGTTTGAGACGTACGCCTGTCGTAATTGCGCGTCTGTCTACGCTCAGATCGAGCCCGGCCATCTTATGCCGCCTGCGCCGCGTCGTTCGCGGGGACCGTCGTGTCCCTGTCGGCATCGACGACGATACCCACCCCGCGCAGGAGCGCATCAATGCGCACACTCGCATGATCGCCGTCCGGCGTTCTGCCGGATGCCAACCAGATCCTTTTCGATGATCGCGACGTGCGCCGTCACGGTATGCCGGTTCACACCGCAGCGTTCAGTGAGGCTTACCGCTGTTTCCTTCGCGTGCGCGGTCGCATCGCTGCCTGTGAGCGTGGAAGCGGACCGCACGCCCTGGTGGGGCACGCTCTAACGAGGACTTGCCGCCGCACTCGATGGCGTGGCGCAGAGCATCACGCAAGGCGGTGGCGTAACTGGCGTACAGGTCGCGCATGGGGAGCCTCTCCAGGAGATCAGACGGGCACAGAAACGACAAAGCCCGCATTGCGCGGGCTCGAGATATTCGGGACACGGTTCGAGCGTCCGAATGAATCGCGATATTGGACACAAATTGTCGAATATCAAACTTCGCTGCATGTCATGCAATGCGCATTTTCCGAGCCCTTTTTAATCCTTGTCCGATATCGCCAGGTGATCGTTTCCACCGAGGATTTTGAACTCACGACGGCCCAGCGGTCGCGTGTGTGCGCCGGTCAATGGCGGACCGGCGTCCTTTCAACTATCCCGAACAGGAGACACCGGAATGTCGGAACAGGAAAAGCGCAAAGGCACAACGTATTGGCTCGCCACGATCGGCGCACGCACCGAGCGCGGAGGATGTGTGACAAGCGGCTCCGAAAATACCTATTGCGGGCTTCCCCTCGCGCGCGTTGGCGATGTTGTGACGTCTGGCGACGGTAGCGAGGCGGTGATTTTGGACGGTGCCGGATTTGCGACCACGATTGACCACCGACCCGCCGCGCTTGTGGGTAGCAGTCTGAGCAACGGCGATCACATCATTTCTACCATATGGGAAGACGCGGGAATCTTCGTAGCGGAAGGCGAGCAGATCGAAGGGCTATTCGATGCGGACTACGTACCCCCGCCGCCAGGACCCCTGCACCGATTCGCCGTAAAAGGTGCAACGACACCACGCGGGGGCGTACTGAAAGATGCAACGAGTGGCTACAAAGTCGAAGGTTTGAGCATGGCCGCGCGTATCGGTGACTTCGTAGAATACGCGGACGGATCGCGCGCACGGATCGTTACGGGCGTTGGCGTGCCGGACAGGCCGCATCTTGCCTACGCGGTCGTGGGTAGCGTGCTGGATAACGGAGACTTCATCAACGATAGCCCGCACCGCGAACCACGCACGTCAACAATCTTTGTGCCCATCAACGAACACGGCGTCGAACGGACGCGAGAGTAAGGGGCCCATCATGATGCGTCGAATCGCAGTCGTAGGCGACGCGTTGACCGGCGGCGGTGAAGTTCTGCCGTATATCGCCGCGCTACGCGTCACCTTTTACGAACGTCAGGCCGCCTTGATCGGAGGAGATGCGTATTGCGCGACATGCAATAGCACGGGGCAAATCATCAAGTCCGGTGGCCCGCGTCGGCCCCGCTACCTCAACGTGCGCGAGGTCGCGCTCGACGGAGACATTGTGTTATGCGGTTGTGCGACTCCACAGGCGATTATCGGCCTGCTCGCGCGTGAATCGTGGTGCGACGATCTGGCCGAACGTTCTGCCGTTGCGGTGTCGAGCCAGAGTAGCAGTCATCAACCGATATCGAAAATCGCGCCCCTAAGATACGGCGAACAGTTCACCCTCCGCGACGGAAACGGCCGCGCGCTTCCAGATACCTTGTACACGATCCGCGACGCGTTCGGTTCGCTGGTTCGTGGCGTAACGGATAGCACCGGGAAGACCGGGCGCTACAGGACGAACGGCCCGCAAAGCGTCCGGCTATACATCGGACACCGCGAAACCATTCAATAAACCAACTCACCTAACGAATCATCATGCCTGACGCACTCTGTACCGCAACAACGAACACTAACCCTAACTCTAATGTCACGGCCTACACGCGGCGCTTGTGCAAGCCGTGGAAAGTATCAGGGGACGGCTTAAAATTCCTTGAGGGCTGGGAATCGTATAGCGAGACCATGTACGACAAGGATGGAAGCAAGAGCGGCAATGCCACAATCGGATACGGGCATCTGGTGCATCTTGGCAAGATATCGGGCGCGGTGTCCGAAAAACCGTTCAGGAACGGGATTACGGAAGCGCAGGCTGAGGTGCTTCTCCGGCAAGATGTCGCATGGGCCGAGAACACGATCAACGGGAGGATCAAGGTTCCGTTGTATCAGTTCGAATACGACGCGCTTGTATGCTTCATGTACAACCTGCAGCATCACGGCGATGACGTTCTCGATTTTGTCAATACTGGGGAATACAACAAGGTAGGCAACAAGATGAGGCAGTATGCAACGTCAAAGGGGCATCCGGTTAAAGGTCTGCTCAAACGTCGTCATCGTGAAGCAGAAATGTTCGAAGCGGGGGTTTATGACTCATCGCACTAAGTTGTTGTGCGCGCTAGTGCTACTGCCTGTCGTGGCGAGTGCGAAGACGGTGTATTCGGGGGAGTTCGATTACCATTACTTCAAGTCGCCCGAGGCTTCTTTTGCTGGGCGACCGGCGGCGGAAATCACACGCATGTGCGATTCAGGCGAGCATGCGAGCAATGACGATCTGGCGCAGTGTTCACACCTGAAATTCAACAAGGCGAACAGCCAACTTCAAAAGAAGCTGAAGGCGGTAACTTCGAAGATTCAGAGTGTCGACGCGTCGCTCAAGGCTAGCGGTGAGCCTGTAGCGTTTCCCTTCTTCCAAAAGGCGCAGAATGCCTGGGCTACGTATCGCGACAACGAATGCTATGGCGAAACGTACTCAATGGGTGAAGCCGCCGAACGCTATATTTTCTTCTGGGAATGTATGGCGAACATCACGCAGAGCCGCGCAAAAGAGCTGGACGAACTGTTGAAAGACTGAACGGTAGTTCGGGAACACGGCCCCGCTGCGACGGGGCTTTTTAACCTCTGGCGTCGCCTCTCGTGCAAGCACAAGGCGCGCTTGCCTTCACTCCGACTCGATCGCCCAATCCACCGCCGCTTGCGCATGCAACGCGGTCGTGTCGAACACGGGCAATGCCGAATCTTCCGGCTTGATCAGCAAGGTGATTTCCGTGCAGCCGAGAATCACCGCCTGCGCGCCACGGGCGGCCAGTCCTTCGATCACACGTTGATACACTGCACGCGAGGTGTCATTCACGTTGCCGTGGCACAGCTCGTCGTAGATGATGCGGTGCACATCCGCGCGTTCAGCTTCGTCCGGAACCAGCGCCTCCAAGTCGTAGCGCTCGTGCAAGCGCCCCGTGTAAAACGTCTGCTCCATCGTATAACGTGTACCCAGCAAGCCCACCCGCTCGATTCCCGCGGCGCGCAGCGCGTTGCCGGTCGGATCGGCGATGTGCAGGAAGGGCACGTCGATCGCCTGTTCGATCGCTTCATACACGCGATGCATGGTGTTCGTCGCGAGTATCACCAGGTCGGCGCCGCCTCGTTCGAGTTGGCGTGCGGCGTCGGCCAGCTGATCGCCGAGCGCGGTCCAGTTGCCGGCGCGCTGGTTGGCCTCGATCGGCGCGAAGTCGACCGTCAGCATCAGGCTGCGGGCGTTGTGATGGCCGCCGAGGCGCGCCTTGGCGTGGCGGTTCAGGAGCTTGTAGTACTCGGTGGACGATTCCCAGCTCATTCCGCCAATCACGCCGATGGTTTTCATGGTTTTGCTCCGGTGGTGGGAGGATGCAGGTACCGTTGTGCGCTGAACGAGGATGCCCCGACCTCGACGCAGAACGCCTGGCGTCGAACGTTCGAAAAGCCGAAAAGCCGAAAAGCCGAAAAGCCGAAAAGCCGAAAAGCCGAGTATAGGCGTGCGTCGTCGCCCGCAGCCGGTACGGATTTCCCTCTGCCTGCCGGTACGGCTTTCTGTTAAAACACGGCACGCATTTTCTGACGCCGATAGAATCGCAATCAGTCAAAGAGCGGTCAACAGGGAGCGAATCATGGATCTGATTATCCGCCGCGCGATGCTGCCGCCGAGCGCCGCGCTGCAGCAGAAGCAACCCGTCGACATCGGCATCGAAGCGGGTCGCATCGTCGCCGTCGAACCGAATCTGGCCGCGAACGCGCATGAAGAAATCGACGCAGCCGGATCGCTCGTCACGCCGCCATTCGTCGATCCGCATTTCCACATGGACGCGACGCTTTCGTACGGTCTGCCGCGCGTGAACGCGTCGGGCACCTTGCTGGAAGGCATCGCGCTGTGGGGCGAACTGAAGCCGGACCTCACGCAGGAGGCGCTGATCGAGCGCGCGCTGCAGTACTGCGATTGGGCTGTCGCACGCGGTCTGCTGGCGATTCGCAGTCACGTGGACGTGTGCGATCCGCGCTTGCTCGCGGTCGAGGCGCTGCTCGAAGTGAAGCGCCGCGTCGCACCGTATCTCGACTTGCAACTGGTCGCGTTTCCGCAGGACGGCGTCCTGCGCAGCGTCGGCGCATTCGAGAATCTCAAGCGTGCGATTGCGATGGGCGTCGACGTGGTCGGCGGGATTCCGCATTTCGAACGCACGATGGCCGATGGCGCACAGTCCGTGCGCATGTTGTGCGAGTTCGCGGCGGAGCTGGGCTTGCGCGTCGATATGCATTGCGACGAATCGGACGATCCGATGTCGCGCCACATCGAAACGCTCGCCGCCGAAACGCACCGGCTCGGCCTGCATGGGCGCGTCACCGGTTCGCACCTGACCTCGATGCATTCAATGGACAACTACTACGTCAGCAAGCTCCTGCCGCTGATGCGCGAGTCCGGTGTCGCGGCGATCGCCAATCCGCTGATCAACATCACGCTGCAGGGCCGCAGCGATACGTATCCGAAACGGCGCGGCATGACCCGCGTGCCGGAGATGATGGCGGCGGGCATCACCGTCGCGTTCGGCCACGACTGCGTGATGGACCCGTGGTACAGCCTCGGCTCGGGCGACATGCTCGAAGTCGCGCACATGGGTTTGCATGTTGCGCAGATGACGGGCGTCGACGGCATGCATGCCTGCTTCGACGCGGTCACGGTGAATGCCGCGCGGATTCTCGGGTTGGAGGACTACGGCGTGGCGCCCGGTTGCGCCGCCAATCTGGTGTTGCTGGACGCACGCGATCCGGTCGAAGCGATCCGCTTGCGCGCCGCGCGGCTCGCGGTGGTGAGCCGTGGCAAGGTGGTGAGCCGTGCGCCTGCCGCGCGCGCGGCGTTGTCGCTGGAAGGGCGTCCCGCGCAGGTTGATTTCAAGCTGCATCGCGGCTAGCCACGGCGCGCCGCTCGTGACACGCACGCGAATGGAAAATGCCGGTGCTGGCTCATGAAAAAACACCCTGCATCATTGGACGGGTATCCAACGATGCAGGGTGTGGTTCAATCACCGTTTTTTGCCGATGCCGGCGTTATCCACAACGCCGGCGAATGCATCAACGCAAGATCAATGCGTCGCGGCGGGCGTCATGCCATTGTGGCGCAGCAGCGCATCGATATTCGGCTCGCGGCCGCGGAACGCCTTGAACGATTCCATTGCGGGACGGCTGCCGCCCACTTCCAGAATCTCCTTGCGATAGCGCATGCCGGTTGCCTGATCGAGCACGCTGCCGCTCGCGGCTTGTGCCGCTTCTTCGAACGCGGCATACGCATCGGCGGACAGCACTTCCGCCCACTTGTAGCTGTAGTAGCCCGCCGCGTAACCGCCCGCGAAAATGTGACTGAACGTATTCGGCCAACGCGAGAACGGAGCTTGCGGCACCACGTGGAAACGCTCGTTGATCTCGCTCGCGAGTTCGGTGGCGTTCTTCGTGCCGGACGCATCGAAACCGGTATGCAGTTGCATGTCGAACATCGAGAACACGATCTGGCGCAGCGTGCCGAGACCGCTCTGGAAATTCTTCGCGGCGAGCATCTTGTCGAACAGATCGCGCGGCAGCGGTTTGGCGGTGTCGACGTGCGACGTCATGTCGCTCAACACGTCCCACTCCCAGCAGAAGTTCTCCATGAATTGCGACGGCAGTTCGACCGCGTCCCACTCGACGCCGTTGATGCCCGACACGCCCAGTTCGTCGACACGCGTGAGCATGTGATGCAGGCCGTGGCCGAACTCGTGGAACAGCGTGATCACTTCGTCATGCGTGAAGCAGGCGGGCTTGCCGCCGACCGGCGCCGAGAAGTTGCAGGTCAGATACGCCACCGGCGTTTGCACGCTGCCGTGCGTGTGCTTGTGACGGCCGCGTGCGTCGTCCATCCATGCGCCGCCGCGTTTGCCTTCGCGTGCATACAGATCGAGATAGAACTGCGCGACGAGGCCGCCGTCCTGATTCTCGACGCGGAAAAAGCGCACGTCCGGATGCCACACGGCCGCTTCGTCGCGACGGATGCGCACGCCGAACAGCGTTTCGGTGACCTTGAAGAGGCCCTTGAAGACGACGTCTTCCGGGAAGTATTGTTTGACTTCGTTCTCGGAGAACGAATAGCGCTTCTGACGCAGACGTTCAGCGGCAAACGTCATATCCCACGGCTGCAGGTCGGCCATGCCGAGTTCGTTCGCGGCAAATTCGCGCAGTTCCTTCCAGTCCTGTTCGGCGTGCGGACGCGCGCGCGTGGCGAGGTCTTCGAGGAAGGCCATGACTTGTGCCGGCGATTCGGCCATCTTCGGCGCGAGTGAAACTTCGGCGAAGTTGTTGTAGCCGAGCATGTGCGCTTCTTCGGCGCGCAGCTTCAACTGATCGGCGAGTACCGCCGTGTTGTCCCATTCCGGCTTGCCGTTGCCGTATTGCGGACCGAGTTCCGACGCGCGCGTCACATACGCGCGATACATCGTCTCGCGCATTGCGCGATTTTCCGAGTACTGCATCACCGGAAAATACGACGGGAAGTGCAGCGTGAATTTGTAGCCGGTCTTGCCTTCGCGTTCGGCTGCTTCCTTCGAGGCTTCGATCACGTCTTCGGGCAGGCCGGCCAGTTGCGTCTCATTGCCGGCCTCGACGAGATAGGCGTACACGTTCGTCGCGTCGAGCACGTGATCCGAAAACGCTTTCGACAACCCTGCCTGCTTTTCCTGCAATTCGGCGAAATGCGGTTTCTGGTCCTCCGGCAATTCCGCGCCCGACAGGCGGAAATCGCGCAATGCATTGCCGAGGATTTTCTTGCGCTCGCCGGTCAGCGACGAAAAATCGCTGCTGGCGTGAATCGCCTTGTACTTCTCATAGAGCGCGAGATTCTGGCCGACGCTCGACCAGAATTCGGTGACACGCGGCAGATTCTCGCCGTACGCGGCACGCAGTTCCGGCGTATCCGCCACGGCGTTCAGATGACCGACCACGCCCCAGGCGCGCGACAGCGGTTCGGTAGCGCGCTCGACCGGCTCGACCACATCGGCCCACGAAGCGGGCGTCATGGGCTCGGCGGCGCGCTCGACAGCGGCGGCGGCATCGGCGAGCAGGACATCGAGGGCGGGCGTGACGTGTTCGGGGCGGATTTCGCCAAAGCGCGGCAGGTCGGAGAAATCGAGGAGCGGATTGTCGTGCTTCGAGGGGGTAGTGGACATAAGGCTTCCTGTCTGACGCGGGTGAACGGGTAATCGGTGCATCGACGGGCGCGCGATGGCACCCTAATGACACTCCATGTGGACATTATTGGGGCGGGGCGCGCCGATTCCAATCCGTCAGCAGACAAATTATCAGATGTCGCGTGACTGTGTGCGGAGGAGCGGGTGCCGCGTGCGGTTCAGGCGGTGGGAATGTGCCACCGGCTTGCGCCCGATTTGTGCCCGATCGGCACCCGATTCGCCGCTCCCGCTGCGCCGCGGCGCTCTGTGCGAAAGCGAACGGTGCGAATTGCTGCCATGCCGCATTCTGGCGTGCCGCCATCCGTCAGCGACGCTTTCTGCAAGAGGTATCGATGAACCCGCTTTCGCACGCTCTATCGCGCAAAGGCAACAACTTCGATCTCGTGCGGCTTCTCGCCGCCATTGCCGTGGTGTACGGCCACTCCTATCTGCTGCAAGCACCCGACGGCACGACGGACTGGGTCCAGAACGCGCTCGGTTTCGATGGGTTTGGCGCACTCGGTGTCTACGCGTTTTTTCTGCTGAGCGGCATGCTGGTGACCGCCAGTTTCGACCGGCAACGTTCGGTGCCTCGTTTCGTCGCGTTGCGCATCGCGCGCCTATGGCCGGCGGTGGCGGGCGGCTCGCTGGTGACGGTATTCATCCTCGGGCCGCTGTTTACCACGCTGCCGCTGCGCGACTATTTCGCCTCCGGCATGACGTGGGCCAGCCTCGACAACTTCTCCACCATCGTGCTGAAAACCGGCTGGGCGCTGCCCGGCGTATTCGAGCACAACCGCTTTCCCGTCGATGTCTGCGCGCCGCTGTGGACGTTGCCGCTCGAAGTGCGCTGCTATCTGATCGTGGTGGCGACCGGCATGCTGGGGCTCCTGTCCAGCGCGCGCGGCGTGACGCTGGCGGCGGCGCTCGGGTGTGCCGCGTTCGTTCTGCGCGTGCATCTGCCGCATCTGCAGATCGGACTGCGTGACTTCAGCGAACCACCCGGCGGCTATTCGTTCTGGCCGGAGCCGTTTTTCATGCTGGGAATGTTGCTGTACGGCTGGCGCGAACGGATCGACCTCAACGGTCTGACGGCGCTCGCGTTAGCGATGGTGTTTCTGGTGTTCCGCGACACGGCCGGCGCTCAGCCGCTGTTCTATCTGGCTTTTGTCTACGGCGTGCTGTGGGTGGGCGCGACGCCGCTCCTGAGGCGCTTTGTGCCGCGTCACGACTACTCCTATGGGATTTATCTGTACGGTTTCATGATGCAGCAATGCGTCGCGAATATCGCGCCGCAGTTGAGCCACGTGACGGCGGTGTTGATCGCCGCGCCGTTTATCCTGCTGTGCGCGGCGCTGTCATGGCACTTCGTGGAGCGACCGGTGCTGAAGTGGTGCCGTGGGCGTCTTGCGCGCCGGCCCGCGGCGCCTGGCGCGGGCATAGCGGCCGGGGACCAGGCGGCCCCTTGAGGATGCCGGCGAAAGCACCTCGCCGGCATGCCCTTCAGCTTTACGCCTTCGCCGCTGCTTCGCGCTCGGCGGCTTCGATCGTGTTGACGAGCAGCATCGTGATGGTCATCGGACCGACGCCACCCGGCACCGGCGTGATGTAGCCGGCCACTTCCTTTACACCTGCGAAATCGACGTCGCCGCACAGCTTGCCCGCTTCGTCGCGATTCATGCCGACGTCGATCACGGCCGCACCTGGCTTCACCATGTCCGCAGTGAGAATATTGCGCAGGCCGGTAGCGGCGACCACCACGTCGGCGTTGCGGGTATGCGCGGCCAGATCGCGTGTCTTGCTATGGCAGATCGTGACGGTCGCGCCGGCTTCGAGCAGCAGCAGCGCCATCGGCTTGCCGACGATGTTCGAGCGGCCGATCACCACCGCGTTCGCGCCTTGCAGCGGAATCTCGTAGGCCGCCAGCATTTTCATCACGCCGTACGGCGTGCACGGACGGAACAGCGGGCGGCCGGTCATCAGCGCGCCGGCATTGGCAACGTGAAAACCGTCGACGTCCTTTTCCGGGGCGATCGCCTCGATCACCTTGTGGCTGTCGATATGCGGCGGCAACGGCAGTTGCACCAGAATGCCGTGGATGCGCGGATCGTGGTTCAGTTCGTCGATGCGCGCCAGCAGTTCGGCTTCCGGCAGATCGGACGGATAGCGGTCGAACGACGAGCCGAGGCCGTTGTCATGGCACGCCTTGACCTTGTTGCGCACATAGACCTCGCTGGCCGGATTGTCGCCGACCAGCACCACGGCGAGGCCCGGCTGATGGCCGCGGGCCGTGAGGGCGGCGGCGCGCGTGGCGACGTCGGCGCGCAAGGTCTTGGAAAGGGCTAGGCCGTCGATCAGTTTGGCAGTCATGGTCGGTCGAGATGGGCAGTTTGGAAAGCGGAGCAGGGCGCGGGCCCGCATGTGCGGCATGGGCGATGGCGCTTTTCACCGGAAACGGGTCGGCGCATGAAAAGCGCGCGGCGCGAATCAGGGATAAGCAGCGCTGCAAAGTCCGACATTATACCGGCCCCGCATGGCGTGCCATGTGTGGATTCCGGGGCGGGCCGACTGTGCATGCTGGCGCTGGGCGCCGGACGTGATTGGCGGCCGTGGGTGTGCCGACGAGGATGCCGGTGCTGACACGCCGACATGGGTGCCGACGCAGGGTGATCTCGCGGGCATCGACGCGCGGGCATCGGCAATGGACGCAGGCGCCGAATGGCGGCGCCTGCGTCAACATGGACATCTTGCCGGTTCCAACGTAGATCGGCGCGGCCGGCGGGTGCGCCGCCGCGGCCGTCGAGCGACTTCTGGCTACTCCTGCGCCGGCTGCCAGCTATCGTCAGGGTCGAACGACTTAATGGCGGCCGCCGCACGCGCGGTCTGCGGCCCGAGGTTCTTCTGATAGACCTGACCGTCCTGATTGACGATAAAGCTCATCACGCCGGTCTTGCCGTACTCGGCCGGCGAAGCGATCAGACCGAAACCTTTGGCCAGCACGCCGTTTTCGACGTAGTTCTGCGCGCCCCCCTTCGCGTGCGCACCTTGCGCCGTCAGGATCCGGTAGTGGTAGCCGTGGTAGGCCTCTTTCGGCAGGGTGCCGTTGGGCATGGTGGCGGCGAGTGGTCCGAGCGGGCTTTCCGTTTCGCCGGGCGCCGTTGCCCAGTACAGGCCGTCGTGCTGGCCCTGCGTACTGACGAAGCGCTGGGCGTAGTGCTGGGTCAGATTGTGATAATCGTTTTGCGCGTCGAGGTAGGCGAGCGAGGTCAGGATCGCCGCGTGTTCGTTGCGGCCGATGCGGCGCGTCAGCATCTCGTCCTGCGCGGCGGGCGGATCGAAACGCCAACCCTTGCCCGCCTGCACGAGCGGAATCGGCAAGGTCCAGCCGCTGTCGCCTACGGCCAGATGGGCGGTTGTGCGACCCTTGCTCTTCACGGGATCCTCAACGATCTGGTGCCCTTTCGACCATGCGCCGAGGAACTGGTAGATATCGTCCTCGCCGATTCCTTCGGTAGGAATGAAGCGATGAAAATCGTTGCCGAGTACGTGTTTGAGGGCGCCTTCGTCGTTGCGGGCCAAGGCGTCGACAAACGCGCTGGCGGCGGCGTCGGCACTGGGATAGACCGTCTGCGCGTGTGCGGCGCTCGCGCCGAGCAGCAGTACCGGCGCCACCAGCAGGGTGCCGGTCGTGCCGAAGGCGGCGGCGAGTGTCAGAACGTGGGCGCGCAACGCGCCGCGTGGAAATAAGCGAATCATCAGGGACTCCTCTTGATCGTTCAACGGTTGCGGCCGAGGTGGCGTTCGCCGCCGCCACCACCGCCCAGTCTGCCGCCTCCGCCGTTTGCAGCGAAACCGCCGCCCGTGCGTTGCTGACCGCCGCCGTTGGCGCCGAGGCCGCCGCCGGAACTGTTCGAGGCTGCGTTGCGGCTTGTCTGGCCACGCTGCGTGTCCTGCCGCGCGGTGTTGCCGTCGCCGGCGCCGCGTAATGCGTTATCGCGGTTGGTGTTCTGCGCGCGGTTCTGCAAATCGGCGTTCTGCGTACCGCCCTGGTGAATCCCTTGCACGCGCTGGCTTGCATTGCCGCTCAGGTTCTGGCCGGTGCGGTTCTGCAAGGTCTGCTGCGCCTGGGCGCGGGCGGTGTCGTCGCGGCCGCGATAGGCATCGCGCTGCGTGCCGCCGAGGTTGTTGTTGACGTTGCGGTTGATGTTCGTATTGTTGACGTTGCGATTGACGTTAGTGTTGCGGTTCCAGTTCGTCGTGCTGCTGTTCACGTTGATCCGGTTGTTCACATTGATGTTGTTGTACCGGTTCACGTTGATATTGACGTCGTGCGTGTTCCAGTTGAAACCGCCCCACAGCGAATTGGCCACCGCGACGCCGGCGCCGAACGCGAGGCCGGCAGCCAAACCGCTCGCGATTGCATAACCGGGAGGCGGCGGCACATACACGGGCGGGTAGGCGGGATAGGGCCACGCACCGTAGACGACAGTCGGGTTATACGTCGGCACGTAGACCACCTGCGGATTGGCCGGCACGATCTGAATCGTGCTTTGCTCGACCACGATCTTCTGCTGCGAGCTTGTTTTCAGATTGCCGGCGGCCTGCGCCTGTTTGCGCAGGCGCTGCACGGAGTCCATCACGTCATTCGACTGGCCGAGAAAGGCGGTGCCGAGTTGCGAGACCCAGTCGGGTTTCGACGCCATGGTCGCGAGGACCTGCGGGAAGGCGACGAGTGACTGCACGCTTGGGTCCCAGGGCTCGGACGCGACCGCTTTGACGGCGTCGTCGCCTTGCAGCTTCGAGTTTGCTTTCGACCATGCGGCCGCAGCCTGCACGTCTTGTGGGAAGGTGGCGGCCATCAACACCTGCGCGAGCAGCGCGTCGGGATAAAGTGCGATGGGCGCGGTCAGCGAATCGAGTTGCTGGTTCGACAGCTTCGCGGCGCTTTGCGCGTAAACCGCGCCCGGCATGGCCAGACCGACGAAGAGTGGTGCGCCCGCAAGTGCGGCGCAAACAAGCAACACACGCGAACGGTGTGTTCCGGATCGTTTCACGATGAAATCCTCCCGGCTGGGTTAGACGCGCGAAGTGGATGAGCAGCGCATGCTGCGCTGCTTTGGAGCGACGCAATGGAGAGGGAAGCGGGTAACGCGCGTAGGGCGAGTAAGGTGAATCAGGCGAGTAAGGCGAATAAAGGCCGGCTCAGCTCCGCTTGAACCGTTCGATGTGACGGATACCTCGGCAATGCGGCGCAACCGTCTTAGTTGATTTACGTCGCATGGCGACGCCGCATACGATAACGACAGCACGTTTGTCCCGCGTTCATCGGGCATCAACGGTTCCTATTGAGGAGTTCTGTGTAAATTAAGGGGAGTAGCAGCGCTTGTCAATCTTGTCGGAGGAAAGAAGTTATTGCCGCCCGACGTAAGCGTATGCTGAGTTATGCGTAATGATTGACGGATGTGAATGCGGGTGTGCTGAGTCATGCCGCCGGTCGCTGTCGCGACGTGGTTGCAAAGTTGTTGTGAAGTTGTTGTGAAGCAGGGGGAGGGAGGAGAGAGGAGCAAAGCCGGCCGGACTGTTCGGCAGTCCGGCCTTTGAGACACAGTCGCGACCCGCGGGGTGTACCGCGGTCGTTATGCTTATTGGTTCACTGCGCCGGTTGCGGCTTGTTCGACAGCGCCAGTCGCAGCAGATCGGCAACCGTATTGACGTTGAGCTTTTCCATGATGTTCGCGCGGTGCGCTTCAACCGTCTTGATGCTGATGCCGAGGTCGTCGGCGATCTGCTTGTTCAGGCGGCCGGCGATGATGCGCTCGAGCACCTGGTGCTCACGCGCGGTCAGCTTGCCCAGACGTTCGGCGGCGGCGCGTTGCTGCTGCACGCTGGTACTTTCGCTGCGCGCCTTGTCGAGCATGCGCTCGACCAGCTTGCGCAGTTCGGCTTCGTCGAACGGTTTTTCGATGAAGTCCATCGCGCCTTTTTTCATCGTCGACACAGCCATCGGCACGTCGCCGTGCCCCGTCACGAAGATGATCGGCAGCGACGCGTTGTCGGCGATCAGGCGTTCCTGCAGCTCGAGCCCGCTCATGCCTGACATCCGCACATCGAGAATCAGGCATGCGATCTGGCCCGGATGCGTATGCGGCTGCCATGCGTCGATGAACTGCTCGGCGCTGGAGAAGCATTGCACGCGGTAGCCGTTCGCCTCCAGCAGCCAGCGCAGCGAATCTCGCACGGCCTCATCGTCGTCGACGACAAAGACAGTTTCCTGTGTGGTGACTGGGCTGTTCATAGCTCTCCCGTAACGGTTTGTGGTGTCGGCGCCTCTGACCCGCCGTTGCTCGGGCCGTCAGGCTCTCCAATAGGCAGACTGCAATGGAACGTGGCGCCTGTGATGTGGCCGTCGGATTCGACGTTGTTGACCACCCACAGACGGCCGCGGTGCGATTCGATAATCGAACGGCAAATGTTCAACCCCATGCCCATGCCATCGGACTTGGTGCTGTAAAACGGTTCAAAGAGACGCTCGGCTGTCGCTTCGTCGACGCCCGGCCCCTGGTCGACGACGCTGATGCAGACAAACCCGCTCTCCAGTCGCACGACCACGCGAATCACGGGGTCGACCGCATTCGGCCGCGCGTCGTGCATGGCTTCGACACCGTTCTTCAGCAGGTTCACCAGCACCTGCTCGATCAGCACCGGGTCGACGTAAATCACCGGCAGGCGCGAGCGCAGATCGGTCACGATGCGAATCTTGCGCTTGCGCGCTTCGAGTTCGGCGAGACCCACCGCGTCCGCGACGATATCGGCTACGCGCGTGGCCTGGCGTTTCGGCTCGCTGCGTTTCACGAATTCGCGAATGCGCTTGATGATCATGCCAGCCCGCACCGCCTGTTGGGCGGTTTTCTCGAGCACGGGCAGGAGATTGTCAGGCGTCGTTCGACCGGATTTAACCAGTGCCACGGTTCCAGAGCAATAGTTATTGATTGCCGCGAGCGGCTGATTCAGTTCGTGCGCGAGCGAGGAGGCCATTTCGCCCATCGTCATCAGGCGGCTGGTGAACTGCAGTTTCTCGTCCTGCTGACGCGAGAGTTCCTGAGCCTGCTTGCGGGTGGTGATGTCGGTCGCGATCTGCATCTGCGCGAGATGGCCGTCCACCCACTGGATGTACTGGCGGCGCACTTCGAACCATTTCTGGATGCTTTGCACATAGACTTCCTGCGCGTCGGCGGTGCTTTCGGTCAACGCGGCAGCCGGCAGACCGGCGTAGGCATCCACCATATCGATCGAATCGGACGAGGCCTGGGCGCTGTCGAACCCGCCGCCCGCCAGTTCCAGATGGCCGTCCGGGCGAATGCCGAACAGGTGACGGTAGTAGCGGTTGGCGAACAGCAGTTCGGCTTCGTCGGCGGCCAGCACGGAGACGGCGGCGTCGAGACTTTCGAGCACGGTCGTGAAGCGCTCGTGCGCGGCGGCGAGCTCCTCGCGCGCGCGCTTCGGTTCGGTGATGTCGGTCATCGACGACATCCAGCCGGTCTGGCGGCCCGAGCTGTCGATCAGCGGCGACACATAGAGGCGCGCGTGGAACAGCGAACCGTCCTTGCGGCGCACCCGCAATTCGAAACCCGATGAGGGTGCCTTGCCGCGCAGCGTCATGTCGAGCTGGCGTTGCATCTCGGGGTAGGCGTCGCGCGGCCAGTAAGCGAACGGCGCATTCTTGCCGACCAGATCGCTTTCGTCCCAGCCGGTCATGCGGCAAAAGGCCGGATTGACGTGGGTGATACGGCCGTGCATGTCGAGCACGCGCATGCCGATCAGCACCGAGTTTTCCATTGCGCGGCGGAAGAACGCTTCGGCGTAGAGCGCCTGCTGTGCCTCGAAGCGTTGCCGCGTGTGCTTCCACAAGCTCCACAGACTCCACAACACGAAGCACGACAGGCCGGCCACCAGCCACACCAGCGTGTTGTTGGTGAAGTTGGTCATCTGCGGGAACGCGTAGACGCGCACCGAGACACCCTGGCCCGGCGGGTCGAGCGGCAGATCGTAGAACATGTCGCGCGGCAGGCGCGGGCGGGTCGACGTGGTGGTCAACTCGCGGTTGTTCACGTCGATGATCGAGATTTTGTATTTCGCCGACAACTCGGGCGGAATGTCGTGCTTCAGGATGCCTTCCACCGAGAACACGGCGGCAATCGTGCCGAGGAAGTCGCGGTCGCGGTAGACCGGCGTTTGCAGCGTGATGTAGCCGTTGCCGAGGTCGTCGTAGATCAGCGGCGAGTACACCTGGCGGCGCGTATTGCGGGCCTCGTTGAAGGCGGCTTTGACGGCCTCGTCCATTTGCGCGTCGTTCGGTTTGGCGAGGCGCTGGCCGAACACGGGGAGCGCGGTATTGGGCCAGCGCGGCTGCTGCAGGCTCGTGTACCAGTTCATGTAGAGGATCTCGGGATGCCCCTGCATGATGTCGGTGGTGGACACCTGGAATGAATGCGGATCGGCGTGGCCGGCGACGAGATCGCGGGAAAGGGCCTGTATCTGTTCCTGCGCGCCGGTCATGGACAGGCGGATCTGCTGCTGCGCCCACGCGACATTACGGTAGAGCGTGTCTTCCTGCTGCTGCTGTTCGCGCCGGTTCAGGCTCCATAGAATCAGGCTCATGACGACCAGGAAAACCAGGATCGACAGCAGCGGCGTGAGCAAATAGGAGTTCGACCACCACGGTCCGTGGTGCCAGCGGGAGGACGGCGTCGAATCGCCCGGCGAACCGGCGGTGCGCGCCGAGCGTGCGAAAAGCCGTTCGGTCAACATGCGTGGCATTGTAGCGCAGCGTGTCGCTAGCAAATGGCGCAAAAAAGCGCAGAAAGTGACGGTAATCGGCGCAAACTAGCCGACGTATCCGTCGATCGGCAGTCAAATCAGGTTGCGCCGCAACAATTTTCCGCATTATGAGATTCGATCTCGTAATTCGAAAATTTTGTTGCGCAGACGTCAGGACCCTTATTACAATCGCCCGAAGCTGCCGCGGTCGTGCTTCGTCCGCGTCGTCTGTTCAAAGAGCGTTCCTCTATATCCAGGAGACGAGCATGTCCGCTGTACCCGACGAAGTCATGAAATATGTCGCCGCTGAAAAAGACGACGATCCCCAGGAAACCGGCGAATGGCTTGAAGCGCTGGATGGCGTGATTTCTGCTGTGGGCCCCGACCGCGCTCACTACCTGATCGAAAAACAAATCGAATTCGCCCGCGTGCACGGCGAACATTTGCCGTTCTCAGCAAACACCCCCTACATCAATACGATTCCCGTGTCGCGTCAGGCGCCGATTCCCGGCGACCAGGACCTCGAGCACCGGATTCGCTCGTACACGCGCTGGAACGCCATTGCCATGGTGCTGCGCGCGGGCAAGGACACGAACGTCGGCGGCCATATCGCCTCGTTCGCGTCGGCCGCCACGCTGTACGACGTCGGCTACAACCACTTCTGGCATGCACCGTCGGCCGAACATGGCGGCGACCTCGTGTTCGTGCAGGGCCACTCGTCGCCGGGTGTGTACTCGCGCGCGTTCCTGCTCGGCCGTCTGACCGAAAACCAGCTCGACAACTTCCGTCAGGAAGTGGGCGGCGAGGGCATCTCGTCGTACCCGCACCCGTGGCTGATGCCGGACTTCTGGCAATTCCCGACCGTCTCGATGGGCCTCGGCCCGATCATGGCGATCTACCAGGCGCGTTTCATGAAGTACATGCAGGCGCGCGGCATCGCGAAGACCGAAGGCCGCAAGGTCTGGGCCTTCCTCGGCGACGGCGAAACGGATGAACCGGAATCGCTCGGCGCAATCGGCATGGCCGGCCGCGAACGCCTCGACAACCTCGTGTTCGTGATCAACTGCAATCTGCAGCGCCTCGACGGTCCGGTGCGCGGCAACGGCAAGATCATCCAGGAACTCGAAAGCGAATTCCGCGGCGCCGGCTGGAACGTCATCAAGGTCGTCTGGGGCAGCCGCTGGGATGCGCTGTTCCAACGCGACAAGTCGGGCGCGCTGATGCGCCGCATGATGGAAGTCGTCGACGGCGAATACCAGACGTACAAGTCGGAGTCGGGCGCGTATGTGCGCGAACACTTCTTCAACACGCCGGAACTGAAGGCGCTGGTCGCCGACTGGTCCGACGAGGACGTGTGGAACCTGAACCGTGGCGGCCACGATCCGCACAAGATCTACGCGGCGTTCACCGAAGCCACGAACGCCAAGGGCCAGCCGACCGTCATCCTCGCGAAGACGATCAAGGGCTACGGCATGGGCGAAGCCGGCCAGGCGATGAACATTACCCACCAGCAGAAAAAGCTGCATGTGGACCAGCTGAAGAAATTCCGCGACCAGTTCCGTCTGCCGATCTCCGACGAAGACCTCGTCCACGTGCCGTACCTCAAGTTCGAAGAAGGCTCGAAGGAACTCGAGTACATGCGCGCTCGCCGTCAGGACCTCGGCGGCTATCTGCCGGCGCGTCGCCAGAAGGCCGACTCGCTGCCGGTGCCGGCGCTCGACGCGTTCGAGCCGCTGCTGAAGGGCACGGGCGAAGGCCGCGAGATCTCCACGACGATGGCGTTCGTGCGGATCCTGAACATCCTGCTGAAAGACAAGTCGCTCGGTAAGCGCATCGTGCCGATCGTGCCGGACGAGTCGCGTACCTTCGGTATGGAAGGCCTGTTCCGTCAGATCGGTATCTGGAATCAGGAAGGCCAGAAGTACGTGCCGGAAGATTCCGACCAGCTGATGTTCTACCGCGAATCGGAATCCGGCCAGATCCTGCAGGAAGGGATCAACGAAGCCGGCGGCATGTGTGACTGGATCGCAGCCGCGACGTCGTATTCGACGCACGGCGAGATCATGATCCCGTTCTACATCTTCTACTCGATGTTCGGCTTCCAGCGCATCGGCGATCTGGCCTGGGCGGCGGGCGACATGCGTTCGCGCGGTTTCCTGCTGGGCGGCACGGCCGGGCGCACGACGCTGAACGGCGAAGGTCTGCAACACGAAGACGGCCACTCGCTCCTGTGGGCGGCATCGGTGCCGAACTGCATCAGCTACGACCCGACGTTCGGTTACGAACTCGCGGTCATCATGCAGGACGGTCTGCGTCGCATGGTTGCCGACCAGGAAGACGTGTACTACTACATCACGGTGATGAACGAGAACTACGAGCACCCGGCGATTCCGCAGGGCGATGCTGTAGCGGCCGACATCATCAAGGGTATGTATGCCTTCCGCAAAGCGGAAGCCGACGCAAAGGCGCCGCGCGTGCAACTGATGGGCGCGGGCACGATCTTCAACGAAGTGATCGCCGCTGCCGATCTGCTGAAGAACGACTGGGGCGTCGCTGCCGATCTGTGGAGCGTGCCGAGCTTCACCGAACTGGCTCGCGAAGGTCACGAAGTGCAGCGCTGGAACCTGCTGCACCCGACGGAAGAGAAGAAGCTCTCGCACGTCGAGAAGCTGCTGAAGGGTGCGCAAGGTCCGGTCATCGCATCGACCGACTACGTGCGCGCGCTGACCGAGCAGATCCGCGCGTTCGTGCCGCAGAAGTTCGTCGTGCTGGGCACGGATGGCTATGGCCGTTCGGACACGCGCGAAAAGCTGCGTCACTTCTTCGAAGTCGACCGCTACTGGGTCACGGTTGCCGCGTTGAATGCACTGGCAGACGAAGGCACGATCGAACGCAAGGTCGTCGCCGAGGCGCTCAAGAAGTACAACCTTGATCCCGCCAAACCCAACCCGATGACCGTCTAAGGCATCATTCCCCGTGTGCCACGGCGTGCGCGCCTGCTCCTGATCGACAGGAGCGGGTGGCGTGCGCGGCCCAGGAGACACTAACAATGAGTCAAGCGATCGAAGTCAAAGTGCCGGACATCGGCGATTACAAGGATATTCCTGTGATCGAGGTGCTGGTGAAGGCGGGTGATACCGTCGAGAAAGAGCAATCGCTCGTTACGCTGGAATCCGACAAGGCGACGATGGACGTGCCGAGCTCGGCCGCCGGCGTCGTCAAGGAAGTGAAGGTCAAGGTTGGCGACAACGTGTCGGAAGGCTCGCTGATCGTCGTGCTGGACGGTGCGGGTGCTGCTGCTCCCGCACCGGCTGCGGCGCCTGCTGCTGCACCGGTTGCGGCGCCGTCGCCTGCGCCGGCTGCTGCGCCTGCGTCCGCTGCCGCCGGCGGCGGTCTGCAGGAAGTCAAAGTGCCGGATATCGGCGACTACAAAGACATTCCCGTGATTGAAGTCTCGGTGAAGGTCGGCGATCGCGTCGAGAAAGAGCAGTCGCTGGTGACGCTCGAATCCGATAAGGCGACCATGGACGTGCCGAGCTCGGCCGCCGGCGTCGTCAAGGAATTGAAGGTCAAGGTCGGGGATGCCGTGTCGGAAGGCTCGGTCATCGTCGTGCTGGAAGCGGATGGCGCTGCTGCACCGGCTGCGGCTGCCGCACCGGCGCCGCGGCAGGAAGCGCTCGAGAAGCCGTCGGATGCGCCGGTTGCTCCTTCGCCCGCTCCGGCTTCGCCGTCTGCGCTCGCACAAGCACCGCTGATTCAGGCTGGCGAGGGTGGCGCTCGCCGTCCGAGCCACGCTTCGCCGTCCGTGCGCAAGTTCGCGCGCGAACTCGGCGTCGACGTGACTCAGGTGCAGGGCACGGGTCCGAAGGGCCGTATTACGCAAGCGGACGTGACCGGCTTCATCAAGGGTGTGATGACGGGGCAGCGTGCTGCGCCGGCAGGTGCTGCAGCGCCGGCTGCCGCGGGTGGCGGCGAATTGAATCTGCTGCCGTGGCCGAAGGTCGACTTCACCAAGTTCGGTCCGGTCGATCCGAAGCCGTTGTCGCGCATCAAGAAAATCTCGGGCGCGAATTTGCATCGCAACTGGGTCATGATTCCGCACGTCACGAATAACGACGAAGCGGACATCACCGATCTCGAAGCGCTGCGCGTGCAGTTGAACAAGGAAAACGAAAAGGCCGGCGTGAAGATCACGATGCTGGCGTTCGTGATCAAGGCGGTTGTGTCTGCCTTGAAGCAGTTCCCGACATTCAATGCCAGCCTCGACGGCGACAACCTGGTGTTCAAGCAGTATTTCCATATTGGATTTGCCGCCGATACGCCGAATGGTCTGGTCGTTCCGGTGATTCGCGATGCCGACAAGAAAGGGTTGATCGATATCGCGAAGGAAATGGCCGAGCTCTCGAAGCTCGCGCGTGATGGCAAGCTGAAGCCGGATCAGATGCAAGGCGGCTGCTTCTCGATTTCTTCGCTCGGCGGTATTGGCGGGACTAATTTCACGCCGATTATCAATGCGCCTGAAGTCGCCATTCTCGGGTTGTCGCGTGGTGCGATGAAGCCGGTTTGGGATGGCAAGCAGTTTGTGCCGCGTCTGACTTTGCCGCTTTCCTTGTCGTATGACCATCGGGTAATTGATGGTGCTGCGGCGGCGCGGTTCAATGCGTATCTGGGTGCGATTCTTGCCGATTTTCGGCGTGTGATTCTTTGATCTGATGTTGCGCGGGGCGCTGTGTTTATCAGTTATCCGCGTTTCTCGTTGAACCTGTTTTCATGTTGGTCTATTAGCGTCGCCCCTGTGCGGGGCGGCACCTACTTTTCTTTGTCTTCCAAAGAAAAGTAGGCAAAAGAAAGGCGCGTCCTTGGGCGGACAGCAAAGGTTGATTCTGTCCAGGGCGTTGCCGGCTTATAGGCTGCATTTTTTGGGTTCGTCGCCTCATCACGATCAATAAGAGAAGGGGACACTATGAGTCTCGTCGAAGTAAAAGTGCCGGATATCGGTGACTTCAAGGACGTCGATGTCATCGAAGTCAATATCAAACCGGGTGATGTCATCGAGAACGAACAGGCTCTCATGACGCTCGAGTCCGATAAGGCCTCCATCGAAGTGCCGAGCGATACCGCCGGCACGGTCAAGGAAGTGCGCGTCAAAGCCGGTGACAAAGTCTCGCAAGGCACACTCATCGCGCTTGTCGAAACGTCTGCAGACGCAGCGCCGGCCAAGGCGCCTGAGCAAGCACCCGCTCCGGCGGCAGCGCCTGCACCGGCGCCCGCGCCTGCGTCCAAAGCGGCTGCGCCCGCTCCGCAAGCCGGTAGCTTCGCCGGCAGCGCGGATATCGAGTGCGACATGCTCGTGCTCGGTTCGGGCCCCGGCGGTTACTCGGCGGCATTCCGCTCGGCCGACCTCGGCATGAAGACGGTGCTCGTCGAACGCTATTCAACGCTCGGCGGCGTCTGTCTGAATGTCGGCTGTATTCCGTCGAAGGCGCTGTTGCACACGGCGCTCGTCATCGACGAAGCGGAAGCGCTCGGCTCGCATGGCATCACGTTCGGCAAGCCGCAAATCGATCTCGACAAGCTGCGTGACTTCAAGTCGGGCGTCGTCAAGAAGCTCACCGGCGGTCTCGCCGGCATGGCCAAGATGCGCAAGGTCGAAGTCGTGACGGGCACGGGCTCGTTCGTCGATCCGCATCACATGGAAGTGCAGACCGAAGGCGGGAAGAAGGTCGTCAAGTTCAAGCAGGCAATCATCGCCGCAGGCTCGGAAGCGGTGAAGCTGCCGTTCATTCCGGAAGATCCGCGTGTGGTCGATTCGACCGGCGCGCTCGAACTGCGTCAGATTCCGCAACGCATGCTGGTGATCGGCGGCGGCATCATCGGCCTCGAAATGGCAACGGTGTACGCGACGCTCGGTGCGCAGATCGACGTGGTCGAAATGCTCGACGGTCTGATGGCCGGCGCGGATCGCGATCTGGTCAAGGTCTGGGAGAAGTACAACAGCAAGCGTTTCGCCAACGTCATGCTGAAGACCAAAACCACCGCGGCAGAAGCGAAGGACGACGGCATCTATGTGTCGTTCGAAGGCGAAAAGGCGCCGGCCGAAGCGCAACGCTATGACCTCGTGCTGGTCGCCGTCGGCCGCACGCCGAATGGCAAGAAGATCGGCGCGGACAAGGCCGGCGTGGCGGTAACGGATCGCGGCTTCATCGACGTCGACAAGCAGATGCGCACCAACGTGCCGCATATCTTCGCGATCGGCGATATCGTCGGTCAGCCGATGCTCGCGCACAAAGCCGTGCATGAAGCTCACGTCGCCGCCGAAGTCGCACATGGCGAAAAAGCGTACTTCGACGCGCTGCAGATCCCGTCGGTGGCCTACACCGATCCGGAAGTGGCGTGGGCCGGCAAGACGGAAGACCAGCTGAAGGCCGAGGGTATCAAGTACGGCAAGGCGGTGTTCCCGTGGGCCGCTTCGGGCCGCGCCATCGCCAACGGCCGTGACGAAGGCTTCACGAAGCTGTTGTTCGACGAAGAAACGCATCGCGTGATCGGCGGCGGGATCGTCGGTTTGAACGCGGGCGACCTGATCAGCGAAGTGTGTCTCGCGGTCGAAATGGGTGCGGACGCAACGGATATCGGTAAGACGATTCACCCGCACCCGACGCTCGGCGAATCGATCGGTATGGCCGCCGAGTTGTACGAAGGCGTCTGCACTGACCTGCCGCCGCAGAAAAAGAAGTAATGCGGCCGGGCTCGCCTGCATGCAGGCGAGCTTTGAAGAAGGCAGCAGAAGCAAAAAAAACGGCGCGCCCCGCAAAGGGCGCGCCGTTTTTTTTAGCAAGCAGCGTAGAGCGCTTGCCGTGAAGCAACGCATGCACCATGCGCCGCGCCTCTCAGGCAGCGGGAAAAAAAATCCCGGCCTTTCGCCGGGCAAACGATACGTTGTTCAACGTATCGGAGCGTTCGGCCAAATAGAACCGTGTGAGCGGCAACGGCACGACGCTGTTGCTTGCGATAACGCCGGCCCTGCCTGTGAGGCGGGCCGGCGTGATATGCAGGAAACTCGGCAGCTTTGAAACTTAGACTGCCTTCTTTGCCGAGCGCGATGCTTGTGCAGCGGCTTGCGACGCTGCCTTCGATGCGGCCGTTGCGGCAGCATTGAAGTTGCTTTCGGCGATTTCGACAGCTTGCTTGGTTGCCTTGTGGACCGTTTCGTACGTGGTGTTGGCGGCGGTGATAGCCGACTTCAGCACGGCGACAGCGGTTTCCGAACCGGCCGGGGCATTCTTCGCAACGTTTTCGACGAGCGACTGGACCTTGCGGTTTTGCTCTTCGAATTGGGCTTCTGCGACGCGGGTGAATTCACCTTGCGTTGCCGAAACGATTTCATACACGTGACGGCCGTATGACAGCGCCTTTTCAGCCACCGGCTGTGCGAGGCTCGCTTGCAGTGCCAGCAGTTCCTGCGCGTCCTTCACCGACAGCGCGCGCTGGGCATTTTCCTGGCTTTCCGCGAGCGTCGATTTCACGACTTGCAGGTTCAGTTCAACCAGCTTTTCGACGCCTTCGAATGCCTTGGTCGTCAGACCGAACAGCGTTTCAAAGTTGGCTTTCTGGGCTGCAGCGAATTGCTCAGGGGTCAGCAGAGTCATGGTTTACGCTCCTGGATCGCGGTCTGTCTGTGCGGACCGCATTGGGTTGGTGGCGAGACGCTCTCAGATCGTCTCCCCGGACCGCGATGTATTGTGCATCGCAGCAATGGTTCCTATTTTAGGATGGCGGCAACGAATGTCAAGTGTTTTTTGTGCGTCGCACAATGTTAAGAAATTGCTGATAAAACAACATCTTATGCAGCAAGCATGACATTCGTTTGACGCAGGTTGATTTGTCTGTTGCACCGTGCTGGTGCGGGATAAATCCGTATTTGTTACCGATTTCACGAGAGATTTTGACTACTTGATGAGGCGCAGCGCTGGCGGGGGCATCGATATTTGACAAAAAACCACCAATTGGCCGCGCCGATGTAAACCGGAAAGTGTCACGGAACGTTAATCCTCTATGCCGGTCGAATGCGCGTTGGCGGTCTCCAGCAGGCGTTTAACAGCTTGCGGCGAGACCTCTTCGACGTTCCGGTGCGCCGGCAACGCTTTACATGCCTGCGCTCTGACCGTATTTCCCCTGATCAAGGTTGTCTCGAAATTGCCGTTATGCTGAAAGAGTCGGCTCGATTCCGGCATATGGCGGCAAAGGCGAGACGAAGCGCGTTGGCGATCGTTTTTTTCGATCGAAGCGCGGCACTTATTCGTGTTTTTGCGATCGGAGCTTACAAGCCGGTTTAAGGAGCGCGTATAAGTGCTTCAAATTGCTAATTTTTCGTTGTTTTACTACACTTGCGGAAACCTCTCGCCGCTCCCTACCGAACACCCATGAAAACCGACATGTTTTCGTCGCTAAAAGTGATCCACGGCGCGGCCCGCAGCACCGCTCTGTCGGTGGCCGTCTCCATGGTCATCGCGGCGGCGTTCGCCACGCCTGTGAGCACTCTTGCCGCCACGCCCGCCACAACGGCAAAAACCTCCAAACATACGAAAGCGGCCAAAAAGCCCGCTGCGGCCGCCGCCGACAAAGTGTCGAGCAAGAAGGCCGTCAAAGGCGCCGCTGTAAAGACCGTGGCTGCCGCGGATGACGACGCGCCGCGCGCGAGCGTCAAGCGCAAGCGCGTGACGTACTCGTCGAACGGTCACCACCATTCGGTGATGCGCCGCGTCGCGTACGAACCGCGTCAGCCTAGCGTCGGCCAGGCTTTCGGTCTGCACGACACGCCGGACGCGCTGATGCTGCGTTCAAGCGTTGCCTACGTGATCGATCAGAACACCGGCGAATCGCTGTTCGACAAGAATTCGCGCGCCGTGGTGCCGATCGCGTCGATCACCAAGCTGATGACCGCGATGGTCGTGCTCGATTCGAAAGAGCCGATGACCGATCAGATCGAAGTCACCGACGAAGACCGCGACTACGAGAAGAACACCGGCTCGCGTCTGTCGGTGGGCTCGGTGCTCTCGCGCGAAGACATGCTGCACATCGCGCTGATGGCCTCGGAAAATCGCGCGGCCGCAGCGATGTCGCGTTATTTCCCGGGCGGCCGTCCGGCCTTTCTCGCGGCCATGAACGCGAAGGCCAAGCAACTCGGCATGACCGACACGCACTTTGAAAACCCCACGGGTTTGACGAGCCAGAACGTGTCGAGCGCGCGTGACCTCGTAAAGATGGTCAACGCGGCGTATCAGTATCCGCTGATCCGCAAGTTCTCCACCGATCACAGCTACGAGGTGTACACCGGCAAGCGTTCGCTGGCGTACAACAGCACAAATGCCCTGGTGCGTAACCCCACGTGGGACATCGGTCTGCAAAAGACCGGCTTCATCAACGAAGCGGGCGAGTGTCTCGTGATGCAGGCGACCATTCACGGTCGTCCGATGATCATCGTGCTGCTCGACTCGTCGGGTAAATACTCGCGCTTTGCGGACGCGACGCGTTTGCGCACGTGGCTCGATAACGGCGGCGACCAGCCGCGCATCACCAGCGCGGATGCAGGTGGCGCGGGCACCTGAATGAAGTTGCGCTAGCGCGCTCTGGCGGCCGGTTTTTGAACCGGCCAGAAAAAAGCCTCGCGGAATGCGAGGCTTTTTTATTGACTCGGAGGCAGGGCGGCCATCCGCTTACGCGTGCTGGGAATGTGTAGGCTCCTGCGGCGTCTGAGGGCGATAACCCAGCGACTCGGAAATCAACAGCGCCGTTTGGCTGAGCTGCCCCAGCCACGAATCCTGCAAGCGATCCGCCGGGGCCGACAGCGACAGGCCGGCGACCAGTTTGCCGGTGTCGTCGTAAATCCCCGCTGCGATGCATCGCACGCCCAGTTCCAGCTCTTCGTTGTCGCGTGCACAGGCCTGCTGGCGCACGTGCGACAGCTCGCGTTCAAGTTTGGTCAGATCGGTGATGCTGTTCTGCGTGTGACCGGACAGGCCGGTGCGCGTGGCGTAGGCCCGCACGCGGGTCGATTCGTCCGCGGCGAGGAAGAGCTTGCCGACCGAGGTCAGATGCAGCGGCGCGCGCCCGCCAATCGCCCGCACGACCTGCATGCCGGAGCGCTCGGAGTAGGCGCGTTCGATATAGACGATCTCGTCGCCCTGGCGCACCGACAGGTTCACGGTCTGCCCGGTTTGACGGTGCAGTTCGCGCATCGGCGTGAGTGCCGCGTCGCGTACCGACAGCCGCGCCTTCACCAGATTGCCCAGTTCGAGCAGGCGCATGCCGAGGCGGTAAGTGCCGGGGTCCGAGCGGTCGACCAGCCGGCACATCACCATGTCATTCAGGATGCGGTGCGCGGTGGACGGGTGCAGCTCCGTGCGGATGGCGAGTTCTTTCAGGCTGACCGGGTCGCTATGCGCGGCGAGTGCATCGAGCAAGCGCATCATGCGTTCGATCACCTGGATCGAAGTTTTGGGATCCGGGTTCGTGTCGCTCATGGGAGGAATCGGTTGATGCGTCAAACAGCGGAAATTGATTGTATCCCGTATTGTGAAAAGATGGAAAGCGGTTGGAACGCCTATTCCAATTTAACGTGGCATTCGTCCTATGCCTTCCGGCCGTTGGTATTGTTCGGCAAACAGCGGATAATCAGGGACGTTTTCCCGAAGGAGGGCTCATGCGAGTCGGATTGTTCGTCACCTGCCTGATCGACCTGATGCGTCCCGAGATCGGCTTTTCGGTCATCAAGCTGATCGAAGGCGCCGGTTTCGAGGTCATGGTGCCGCCCGCGCAAACCTGTTGCGGACAGCCCGCGTACAACTCGGGCGAGCGGCGCATTGCGCGCGATCTGGCCGAGAAAACCTTGCGCGAGTTCGAACAGTTCGACTATGTCGTGGTGCCGTCCGGTTCGTGCGGCGGCATGATCCGCGCGCATTACGGCGACCTGTTCGCGGACGATCCGGAGCTGATGAACCGCTTTGGCCGGTTGCGGGCCAAAGTGTTCGAGTTGACCGATTTCCTCGTCAATGTGGCCAAGGTGCAATTGCAGCCCGGCGAGTTCGCGGGCCAGGTGACGTACCACGATTCCTGCTCCGGGCTGCGCGAACTTGGGGTCAAGGCGCAACCGCGTGCGTTGCTGGCGCAGGTGGGCGTGGCGGTGACCGAAATGAAGGATTGCGAGCATTGCTGCGGCTTCGGCGGCACCTTCGCGATCAAGCACGGCGACATCTCCACGGCGATCGTCGACGAAAAATGCGCGAATATCGGCGCGAGCGGCGCCGGCACGGTGGTGCTCGGCGACCTCGGCTGCATGCTCAATATCGAAGGCCGCTTGCGGCGCACCGGCGATACCGCCACGCGCGTGCTGCACATCGCCCAGGTGCTGGCCGGCGACGCTTGAAGATCGTCGCAGGGCGCGAACGGGCGCACTTGATCCGGCACACGCCCATTCGCGCAGTTCACCAGCCGCAGTTCAACCGCCGCATTTCAGCCAAATTTAGTTCGCGCATTTCAACCGCGCATTTCACTCGAATACGCTCAAGGCCGCCATGCAAGTCCAATCGATGCATTTCAAGGCCCGCGCGGGCCAGAAACTCGCCGACCAGCGTCTGCAGCAGAACCTCACCAAGCTGTCGACCAAGTTCGTGTCGGCTCGCGCCGCGGCCATGACCGCAATCGATTTCCCCGCTACTCGCGCCGCGCTCAAGGAGCGCCGCAATCGTGCGCTGGAAAATCTCGACGTGTGGCTCGAGACCTTCGAACGTGAAGCGAGCCGGCGCGGCGTCACGGTCCTGTTCGCGGAGACGACGCAGGAGGCCGCGCGCCTCGTCGGCGATATTGCGCGCCGGCACGATGTGAAGAAGGTGATCAAGACCAAATCGATGGTCACCGAGGAAATGCGTCTGAACGAAGTGCTGGGGCAGATGGGCGTGCAATCGATCGAAACCGATCTGGGCGAATACATTCTGCAGATCAACGACAACGAGCCGCCCAGCCACATCATCGCGCCGGTCGTTCATAAGGATAAGGACGAGATCGCCGACCTCTTCGCGAAAACGCATCACCGGCCGCGTCTGACGGAGATCACCGACATGACCCGCGAAGCACGCGAGATGCTGCGGCCGCACTTCATGACCGCGGACATGGGCGTGACAGGCGGCAATTTCGTGGTGGCGGAGACGGGCTCGGTCGTGCTGGTCACGAACGAAGGCAACGAGGGCATGTGCACGGTGATGCCACGCGTGCATGTGGCTGTGACCGGCATCGAGAAAGTGCTGCCCACGCTGGAAGATCTGGCGACAGCCATGCGTCTGCTGCCGCGCTCGGCAACCGGCCAGGCCACGTCTAACTATTTTTCCGTGCTGACCGGGCCGCGCGGCGCGGGCGATCAGGACGGTCCCGAGCATATGTACGTGGTGCTGGTCGACGGCGGGCGCACGGGGCTGATCGGCGGCGACTTCCAGGACATGTTGCGCTGTATCCGCTGTGGCGCCTGCATGAACCACTGTCCGGTGTATCAGAAGGTGGGCGGTCATGCCTACGGCTGGGTTTATCCGGGGCCGATGGGGTCGGTGCTGACGCCGAGTTATGTCGGGATCGACAAGGCGCTGGATCTGCCTCAGGCGGCGACGTTGTGCGGCGAGTGCAACAGCGTGTGTCCGGTGGGCATTCCGTTGTCCGATCTGCTGCGCAAGCTGCGCGAGAAGCAGGTCGAGCGGCGCCTGCGGCCATGGCGGGAGCGGGCAGGGCTCGCGGTTTGGGGTTTCCTCGCGCTGCACCCGGATGCTTACGCGCTGTTCACCAAGCTGGCCGTTCGCGTGCTGGAAAGAATGGGCGGGCGAAATCGTTCGATTGCCAGACTGCCGCTGGGCGGCGCGGGCTGGACCAATACGCGCGACATGCCGGCACCGGTCGGCCGCACGTTCCGAGAGTTGTACGCCGCGCAACGCAGCCATATTGGCTGAATGCGCGTCACGGCCGTTATGGTTTGTGCGGCTGGTGGAGTGTGGCGCGAAGCCGGCTACTTAGGCTAGCCAGCTTCTCGCTTTGTCTCTGACGCGTCTGGACTGGAGCCGCCGGCCTGAAGCTGCCTGCCAAGGGCAATTCGCCCGAAACACGTCCGCAATACCCGCCCGCATACCCGCCAAGCCCGCCAACTGCGGGAGCCATGACGCGAGACTGCGACTACGTCTGTCCCATTCCCTTCCGGGTCAATGGTTCGTCATCTCAGGCTGGCGGCTGTAACTGCCTCTGGCTTGCGCATTGCCCCCATTGCCACGCCCACCGCCATTACCTGCCTGCTGTGGCGGAGGCGCGCTGCCTGCGCCCGGCCGTGGCGCGCTAGATCCACTCGGTCCCCTTGGCCCGCTCACCGCGCCTTGAGGCGGCGGTCCTCCGTGTTGCCCACCGTTCGGCTGACCGTGCCAGCCGCCGTTATCTCCCCGGTTGCCGTTGTTGCCATCGTTGCCGTTATTCGGTCGTCCCCGATCCGGATAGCCCCGATACCCGGGCCCGGGTCCGTAATAGCGGCCCGGCCCGTTGTAGTAACCCGGGCCCCAGTAATTGCTGTAGCCCATGTAGACGTTGGTTTGCGGCACAACCGGCACGCCGGCGGCGTAGCCATCGTAGTCGTCATAACCGCTGTAGCCGCCGCCATAGCCGTAGCCGACCGGCGTGCCGTCCGGATAGACGGCGCAGCCGCCTAGCAATGCAGCAATGACCATGAGGCCGCCGAGGGGAGCAATACGTTTCATTGGAACGACCAGTGCGAAAATTTCATAACTGTAAGACAGCTATTATCGCTAACCGTCGCGCCAGTTTTGTATGCGTTTGTAAGGATTTCTTTTTCATAACGCGACTCAGGTCGACGTCGTCCGCCGCAAACCAGTCAGTGGACTGTTCCACCCAGCGCAACGCTGTATCTCGCGCCAGTGGGTTTTTCCCGATTGTGAATTTCTATAGCATTTGGACTGGGCATAGTGGGTCACGAGCTCGCGAGCCCCTAATCGGAAGAAACGACATCATGAAAAAGACAATATCGGTGTACTGGCCCCTTGCCATCGTTGTGCCGCTTGCCGTGGCGGCCTATCTGCACATTGGCGGCGATGCTGCTTCGCGCTCCTCGCAAGCTCCGCTCGCGGCTGATCAGTTGACCGCGGAGCTGGCGCGCGCCGTCTCGTACGGCATGGTCGACACCAGGGCGACGTTGCCGGCCAAACCCATGCACGCCGTCACGGCAATGCCGGTGGCCGAAGCGTCTTGAATGCGTAGGCTCCGGCGCGATCCGGTCGACCTTTGTATAATCGCGGCACTGTTTCCCAACTGCCGATCCGCGGACGGCTAGCGTCCGAAAGCCTCTGATGAAAACCGTGTCCGTCTGCTTTGTCTGCCTGGGGAACATCTGTCGTTCGCCGACCGCGGAAGGCGTGATGCGCCGTCTGGTCGAGGAGGCAAAGCTCGCGGAGCGCGTTCTGATCGATTCCGCCGGCACGGGCGACTGGCACATCGGTCAGCCGCCTGACGACCGCGCGCAGCATGCGGCCGAACAGCGGGGTTATGAGTTGGCCGCCTTGCGTGGACGCCAGATCGCTGCCGCCGACTTCGAGCGCTTCGATCTGCTGATCGCGATGGACGACAAAAACGTTGCCGCACTGCGTCAGATTTGTCCGGCGGAGCAGCGGGACAAAATCCGCCTGCTAATGGAGTTCGTGCCTGAGGCAGATGGCCGCTGGAGCGGTGCCCGCGAAGTCGCCGACCCCTATTTTGGCGGCGCTGAAGGGTTTGAACGGGTGCTGGATCAATGCGAAGCAGCCTGCCGGGGACTGATCGCCGCGTTGCGTCCTCAATTGACGACGTAAGGCCGGCGCGTCATCGGTGAAGTTTGGGCCCGCTTATCCAGCAATTAAGCAAATGACCCAAATCACGATAGGGATACTTGACTAATTCAGTCATGTATTTATACTTGACCAAACTTGTCGAGAATTGCGGTTCCCACACCATATGAGACTCACCACGAAAGGCCGTTTCGCCGTCACGGCGATGATTGACCTGGCACTGCGCCAGGAGCAGGGCCCGGTGACGCTTGCAGGTATCAGCCAGCGCCAACATATCTCCCTGTCTTATCTCGAGCAGCTGTTCGGCAAGCTGCGTCGTCACGAAATCGTCGAGTCCGTGCGCGGACCGGGCGGCGGCTACAATCTGGCCCGCCGCGCTGAAGACGTGACTGTCGCCGACATCATCATCGCGGTCGACGAACCGCTCGATGCCACCCAATGCGGCGGCAAGGGCTCGTGCGAGGGCACCAAACAGCACGATGGCCACTGCATGACGCACGAATTGTGGTCGACGCTGAACCAGAAAATGGTCGAGTACCTGGATTCGGTCTCCCTGAAAGATCTGGTCGATCAGCAGCGTTCGCGCGAAGGTGCGCCGGCGGTGTTGCGCGACCGGCGCAACGAGGCGCCGGCTGTCGAACCCGCCCGCGTCGTGCCGAAAGGGCCCAATTCAGTTTTCAACATGGCCGGTTCCTAGGCGCGGCAATCTGAACGCACCGCAGCCTGATCAGAAACCCAGAAGCCAGAGCAATGACGTCCCCGGAGCAATTGATGAACAACGACACTCTCCACCTGCCCATTTACATGGACTACAGCGCGACGACGCCGATCGATCCGCGCGTGGTGGACAAGATGATTCCGTACCTGCGCGAGCAGTTCGGCAACCCCGCGTCGCGCAGCCATTCGTATGGCTGGGCCGCGGAACGTGCGGTCGAGGAAGCACGCGAGAACGTCGCCGCGTTGGTGAACGCCGATCCGCGCGAAATCATCTGGACCTCGGGCGCAACGGAGTCGGACAACCTCGCGCTCAAGGGTGCCGCGCACTTCTACAAAAGCAAGGGCAAGCACATCGTCACGGTGAAGACCGAGCACAAGGCTGTGCTCGACACCTGCCGCGAACTCGAGCGCGAAGGCTTCGAAGTCACGTATCTGGATGTGAAGGAAGACGGCCTGATCGACCTCGATACGTTCAAGGCCGCGCTGCGCCCGGACACGATTCTGGTGTCGGTCATGTCTGTGAACAACGAGATCGGCGTGATCCAGGACATCGAGGCGATCGGCGAGATCACCCGTGAAAAAGGCATCATTTTCCACGTCGACGCGGCGCAAGCCACCGGCAAGGTCGCGATCGATCTGCAAAAGCTGAAGGTCGACCTGATGTCGTTCTCGGCCCACAAGACGTATGGTCCGAAGGGCATTGGCGCGCTGTACGTGCGCCGCAAGCCGCGCATCCGTATCGAAGCGCAGATGCACGGCGGCGGTCACGAGCGCGGCATGCGTTCGGGCACGCTGGCAACGCACCAGATCGTCGGTATGGGCGAAGCGTTCCGTATCGCGCGTGAAGAAATGGCGACGGAAAACGAACGCATCCGCATGCTGCGCGACCGGTTGCTGCGCGGCCTGCAGGACATGGAAGAAACGTATGTGAACGGCGACATGGAAAAGCGTGTGCCGCACAATCTGAACATCAGCTTCAATTTCGTCGAAGGCGAATCGCTGATCATGGCGGTGAAGGACGTGGCGGTGTCGTCGGGTTCGGCGTGTACGTCGGCTTCGCTGGAACCGTCGTACGTGCTGCGCGCACTCGGTCGCAACGACGAGCTGGCGCATAGCTCGATCCGCTTCACGGTTGGCCGTTTCACGACGGAGCAGGATGTCGATTACGTGATCAACCTGTTGAAGACCAAAATTTCGAAGCTGCGCGATTTGTCGCCGCTGTGGGAAATGCACCAGGACGGGATCGATATTTCGACGATCAAGTGGGCTGCGCACTGACGCGCCAACGCTTAAGCGGCGCGCTTTGCGTCGCGGTTTGCGTCGATCACGCAACGAATGCAGGTTGAAACGAAACAAGGAGTGTAATCATGTCTTATAGCGCAAAGGTTCTGGACCACTACGAAAACCCGCGCAACGTCGGTTCCTTCGCGAAGGACGACGATGCGGTCGGCACCGGCATGGTCGGCGCGCCGGCTTGCGGCGACGTGATGAAGCTGCAGATCCGCGTGGGCGCGGACGGCATCATCGAAGACGCGAAGTTCAAGACGTATGGCTGCGGTTCGGCGATCGCGTCGAGCTCGCTCGTCACCGAATGGGTGAAGGGCAAGACGCTCGATCAGGCCATGTCGATCAAGAACACGCAGATCGCCGAAGAACTGGCGCTGCCGCCGGTGAAGATCCACTGCTCGATCCTCGCGGAAGACGCGATCAAGGCGGCGGTCGCCGACTACAAGCAACGCCACGGTGAAGCGGTCGTCGAAGGCGACCAGCAACACGCGTAAGCGGCAGTCGAGCGCGCGGTCGGGTGCTCGTTTGAGTGCTTATCTGGGCGCGCTGTTGAGTGCTTATCCGGGTGAGCCGAAGCGGGCGGCGCAGGCAACAAACACCGTCCGGCATGAGCGATATTTGAAGCAGGCAGGGTAGCAGCGCGTCAGTAGGCACAGGAGTGACGAACACGCGCGGCGCAATGAGAAACGCTATGGCAATTACGTTGACCGAAAAGGCAGCACAGCACGTCCAGAAGTATCTGACTCGTCGCGGCAAGGGTGTCGGGCTGCGCGTGGGCGTGCGCACGACCGGTTGCTCGGGTTTGGCCTACAAGCTCGAGTACGTGGATGAACTCGCGCCCGAAGACGAAGTGTTCGACTGCAACGGCGTGAAGATCATTGTCGACCCGAAGAGCCTCGCCTATATCGACGGCACCGAACTCGACTTCGCACGCGAAGGGTTGAACGAAGGCTTCAAGTTCAACAACCCGAACGTGAAGGACGAGTGCGGTTGCGGCGAATCGTTCCGCGTATAAATCGGCTCATTCCGCGTGCAGCGGATCAAAGGCGGCGCGGGCCGCCTTTTTAGTTTCATCCGCGCATCCGGGTTGGTGCTTTCCGGCTGACTTTGCCGCCGGATCCGCCGGCGAATCTCCACGGCGCTTTCGATCTGCGTTTTTAGCCTGCACTCCGGTGCGCTTTCCTTAACGGACTCCTTTTATCCGATGGCCTCGCTGAACGACAGCCACTTCGACCTGTTCGATCTGCCGGCGCAATTCGCGCTCGACGCAGCGGCACTCGATCACGCCTACCGCACGGTGCAGGCGCAAGTGCATCCGGACCGCTTCGCGGCGGCGGGCGACGCGCAAAAGCGCGTGGCGATGCAGTGGGCGACGCGTGCCAACGAGGCGTACCAGACGCTGCGCGATCCGTTGAAGCGCGCGACCTATCTCTTGCATGTGCGCGGCATCGACATCGGCGCGCAGAACAATACGGCGATGGAGCCGGCGTTTCTGATGCAGCAGATGGAGTGGCGCGAAGGGATTGAAGACGCGGCCGCGGCGAAGAACGTCGACGCGCTCGACGCCTTGCTGGCCGAGCTGCGCGACGAAGAGCGCATGCGTTTCGACAAGCTCGGTGCGCTGCTCGACAGCGGCGCGAATCAGGCGGCGGGCGAGGCGGTGCGGCAGTTGATGTTCATCGAGCGGGTGGCATCGGAAATCGGCACACAGATCGAACGGCTCGAGAGCTAGCGGTCCGGCGTGCGCCGGTGGTGCGTACGCGTACGCGGCGAGAGCAGCCGTAGCAATATATCCAGTAACGCAAAATTCAGGACGGGGCCAGGCGGCCCCGGGAATATCCAGATGGCCCTACTGCAAATCTCCGAACCCGGCATGGCGCCGGCGCCCCATCAGCGGCGTCTGGCGGTCGGTATCGATCTCGGCACCACCAATTCCCTCGTTGCCGCCGTGCGCAGCGGCGTGCCCGACGTGCTGCCCGACGAAGACGGCTATGCGCTGCTGCCGTCGGTGGTGCGTTACCTGGAAAAGGGCGGCCGCCGTATCGGCCGCACGGCCAAGGCTGAAGCCGCGACCGATCCGCGCAACACCATCGTGTCGGTCAAGCGCTTCATGGGCCGCGGCAAGGCGGAAGTGGAAGGCGCCGAGAACGCGCCGTACGATTTCGTCGACGCGCCCGGCATGGTGCAGATCCGTACCGTCGACGGCGTGAAGAGCCCGGTCGAAGTGTCGGCGGAAATTCTCGCGACGCTGCGTCAGCGAGCGGAAGACACGCTCGGCGACGAACTGGTCGGCGCGGTTATCACCGTACCGGCGTATTTCGACGAAGCACAGCGCCAGGCGACCAAGGACGCGGCGCGTCTGGCCGGCCTGAACGTGCTGCGTCTCCTGAACGAGCCGACCGCGGCCGCGATCGCCTACGGTCTCGATAACGGCTCCGAAGGCCTCTACGCAGTCTACGACCTCGGCGGCGGCACCTTCGATCTGTCGATTCTGAAGCTCACCAAGGGGGTGTTCGAAGTGCTCGCGGCGGGCGGCGATTCCGCGCTCGGCGGCGACGATTTCGACCATGCCCTGTATCGCCACGTGCTGGAGCAGGCAGGCATTGCGCCGCAAACGCTCGCGCCCGAAGACGTCCGCCTGCTGCTCGACAGCGTACGCGTGACCAAGGAGACGTTGTCCGACGCGCCGGGTGCAAAGGTACAGGCAACGCTCTCGAACGGCGCACAGATCGATCTGACGATCGACGAGGCCACTTTCGAGGCCATCACTCAGGCGCTGGTCCAGCGTACGCTTGGGCCGACGAAGAAGGCGCTGCGCGACGCCAAGGTTGCGACCAGGGACATCAAGGGCGTGGTGCTGGTCGGCGGCGCGACGCGCATGCCGGTGATCCGCCGCGCGGTCGAGTCGTTCTTCGGCCAGCCGCCGCTCATCAATCTGGACCCGGATCAGGTGGTCGCGCTTGGCGCGGCGATCCAGGCCGATCTGCTCGCCGGCAATCGCGGCGCGGACGGCGACGACTGGCTGCTGCTCGACGTCATTCCGCTGTCGCTCGGCGTCGAAACGATGGGCGGTTTGACCGAGAAGATCATCCCGCGCAATTCGACGATCCCGGTCGCCCGCGCGCAGGATTTCACGACCTTCAAGGACGGCCAGACGGCCATGGCGATCCACGTCGTGCAAGGCGAGCGCGAGCTCGTCAGCGATTGCCGTTCGCTCGCGCGCTTCGAGTTGCGCGGCATTCCGCCGATGGCCGCCGGCGCGGCGCGGATTCGCGTCACGTATCAGGTCGACGCGGACGGCCTGTTGTCCGTGTTCGCGCGCGAACAGGGCTCGGGCGTGGAAGCGTCGGTGGTGGTCAAGCCGTCCTACGGTCTCGCCGACGACGACATCGCCCGGATGCTCGAAGAGAGCTTCTCGACCGCCGAAATCGACATGCGCGCGCGCGCGCTGCGTGAGGCGCAGGTCGAAGCGCGCCGTCTCGTCGAAGCCACCGATGCGGCGCTCGCCGCCGACGCCGAATTGCTCGACGACAGCGAACGCGCGGAACTCGACACGCTGCTCAACGCGTTGCGCGACATCGCCCAGAGCGACGATGCCGACGCCATCGAAGCCGCGACCAAAACGCTTGCCGAAGGCACCGACGAATTCGCCGCCCGCCGCATGAACAAGGGCATTCGCCGCGCGCTGGCCGGCCGCAAGCTCGACGAGATCTGAGACTGGCGGCATGGCCCGCACCCCGTGCGTCGGCCGGCAATGAATCGCGCCGCACGGACTTAAAAAGTCCGCGCGGCGCCAGTAAAATGGTACGGAGCCTGTTTGCAGCCGCCGTGCCGCAGACCCAAACGGAAAATGTATGCCTCAAATCGTTGTGCTGCCTCACGTCGAACTGTGCCCTGAAGGCGCGGTGATCGACGCCGTGCCCGGCAAGAGCATCTGCGACAGTCTGCTCGAACACGGCATCGAAATCGAGCACGCATGCGAGAAGTCCTGCGCGTGCACGACTTGTCACGTGATCGTGCGTGAGGGTTTCGCCGCCTTGACGCCGTCCGAGGAAGACGAGGACGATCTGCTGGACAAGGCGTGGGGGCTCGAACCGGCCTCGCGTCTGTCGTGCCAGGCGATGGTGCCGGCCGAGCAGGATCTGGTCGTCGAAATCCCGCGCTACTCGATCAATCACGCGAAGGAAAATCACTAACTGGAGGATGCAGCCATGAAGTGGACCGATACGCAAGACATCGCGATGGCCTTGACTGACAAGCACCAGGACATCGATCCGCAACAGGTGCGCTTCACTGATTTGCACCGTTGGGTGACCGAGCTGGAAGGTTTCGACGACGATCCCAACCGCTCGAACGAAAAGATCCTTGAAGCGATTCAGGCTGCATGGATCGAAGACGCGGACTACTGAGCACAAGGCCGGCTTGTCCGCTGGCGGCGGGGTGCGATTGATGCCGCTCCGGCCGCGGCAAAGAAAAAGGCGATTCCATCGGAATCGCCTTTTTTAACGCCTGGAGAACCTTCAGGCAGTCAGCGGTCAGCTTGCTACGAGCGTGCCGTTTTCGACCCGCACGCGCTGGCCTTGCTGGAACGGCGGCGCTTCGTGATACGTGAAGTAGCGCGTCTTGCCGTTTTCCATGCGCACCCGCACGGAATAGGACGTCGTGCTGCGGAGGTGCTTTTCAACCGAGTTGCCGGCGAGGCCGCCGCCGAGCGCGCCCAGCACCGTCATCGCGGTACGGCCGTTGCCGCTGCCGAACTGGTTGCCGACTACGCCGCCGGCCACTGCGCCGCCGACCGCACCGATACCCGTGCCATGGCCTTCCTGACGGACCGCCGAGATGCCTTCGACCGTGCCGCAGGTCGAGCAGTAGGCCGGTTGCGACGGTTGTTGCTGAGCGTACTGAGGCGCCGGTTGGGCCTGTTGCTGCTGGGCGTACTGAGGTGCCGGCTGGGCCTGTTGCTGTTGAGCGTACTGTTGTTGCTGCTGCATCGGCGCCGGGGCGCGTTGAGACGCCTGTTGCTGCGCTGCCTGTTGAGCTTCGGCCTGCGCGGCTGCCTGTTGAGCTGCCGGATTGGCCGGCGCCGCTGAATCGACCACGCCCGGCTGGGTGGTCACTTGCGCAGCCTGGGTCTGATCGGTTTGCGCGCCGCTGCTCGACGCCTTCGGGAACAGGCCCGTGATGGCCGCCGTCGCGGCGAGGCTGGCGATGATGACTGCACCCGCGGCAGTCGCGACGAGCGGGTGAAGACGACGTTGTTGCGTGGTTTTGGTATCTGGATTGTCCATATTGGCCTCCGTCTGGAGCAGAGTCGACTGTTATTGAGACTGAGTGTCGGGTAAATCGATCCCGGGAAGGTTTCAATTTGTAACCATTTTCCGGCAATCATCTCGGCCCCTTCGCGTCAAAGCCGCGCGAAGCGCGGTGGCGCGCCTGATTTCTTGCGGGTCCTCAGCAGGCTGAGAAAACGATGGCCTGTCCGCCGATGCGCACCTTTTACCGATGGTTACAAACCGTCAGATTAAATCTGGCGGCGTCTTTCACGCGCCGCAAGAAAAAACGCCCGGCATCGAACCGGGCGTTTTTTCTCTTGCAAACCACGCAACGATCAGTCTTCGCGGCGCAGATGCGGGAACAGAATCACGTCACGAATGCTCGGGCTGTCGGTCAGCATCATCACCAGGCGGTCGATGCCGATGCCGCAACCGCCGGCCGGCGGCATGCCGTATTCCAGCGCGCGGATGTAGTCCGCGTCGTAGAACATCGCTTCTTCGTCGCCGGCGTCTTTCTGATCGACCTGCTTCTTGAAGCGGGCAGCCTGGTCTTCCGGATCGTTCAGCTCCGAGAAACCGTTGGCGATTTCACGGCCCGTGATGAACAGCTCGAAACGCTCGGTGATACCGTTGAACTTGTCCGACGCGCGCGCAAGCGGCGACACTTCGATCGGGTAGTCGATGATGAAAGTCGGCTCCCACAATTGCGACTCTGCGGTTTCCTCGAACAGCGCCAGTTGCAAGGCGCCCACGCCGGCGTTCAGGAACTGCGGCTGCGAGGCGTCGACGCCGAACTTCTTCAATTCCGTGCGCAGGAATGCGTCGTCGCCAAGTTGCGCGTCCGAGTATTGCGGCGCGTACTTCTGGATCGCCTGGTTGATCGTCAGGCGATGGAAGGGCGTGGCCAGATCGAGTTCACGACCCTGATAGGTGATCGTGGCGGTACCCAATGCGTCGATCGCCGCCTGGCGGATCAACTGCTCGGTGAAGTCCATGATCCACTTGTAATCGGTGTATGCCGCGTAGAACTCGATCATCGTGAATTCCGGATTGTGGCGCACCGACACGCCCTCATTGCGGAAATTACGGTTGATCTCGAATACACGTTCGAAGCCGCCGACCACGAGGCGCTTCAAATACAGTTCCGGCGCGATGCGCAGGAACATCTGCATGTCGAGCGCGTTGTGGTGCGTGGTGAACGGCTTGGCCGCCGCGCCGCCCGGAATCGGGTGCAGCATTGGCGTTTCGACTTCCATGAAGTCGGCATCCGCCATGAACTTGCGGATCGACGAAATCGCCCTGGTACGCGCGACGAAGGTCTTGCGCGTTTCCGGCGTGACGATCAGGTCGACGTAGCGTTGGCGGTACTTCATTTCCTGGTCGGCGAGACCATGGAACTTGTCCGGCAGCGGACGCAGCGACTTCGACAGCAAACGCAGTTCGGTGCAACGCACCGAGAGTTCGCCCTTGTTGGTGCGGAACAGCACGCCGCGCGCCGCGACGATGTCGCCCATGTCCCACTTCTTGAACGCGTCGTACGTTTCCTGACCGACGTCGGCGGGCGTGATGAAGAACTGGATCTGACCTGAACCGTCGCGCACGGTCGCAAAGCTTGCCTTGCCCATCACGCGCTTGAGCATCATGCGGCCGGCGATCGCGACTTCGAGCGGGTTGGCTTCGAGTGCGTCCTTGTCGGTCTCGGCGTACTGCGTTTGCAGAGCGTCGGCGTGATGCGTGGGGCGGAAATCGTTCGGATAGGCGACGCCTTGCTCACGCAGTTCGCGCAGCTTTTCGCGGCGTTCGGCCATGATCTTGTTGTCGTCCACCTCGGGCGCGACATTCTGCTGGGCCGCATTCGGCTGGGTCGGTTCGGTCATGATGGTTTGGTATTCGGTGGCCCGCACCCGAAGGGTCCGCATGCGGGTGGCCAGTCAGTAAAAAACCTCAGGCGGTGAAAAAATATGGCGAAATACGGCGAGGCACGGCAAGATCCGGCGCGGCGATGCTAGGCATGTCGCGCCGGTTGCGCTTAGACGCCTTGTTTCAGGCTGGCGCTGATGAACGGATCGAGGTCGCCGTCGAGCACGCTCTTGGTATTGCTGATTTCGACGTTGGTGCGCAGATCCTTGATACGGCTGTTATCCAGCACGTACGAGCGGATCTGGTGACCCCAGCCCACATCGGTCTTGCCGGCTTCGAGCTTGTCCTGCTCTTCCTGACGCTTGCGGATTTCCGCTTCATACAGGCGCGATTTCAGCATGGCCATGGCTTCGGCGCGGTTGCGGTGCTGCGAACGGTCGTTCTGGCACTGCACGACGATGCCCGACGGCATGTGCGTGATACGCACGGCCGAATCGGTCTTGTTGATGTGCTGACCGCCCGCGCCGGACGCGCGGTACGTGTCGATGCGCAGATCGGCCGGATTGATGTCGACTTCGATCGAATCGTCGATTTCCGGATACACGAACACCGACGAGAACGACGTGTGACGGCCGCCCGACGAATCGAACGGCGACTTGCGCACGAGGCGGTGCACGCCGGTTTCGGTGCGCAAGAAGCCGTACGCATATTCGCCTTCGATCTTGATCGTGGCGTTCTTGATGCCCGCGACGTCGCCGTCGGTCTGTTCCAGCACTTCGGTCTTGAAGCCCTTGCGCTCGCAGTAGCGCAGGTACTGGCGCAGCAGCATGGACGCCCAGTCGCACGCTTCGGTGCCGCCGGCGCCGGCCTGGATGTCGAGAAAGGCGTTGTTCGGGTCGGCCGGATTCGCGAACATCCGGCGAAATTCCATGTCGGCGACGCGTTGTTCGATGCCTTGCGCGTCCGATTCGCAGGCGAGAAGGGTTTCTTCGTCATCTTCTTCGCGGGCCATGTCGAACAGGTCCTGCGCGTCGCGCAGGTCGTTATCGAGCGACGTGAGTTTGCCGACGGTGTCGTCGAGCAGCTTCTTTTCCCGGCCGAGGGCCTGGGCGTGCTTCGAGTCGTTCCAGACGTCCGGGTCTTCGAGTTCCCGGTTGACTTCGATCAGACGTAATGCCTTGTCGTCGTAGTCAAAGATACCCCCGTAGCGAGTCCGCGCGCGTGCGCAGGTCCGCCAGAGAGGCTTCGATCGCGTTGAGACGTTCCGCTTCCATGTCGATCTTTTATAGCTTCGTAAAAAGGGGAAATTATAGCCGATCGGCACGCCGCGCCGGAGGCTCTTGAGCGATCCGGTGCGGGTTTGGGATTGATTTTGCGGTGATTTTCAGCTCGCCGCGTGCTCGACGATCAATTGCACTCGCGACACGCCGTTCCAGGTGTCGCTGGCCAACCGATATGCAACGGTGGTGCGCGCGGGCAGCGTGTCGGTGTGATTGAACCAGATCGCGTTGAAGCGCTGGCGGCCGCGCACCAGTTGCAGTTTCAGATGCTTGTCCTTCACCAGCGCCTGCGAGGCGATGTCGAATTCCCCGGAAAACACCGGTGCCGGAAAGCCCTGGCCCCAGACGGCGGCGTCGAGCATTTCGACGAATTGCGGCGTGAAATAGGCGTCCTCGAGTTCACCGTCGGTTTCGACCGTGCGCGAGAGCGCTTCTTCGGAGAGCCATTCGCGGCCGACCGCTTCGAACGCGGCGGTGAAGCGAGGCACGTCGGCGGCGGCGATCGTGAGGCCCGCGGCCATCGCGTGGCCGCCGAATTTGACGATCAGCCCCGGCTCGCGCTTCGAGATCAGATCGAGCGCGTCCCGCAGATGGAAGCCCGAGATCGAACGGCCCGAGCCTTTGACGAGCTGGCCGCTGTCGTCGGCGAGCGCGAACGTGAACGACGGCCGGTGGAATTTTTCCTTCAACCGGCCGGCGACGATGCCGATTACGCCCTGGTGCCAGCTCGGATTGAACAGCGTGATGGTGGTCGCGCCCTCAGGATTGATCGCGGAGAGGTCTTCGAGCGCCTGCTGCTGCATGCCGGCTTCGATTTCGCGGCGCTCGCGGTTCATCGTGTCGAGCTGCTGCGCGAGGTCCCAGGCGCGGCCGATGTCGTCGGTGGTCAGGCACTCGATGCCGAGCGACATGTCCGACAGGCGGCCGGCCGCGTTCAGGCGCGGCCCGAGCGCGAAGCCGAGGTCGAAGCCCGACGCGCTGCGGGCGTCGCGTGCGGCCGCCCGAAAGAGGGCGGCGATGCCCGGCTGCATCTTGCCTTTGCGAATCCGCTGCAGACCTTGCGCGACCAGCACGCGGTTGTTGCCGTCGAGTTTGACCACGTCGGCCACCGTGCCGAGCGCGACCAGATCGAGCAAGCCGTCCAGGCGCGGCTCGGGGACGTCGTCGCTGAAGGCGCCGCGGCGGCGCAATTCCGCGCGCAATGCCAGCAGCACATAAAACATCACGCCGACACCCGCCATGCACTTGCTCGGGAACGTACAGCCCGGCTGGTTCGGATTGACGATCGCGCGTGCCGCCGGGAGTTCGTCGCCGGGGAGGTGATGATCGGTGACCAGCACGTCGATGCCGAGCGCATTGGCCGCTTCCACGCCCTCGACGCTGGCGATGCCGTTATCGACCGTAATCAGCAGTTCCGGCTTGCCCGACGCGCTGCGGGCGGCCAGCGCGACGATCTCGGGCGTGAGGCCATAGCCGTACTCGAAGCGGTTCGGCACCAGGTAGTCGATCTGGCCGCCGAACATGCGCAGGCCGCGCACCGCGACCGCGCAGGCGGTGGCGCCGTCGCAGTCGTAGTCGGCGACCACCAGCATGCGGCGCTTGCGCTCGATGGCATCGGCGAGCAGCACGGCGGCGTCTTCGCAGCATTTGAGCCCGGCGGGCGGCACGAGCCGCGCCAGACCGGTTTCGATTTCGTCGGGCATGCACACGCCGCGCGCGGCGTACAGGCGTGCGAGCACCGGATGCAGGCCGTGGCGGGTGAGGACTTCGGCGTCGACGGGTGACGAGGCGCGCGTAACGATTCGAGTCATTCGGAAAGGCCGTGGATCATTCGAAGGGTCATTCGAAGAGTCATTCGATAAACAGCGAGGCGAACACGCGCCGTCGCCAGATTTTGCGCAGGTCGCCGCGCGTGACCGTGAGCGTCACCGAGCCGGTGTCGCCGCACAGCGTCAGGGCGAGTTCGTTTAACTGACCGGATTGCAGCGCTACTAGTGCGGGCTCGAACCAGTCGGTTTGCAAGGCGGCGAAGGCGTCGTTCCAGCGCGCCCAGTCCTGCTCGATGTAGGGTGCGGAGAAGGGATCGAGTTCGACCAGCGTGGCGCCACTGGCATTGGCATTAGCGTTGGCACCAGCACCAGCACCAGCACCAGCACCAGCACCAGCACCAGCACCAGCACCAGCACCAGCACCAGCACCAGCACCAGCGCTCGCGATTGCGATTGCGATTGCGGACGCGCCGCCAGGCATGTGCCCCGAACCGTTGCCTGAAACACCGGCCGCGGCGCGCGCCGCCATGAGTGCCGCGAAGGATGCCGGTGGCGCGCCCACTTCGACACCCGCCGTCATGGCGAGGCCACGCGTGGCCGCCGCGTCGGAGAACACCCGCGCGAACGGACTCCTGACCGGCTGCGCTGCGCCCTGGGCGTGAAACCAGATCGAGTTGACGGCCGGTAGCCCACGCGCCTCCCGCGCTTCATTGACGGGATGTTCGAACCACGCCATCTGCACTTCGTTCTGCAGCTTCATCCAGGCGCGTGACCGGTCGCCGGAATGGGCCTCGTGTGGCAGCCAGATTTCGATGTTGCGACCGCTTGCGCGCAAGGGCGATGCGCCTGCCAGCGTGCCGAAACCGTCGCCCGACAAATACCAGCGCGCGGGCTTCGGCGCTTCGATACGCACGCCGAGTTCCTCGATCAGCGGCCGGGCGACCGCCAGCAGCACGCTGGCTTCGTCGTCGGACAGTTCGAGCGAGGCCGGATCGATCAGCACCAGATGGTCGTGCGCGATGCGCACGTGCACCGGTTGCACGCAGGCCCACGTGGCGCTGCCGGGTTCGCCGCCGTCGGCGCGCAGCATGTACGGCGCGAGCGGGGCTTCGTCGGCGGCTGCCTTGCCGCCCGGCAGCGCGCCGAACTGGCGCGCCACCCAGCGCTCGTGCGGCAGCGTGCGCTGAAAATCCTCGCCGACCACCCGTTCGACCAGCGTCGCGCGGGCAATCAGCCGGTCGAGGGCCGGACTCTGGATGTCGTGCAGGGCGGTGGAGGCATCCGCTGCGGAGGGCAGCGCGAAGGGCAGGAGAAGATGAAGACGGTTGGCGTGCATGATGCTGCGCATTGTAGGGCAAAGAGTGCGAGTATTCAGACCATATCGGCGGATTCCGGCACCGCCTCGAGCCCCGCCGCCCAGCGCCGCCGGCAGGCGGTTTGCCTTCTTCGCGTGACCCATCGCCCAACGCCGCCGCCGGGCCAGTGCGTCTGTCGGGAGCCCCGCGTGCAAGGCCTTTGCGCGGGTTCGCGGCATTGTATGGCAAACTTCGCGCTTGATTGACGGCAGTGGCGGCGAGGACGGAGCGACGGCTTCGGTGACGCTCGGGGTGCCTGGAGAACAGGAGCGCCTCGGAGCGCATCGGAACGTCATACCGGAACCATCCGGGTTGCCGCGACACCAACGATCACGGCGCTCAGGCCGCATGACAGGTGCGGTAGCCGCAAGCTGCGCCATGCGCAGCAAAAGGCCAACGAGCAGACGAAGAACGCAGAAAAGGATTCGCTTGAAATTTCCCTACGAATGGCAGATTGGCTGGCGCTACACCCGCGCCGGCAAACGCACGACCGGTAATGGCTTCATTTCCTTCATCGCGCTCGTGTCGATGTCGGGCATCGCGCTCGGCGTCGCGGCGCTGATCGTCGTGTTGTCCGTGATGAACGGTTTCCAGAAAGAGGTGCGCGACCGGATGCTGTCGGTGCTGGCGCACGTCGAAATCTTTTCGCCGACCGGCTCGATGCCCAACTGGCAATTGACCGCCCAGGAGGCGCGCCAGAACAAGGAAGTGATCGGCGCGGCGCCGTATGTCGAGGCGCAGGCGCTGCTCACGCGCCAGGACGCTGTGAGCGGCGTGGCGCTGCGCGGCGTCGAACCGACGCTCGAGCCTGAAGTGTCCGACATCGGCAAGGAAATGAAGGGTGGCAAGCTGACCGACCTCGTGCCGGGCGACTTCGGCATCGTGCTGGGCGCGGACCTCGCCACCAATCTCGGCGTGGCGGTCAACGACAAGATCACGCTGGTCGCGCCCGAAGGCACCATCACGCCCGCCGGCATGCTGCCGCGGCTGAAACAGTTCACGGTGGTGGGCATCTTCGAGTCGGGGCATTACGAGTACGACAGCACGCTCGCGCTGATCAACATCAAGGACGCACAAGCGCTGTTCCGGCTACCCGCGCCGACCGGCGTGCGGCTGCGTCTGACCGACATGCAGCGGGCGCCGGAGGTCGCGCATCAGCTGGCGCGCAGCCTGTCCGGCGATTTGTATATTCGCGACTGGACCCAGCAGAACAAGACCTGGTTCTCGGCGGTGCAGATCGAAAAACGCATGATGTTCATCATCCTCACGCTGATCATCGCGGTGGCGGCGTTCAATCTGGTGTCGTCGCTGGTGATGACGGTGACCAACAAGCAGGCTGACATCGCGATTCTGCGCACGCTCGGCGCGCAGCCCGGCTCGATCATGAAGATATTCGTGGTGCAGGGCGTGACGATCGGCTTTATCGGCACGGCGACCGGCGTCGCGCTCGGCTGCCTGATTGCGTGGAGCATTCCGTGGCTCGTGCCGATGATCGAACATCTGCTTGGCGTGCAGTTCCTGCCGCCGTCCGTGTATTTCATCAGCGAACTGCCGTCCGAACTGATTCCCGCCGACGTGGCGCGGATCGGCATCATCGCGTTCGCGATGTCGGCGCTGGCAACGCTTTATCCGAGCTGGCGTGGTGCGAAGGTCCGTCCTGCGGAGGCACTGCGCTATGAATGACCGTTCCACCAGCTTATCCATGGCCTCTGAAGACACCGCGCTGCATCCCAACGTGCTGGAAGCAACCGGCATTTCGAAGTCGTTCGTGCAGGGCGGCCTCAATGTGCAGGTGCTCAACAACGCGCAACTGAGCGTGCGGCGCGGCGAAAAGCTGGCGATCGTCGGCGCGTCGGGATCGGGCAAGAGCACGCTGCTGCACGTGCTCGGCGGTCTCGACGATCCGAGCGCCGGGCATGTCTCGGTGATGGGCAAGCCGTTCACGAAGCTCTCCGAGCGCGAACGCAACGACCTGCGCAATCGCGCACTCGGTTTCGTGTACCAGTTCCACCATCTGCTGCCGGAATTCACGGCGCTCGACAACGTCGCCATGCCGCTGCGGATTCGCCGCATGACGACCGAGGCCGCGCGACGCGAAGCGCTCGCGGTGCTGGAGCGCGTCGGCATGGGGCATCGGGCGAAGCATCGTCCGGGCGAACTGTCGGGCGGCGAGCGTCAGCGTGTGGCGATCGCGCGGGCCCTGGTCACCAAGCCTGCTTGCGTGCTCGCCGACGAACCGACCGGCAATCTGGACGGCGGCACCGCCGACACCGTGTTCAACCTGATGCTCGAACTGTCGCAAACGCTCGACACCAGCTTCGTGATCGTCACGCACGATCCGGAACTGGCCGGACGTTGCGATCGGATCATGCGTTTGCGCGACGGCGTATTGCACGAAGAGCCGCCGGTGCCGGTTTAGTCGCCGCGCGGAACGTGAGCGATGCTCCGCAGCTAACGAGGCGCGCCATGTGGATCGATACGCACTGCCATCTCGACGCGTCCGAATTCAACGCCGATCGCGATGCAATTGCCAGCGCGGCGCGTCAAGCCGGCGTGGGGCGTATCGTGATTCCCGCGATCGGCCGCGAGAATTTCACGGTGGTGCGGGAACTCGCGCACCGCATCGACGGCGGCGCGTATGCGCTCGGCATCCACCCGCTCTTGACGCCGGGTGCAGAGGAGCGCGACCTCGACCTGATGCGCATGGAAATCGAGGCGAGTCTCGACGATCCGCTGTTCGTCGGCATTGGCGAAATCGGCCTCGATTATTTCGTCGAGGGTCTCGACGATGCGCGCCAGCAGTTCTTCTACAACGGCCAACTTCAACTGGCGCGCGAATTCGATCTGCCGGTGATTTGCCACGTGCGCAAATCGCAGGACCAGGTGATCAAAGGGCTGCGGCGGCATCAGATCCATCGCGGCATCGCACACGCGTTCAACGGTAGTTTCCAGCAGGCTCAGGCGTATATCGACCAGGGCTTGCATCTCGGTTTCGGCGGCAATCTGACCTTCGAGCGGGCGCGGCAAATTCGCCGGCTTGCCGGGCAATTGCCGTTCGATGCACTGGTCGTCGAGACCGACGCGCCGGACATCGCTCCTTCGTGGATCTACAAGCAGCGCAACGCGCCGGAGCAGATTCCGGCAATCGGTGCGGTGCTCGCGCAACTGCGCGGCATGACCGCCGACGAAGCCGCCCTAGGCACAACGGCTAACGCGCTCGCCGCGCTGCCGCGGCTCGCCCTTTCCTCTGCATAATTGAACGCGCTGGTTTGAGTGGTTCGCGCCGGGCGGAACACATGCCCGGCGGGCTTGCCGACGTCTGCTCGCTGTGCATTGCGCCGTCCGGCGGCGGCTGGGCGGAAGGCGCGGAGGGCGGATGCGGGCATGGTGGTGCGGGTTTGCGTTGGGTGTGATTGGGCTGCAGCGGCAGGCGGCGTTGCCGGATTGGGGTGGATGGTGTGCGCTCGTGCTGCTGGGGTGTATGGCGATTCTTGTGGCGGCGTGTGGGTTGCGCAGGGGCGCTTCTGGCGAATGGAGGGGCGGCTCTGCGGGTGAAGTGTGCAACGGCTTTTCTAGCGAAGGGCACGGCGGTTCTTTGGAGGAAGCGTGCGGCAACTCGACGGGCGAGGTGTGCTGCGACTCCTCGAGCGACGTGCGCAGTGGTCTTTCGGGTGGATCGCACTGCGCTGCTTCGGTGATCGCGGACCCGCGTGCGGCAGTTGCGAATTCGCGCGTGAGACGCGCCTGGTTCAGAGCGCGCTTGCGTTCGTGTGTCGGTTGGGGCGCGCTGTGGATCGCGGCCTTATGCGTGGGCTTTGGCTACGCCGCCTGGCGTGCGGAAACGCGGCTCGCAGTGAGTTTGCCGAGTGCCTGGGAAGGGCGCGACATCGACATTGCCGGCAGTATCAAGGGTCTGCCGTCACGCGACGACAAAGGCGCGCGCTTCCTCTTCGAAGTCGAGTCGGCGGATGCGCCGATCGCCGCGTTTCCACGCGTGATTCAACTCTCGTGGATCGCAGAAGATGCGCCGCCGCCGCTGCTCGAACCGGGTGCACGCTGGCGCCTGACCGTGCGGCTCAAGCGCCCGCACGGCAATGCGAACTTCGGCGTGCGCGATGCCGAAGCAAGCTTGCTGGCGCGCAATGTCCGCGCCACCGGCTATGTGAGCGCACCGGCTCACGCCATGCCGTTGCCCGGTCAAGCGCGTGGCGTGGGCGTGACGGTCGATCGCTGGCGCGCCGCGCTGCGTGCGCGCATCGACACGGTGCTCGCCGACGCGCCACATCGTGGGATCGTGGTGGCGCTCGCCATCGGCGCGCAGGACGAAGTCAGCGCGGCCGACTGGCTGTTGATGCGCGGCACGGGCACCAGTCATCTGGTGGCGATTTCGGGCTTGCATATTGGTTTTGTCGCGGGTCTCGCGGCGTGGCTCGCCGGCGCGATGTGGCGGCGCTCGGGTTTCATTGGCCGCAACTGGCCGTTGCTGCTGCCCGCACAGGTCGTCGCGGTGACGGGTGGCGCCTTGTTCGCCGGGCTGCATGCCGCATTGGCCGGATTCAATGTGCCGGCGCAGCGCGCGTTGTGGATGGCGGGCGTGGTGGCGCTCGCGTTTATTGGCGGGCGCAACGTCGCGCGATCGGTGGTGCTCGCGTGGGCGTTGGGGCTGGTGCTCCTGATCGATCCGTGGGCGGTCGTGTCGGCGGGGTTCTGGCTGTCGTTCTGCGCGGTGGCCGCGATTCTGTTCGCGATGTCGGGACGGCCTCGTGTGCAGGAGCATGAGCAGCGTCGCGATGAAGAGGGAGAGGGTGGCGTGACGCCGACAAGGCTTTCGCGCCTGTGGTCCGGCTTGCGCCGTCGCGTTCGCACCTTCGGTGAGCGTCTGCGCAGCGCCGCACATGTGCAGTTCGCGGTGACCGTCGCGCTCGCACCGCTCACCGTCTACTGGTTCGCGCAAATTCCACTGATCGGCCCGCTCGCGAATGCCTTTGCGATTCCGTGGGTGAGCCTGCTGGTGACACCGGCGGTATTGGCGGGCGTCGCGTTGCCCGCACCATTCGATGCCTACGCTTTTCGCGCCGCGCACAGCTTGCTCGACCTGCTCGCCGCGGGCCTGCAGATGCTGTCCGGCCCGGCATGGACACTCTGGCGATTGCCGCAGCCGGACGCGTGGACGCTCGCCGCGGCCGCGGTCGGGGTGGTCTGGTGCCTGGCGCCGCGTGGCTGGCCGCTGCGCTGGGCCGCGCCGCTGACCTGGCTGCCGCTGCTGATGCCGGCGCCGTCCGGGCCGCCGCATGGCAGCTTCCGTCTGACGGCGCTGGATATCGGTCAAGGCACCTCGGTGCTGGTCGAAACCGCGCACCACGCGCTGCTGTTCGACGCCGGACCGGGGCCTGAATCGACCCATGCGGGCGAGCGGGTTGTCGTGCCGTTTTTGCAGTCGCACGGCGTCACGGCGCTCGATACGCTGATCGTCAGCCACGCCGACTCCGACCACTCCGGCGGCGCGCCGGCTGTACTGGACGCGATCGCGGTGCGTCAGATGGTGGCGGCATTGGCGCCCGCCAATCCGCTGTGGTCGAACGCAAGGCAACGCGGGGCGGATACGCTGCCCTGCGCGGCGGGGCAGCGCTGGCAATGGGACGGTGTCGAGTTCGCGATGCTCTGGCCGGATGCCGGGCCGCTGCAAGGCAAGCCGAATGCGCATTGCTGTGTGTTGAGGGTGAGTACGTTGCCAGTCGCGGTGGGGACGCCGGGCGTGGCGAATGCGTCGGCAGCGGCGAGCATGACGCTTTCAGAAGGCGGCTGGCCCGCGCGGAGCATGCCGGCAGCAAAGGCTCAAACAGCGGCTCAAACAGCGGCTCAAACGGCGTCCATGCGCATGACGGCCTTGCTGGCGGCCGACATCGAAGCGCCGGTCGAACGCGTCCTGCTCGCGCGCGATCGCGACGCGTTGCGCGCCCAGGTGCTGGTCGTGCCGCATCACGGGAGCAAGACCTCGTCGACTGAGCCGTTCCTCGACTCTATCGACCCGCTCGTCGCGCTATTTCAGGTAGGCTATCGCAACCGGTTTCATCATCCGAACGCGGGTGTGTTCGAGCGTTACGAGGCACGGCACATCGAGCTTGCCCGCAGCGATGCGGACGGCGCGGTGCGGGTCGACGTCAGCCCGGCATTCAGCGCAGACGCCGGCTCAGGCCTCGATCGGAATGCCGGGCCGGACGGAAGCCCGGGCGTCAGCGCCGCCGGAACGAGCGCGGCCCTGGACGGCGCCGCACTGACGCTCGAGCGCTATCGCGACACGCAGCACCGCTACTGGATGGATCGCTGATGGATTGTCGGCCGCACTGATAGAACAAACGTGCCGCCGGGACTGGGGCCTGGGTGAAAACTCAGGACCCGATCCGGCGCGCTAAAACAGAATGGAGATAGTCGCAGTTGAAAAACGTCATCCACTTCTCGCACGCGAACGGTTTTCCGGCGTCGACCTACCGGACGATCTTCGCCGAACTCGCCGACGACTATGAGCTGCGCTCGATCGAGCGTATCGGTCACGACGCGCGCTATCCGGTCACGCAGGACTGGCCGCATCTGGTCGACCAACTGCTCGACGACGTCGGCCGCTCGTACGAGCAACCGGTGTGGCTGGTCGGCCATTCGCTCGGCGGCTATCTGTCGCTGATGGCCGCGCTGAAAAAACCGCAGTGGGTGAGGGGCGTGGTGATGCTCGACTCGCCGGTGATCGCCGGTTGGCGCAGCAGCATGCTGCGCGTGTCGCAATGGACCGGGCTCGACGAGCGCCTGTCGCCCGCGGCCGCCACCCGCACGCGCCGCACGCAGTGGGCGAGCCGCGACGAGGCGTGGCGCCACTTTCATTCGAAGCCGGCGTTCGCGCGCTGGGACGAGCGGATGTTGTCCGACTACATCGACTTCGGCATCCCGCAGAGCTCGCTCGACGGCGGCCGTTCGCTCGCGTTCGACCGTCGCACCGAGTATCAGATCTATAAGACCTTGCCGCATACGCTTGGCCCACGCCTGGCGCACGGCGCCCCGGTGCCGGTGGGATTCATTGCCGGCACGCGTTCAAGGGAGGTGCGCCAGGCGGGTTTGGACGCGACCCGCCGCGCGACCGGCGGTCATGTGGAATGGATCGAAGGCAGCCATCTGTATCCGATGGAAAAACCGCTCGAAACCGCGCGCGCGGTACAGCGGATGCTGCGCGAACTGGAGCGGCGCGTCTGACTCTCCGTCCGGGTCGGGCGTGGCATCGAGGGGGCGTGCGCTGGCGAGGCGAAACGGTGCATGATCGGCGCAGGCGATTGTCGTGGCCGTAGCATCAGTGCGTATCGATGTCGCTCGGATTTTGCTGGGTCGGGACCTTGCTTTACGGTATAATCCGTTTTTCCCGCGAGCATCCAGCGATGACCAAATATGTTTTCGTCACCGGCGGCGTAGTATCTTCCCTCGGCAAGGGTATTGCCGCCGCTTCCCTCGCCGCGATCCTCGAATCGCGCGGTCTTAAAGTCACCCTCCTCAAGCTCGATCCCTACATCAACGTCGACCCCGGCACGATGAGCCCGTTTCAACACGGCGAAGTGTTCGTGACGGAAGATGGAGCGGAGACTGACCTCGACCTCGGCCACTATGAGCGCTTCATCAGCACGAAGATGCGCAAGGCCAATAACTTCACCACGGGCCAGATTTACGAATCGGTGATCCGCAAGGAACGCCGCGGCGACTATCTCGGCAAGACGGTGCAGGTCATCCCGCACATCACGAACGAAATCCAGGCGTTCATCGAACGCGGCGCGGCTTCCGCGACGTGCGGTGAGCCGGACGTCGCCATCGTCGAAGTGGGCGGCACCGTGGGCGACATCGAATCGCTGCCGTTCCTCGAGGCCGCGCGTCAGATGAGCCTGCGCATGGGCCGCAACAGCGCGTGCTTCGTGCACCTCACGCTGGTGCCCTGGGTCGCCACCGCAGGCGAGCTGAAAACCAAGCCTACCCAGCATAGCGTGCAGAAACTGCGCGAAATCGGTATTTCGCCACACGTGCTGCTGTGCCGCGCCGACCGCCGCATTCCGGACGACGAGCGCGCGAAGATCTCGATGTTCTCGAACGTGCCGGAAGACGCGGTGATTTCCGTATGGGACGCCGACAGCATCTATAAGATTCCACAGATGCTGCACGATCAGGGTCTGGACGCGATCATCTGCGAAGAACTCAAGCTCACACCGAAGCAGGCCGATCTGTCGATGTGGTCTGACCTCGTCGAAAAGCTCGAGAACCCGAAGCACGAAGTCACGATCGGCATGGTCGGCAAGTATGTCGATCTGACCGAATCGTACAAGTCGCTGATCGAAGCGCTGCGCCATGCGTCGATGCATACGTCGACCCGGGTCAACATCGAGTACATCGATTCGGAAGAGGTCGAGACGCAAGGCGTCGAGAGCCTCAGGCATCTCGATGCGGTGCTCGTGCCAGGTGGCTTCGGCCGTCGCGGCACCGAAGGCAAGATCGCCGCGATCCGCTATGCGCGCGAAGCGAAGGTGCCGTATCTCGGCATCTGCCTCGGCATGCAGCTGGCCGTGATCGAATTCGCCCGCGACGTGGTCGGCCTGAAAGACGCGAACAGCACCGAGTTCGATCAGGAAACCGAGAACCGCGTGGTCGCATTGATCACCGAGTGGTACGACCGTGAAGGCAAGGTCGAAAAGCGTACCGAAGAATCGGATCTGGGCGGCACGATGCGCCTCGGTTCGCAACGTTGCCCGATCAAGCCCGGCACGATGGCCGAAGAGATCTATGGCAAGGATGTGAACGAACGCCATCGTCACCGTTATGAAGTCAATAACCGCTTCGTGCCCCAGCTCGAGGCCGGTGGCCTTATCATCAGCGCCCGTACCCCGAGTGAAGATCTGCCGGAAATGATGGAGTTGCCGCGCAGCATGCACCCGTGGTTCGTCGGTGTGCAGTTCCACCCGGAGTTCACGTCCACGCCGCGTGACGGACATCCGCTGTTCACGTCGTTTGTCGAAGCGGCGCTCGCGCACCAGCAGTCGCGCGTTGAGGAGAAAGCATGAAACTGGGCGATTTCGAAATCGGGCTCGACAAGCCGTTCTTCCTGATCGCGGGCACCTGTGTCGTCGAATCGGAACAGATGACGATCGACACGGCCGGCCGGCTGAAGGAAATCTGCGCGAAGCTGAACATCCCGTTCATCTACAAATCGTCGTACGACAAGGCCAACCGCAGCAGCGGCAAGTCGTTCCGCGGTCTGGGCATGGACGAAGGGTTGCGCATCCTGTCGGAAGTAAAGCGTCAGCTCGGCTTGCCGGTGCTGACCGACGTGCACGCCGAGCATGAGATCGAGCAGGTCGCGTCGGTGGTCGACGTCCTGCAAACGCCTGCTTTCCTGTGCCGTCAAACGGACTTCATCCACGCTTGCGCGCGTTCGGGCAAACCGGTCAACATCAAGAAAGGCCAGTTTCTCGCGCCGCACGACATGAAGAACGTGATCGACAAGGCGCGCGATGCGGCGCGTGAAGCCGGTCTTTCGGAAGACCGCTTCATGGCGTGCGAACGCGGCGTGTCGTTCGGCTATAACAACCTCGTGTCGGATATGCGATCGCTTGCGATCATGCGCGAAACCAACGCACCGGTCGTGTTCGACGCCACCCACTCGGTGCAGTTGCCGGGCGGGCAGGGCACGAGCTCGGGCGGTCAGCGCGAATTCGTGCCGGTGCTGGCGCGTGCCGCGGTTGCTGTCGGCGTCTCGGGTCTCTTCATGGAAACCCACCCGAAGCCTTCGGAAGCCAAGTCGGACGGCCCGAACGCCGTGCCGCTGCATCGCATGGCCGATCTGCTCGAAACGCTTGTTACGCTAGATCGGGCCGTCAAGCGCGCGCCGTTCCTCGAAAGCGATTTCAACTGATTCAGGCGTTCGCGGCGTGTCACGATCGGGCTGCACAATGGTCGTCGAAAGCATCGGGGCGCGTAGTGTGCTGGGGAGACCAGCTGCGCCAGGTGCAGTTTCAAAGTAAAGAATTCAACGTCATTTCTTGAGGAAACCATGAGTGCTATCGTAGATATCATCGGTCGAGAGATTCTCGATTCGCGAGGCAACCCCACCGTCGAATGCGACGTGCTGCTCGAGTCGGGCACGATGGGCCGCGCCGCGGTGCCGTCGGGTGCATCGACGGGCTCGCGCGAAGCGATCGAACTGCGCGACGGCGAAGCCGGCCGTTACGGCGGCAAGGGCGTGCTGAAGGCTGTCGAGCACATCAACACCGAAATCTCCGAAGCGATCATGGGCCTCGACGCTTCCGAGCAGGCTTTCCTCGACAAGACCCTGCTGGAACTCGACGGCACGGACAACAAGTCGCGCCTCGGCGCGAACGCGATGCTGGCCGTGTCGATGGCCGTCGCGAAGGCTGCCGCTGAAGAAGCCGGCCTGCCGCTGTACCGCTACTTCGGCGGCTCGGGTGCAATGCAACTGCCGGTGCCGATGATGAACATCGTCAACGGCGGCGCGCACGCGAACAACAGCCTGGACATCCAGGAATTCATGATCGTCCCGGTCAGCCAGCCGACTTTCCGCGAAGCGCTGCGTTGCGGCGCCGAAGTCTTCCACGCGTTGAAGAAGATCCTGTCGGACCGCGGCATGAGCACGGCCGTGGGCGACGAAGGCGGCTTCGCGCCGAACTTCGGCAGCAACGACGAATGTCTGTCGACCATCCTGCAAGCCATTGAAAAGGCTGGCTATCGCGCCGGTGAAGACGTGCTGCTCGCGCTCGACTGCGCAGCCAGCGAGTTCTACCACGACGGCAAGTACCAACTGGCTGGTGAAGGCCTGCAACTGTCGTCGACCGAGTTCGCGGACTACCTCGCGAACCTGGCCGACAAGTTCCCGATCGTGTCGATCGAAGACGGCATGCACGAAAGCGACTGGGCCGGCTGGAAGGTCCTGACCGACAAGCTCGGCAAGAAGGTGCAACTGGTGGGCGACGACCTGTTCGTCACCAACACGCGCATCCTGAAGGAAGGTATCGAGAAGGGCATCGCCAACTCGATCCTCATCAAGATCAACCAGATCGGCACGCTGACGGAAACCTTCGCGGCGATCGAAATGGCGAAGCGCGCCGGCTACACGGCCGTGATCTCGCACCGCTCGGGCGAAACCGAGGATTCGACGATTGCGGACATCGCAGTCGGCCTGAACGCCGGTCAGATCAAGACGGGTTCGCTGTCGCGTTCGGACCGCATCTCGAAGTACAACCAGTTGCTGCGCATCGAAGAAGACCTCGGTGATATCGCCAGCTACCCGGGCAAGTCGGCGTTCTACAATCTGCGCTAAATGGATTGTTCGCTAGCGCTGACCGATGAACCGGTTATCTTTCGTTTCTGATTGACCCCGCCGCCCTGCGTATAGCGCAGGGCGGCGTGTATTTATTGTGCTTACTTCATGCGGCTTGTCACTGCTGTCCTGATCGTTCTGCTGGCGCTGATCCAGTACCCGCTCTGGTGGGGGCACGGCGGCTGGCTACGCGTGCATGAGTTGCAGCAGCAACTGGCGCAGCAACTGCAGAAGAACACTGATTCGAAGCTGCGCAACGAGCGTATCCAGGGCGAAGTCCAGGATTTGCAGAACGGTACCGCCGCAGTGGAAGAGCGCGCGCGTTACGAAATGGGCATGGTGAAAGACAGCGAAGTGTTCGTGCAGTTCGTCGCGCCGAACGCGCCGTTGCCGACTGCGAACACGCCCTCGGTCACGACGTCCACGCGCGGCGAGATGTCGGCGGCGCCGTTGCATGTGGTGCCGAATCCGGAATCGCGCGCGAAGCCGGATCGCAAGCACGGCGGGAAGGCGGTCAAAGACAAGAAGGCCGCGCACTGAGTGTGTTCAGGCTGGTCGGGCTTGCGATACATCAGTCCCAGACGGCTCGGCGTATCGACGCCTACTCTACGCGAGTGCCTGCTTCGGCTCACCAGCCCCAATACGGCGAGTAGCCTACGCCGACACCCGTACCCCAGCCGTGTCCCCAACCGCCGCCGTAATAACTGCCGTACACGTTGACAGGCGGCGAGTAATAACGCGAGTACGCTTGCGCGGCGTTCTCGGCGGCAATGGCCTGGTTCTGATCGGAGAGCACCTGACGGTCGATTGCATCGTAGCGCTCGCGTTCTTCCGGCGTGAGCGGCCGTGCGGCGCTGGCCATGCCCGCCTGGTCGGCCGGTAGCCGGCTATAAATCGGCGATGGCCCGGGTGGGTCCATCACACAGCCCGTAAGCGCGGCGGCGCCGGCGACGACCGTCAGCACGGTGAACGTGCGCACGCAATGCTGCAATGAAGTAGGGATGTTCACTTTTGATCTCCATCGGTCGGATGCCTAAGCAAAACATGCGCGGCGCGCACCGGCCACGATCCAACGCAATGATCGACGATAACGCGTCGCCCGAGCCCTGAAAAGGCCGCCGCCGGCGCGTCGTTCCGCTGCCGCAGCAGAGGCGGCACGGAACCGCCTGGCTGCTTCAGTGCCGCTGCTCGGCCGCCGGCGTCACACCTTGTGAGAGCGCATTGGCGACAAAAAGTTGCGCCACGTCGACCGGATCGAACTCGTACCGCTGGTTACAGAATTCGCAATGAATCTCCACGTGACCGCGCTCTTCGATCACGCCGTCGACTTCCTCGCGGCCCAGCATCTTCAGCATGCCGCCGACCTTTTCTCGCGAACAGCTGCATTCGAAGCGCGTTGTGGTCGGTTCGAAATGCTGAACATTCTCCTGCCAGAACAGACGGCGGAAGATGGTTGCCGGTTCTTCCTTCAGCAGTTCGTCTTGCGACATCGTGCTGCCGAGCGTGCAGACGCGCTCCCACGTGTCCGCGTCCAGTTCGCCCGGATGCGGGACGATGCCGCCGTCGCCCGGCAACTTCTGCAGCAGCATGCCGACTGCGCGCTCGGTGTTCGCGGCGAGCCACAGGCGCGTGTCGAGCTGCTCCGAATGATGCATGTAGTGCTCGAGCACTTCGGACATCGACTTGAGCGGGCCGTTCGCGCCCGACAGCGGCACGATACTTTGATACGGCTGCTGGCCGGGCTGCTTGTCGCGCGGGTCGAGCGTGATCACGCAACGGCCATGGCCGCTCGCGTTGACCAGTTCGATCATCGAGGTGGTGTCGTCGATCGTATTGCCGGTTTCACCGGAGAGCTTGGCGGTGGCGCGCATCGACAGGTCGGAGCTGCACTGCACCACCAGCATCTTGGCCGGTCCGTCGCCGAAAATCTGCATGACGAGCGTGCCGTCGAACTTGAGGTTCGCCGAAAGCAGCGCGCACGCGGCCATCATTTCGCCGAGAATTGTCCGCACGGGCGCCGGATAGTTCCGGCGCGTCAGCACTTCCTGCCACGTATTGCGCAGCGAAACGATCTCGCCGCGCACCGGCGCCGCGCTGAACATGAATTTTTGCAACTGGTCGCTCACAACTTTTCCTCGGTCGAATGACGCAGCCTGATGCCGCGCCGTGCGCGCCGCGCGCCCGGCTGGTTAGCCGATACGCACGAGCTGCGCCTTGAAATATTCGCGGCGCTCGGCATAGCTTGCCGTGCCGCGCTGCATATTGGCGATATCCGTCTCGGTCAGTTCGCGCACCACCTTGGCGGGCGCGCCGAGAATCAGCGAATTGTCGGGAAACACTTTGCCTTCAGTGACGATGGCGCCCGCTCCGACCAGACAGTTGCGGCCGATCACCGCACCATTCAAGACCACCGCCTGAATTCCGATCAGCGAACCTTCCTTGATCGTGCAGCCGTGCAGCATGACCTGATGGCCGATCGTCACATTCGGCTCGATTTTCAACGGAAAGCCCGGATCGGTGTGCAGCACGGCGTTTTCCTGGACGTTGCTGCCCGCACCGAGGGTGATCGGCTCGTTGTCGCCGCGAAGCGTCGCGCCGAACCACACGCTCGAATTTTCCTCGAGCGTCACATTGCCGACAATGTTCGCCGAATCCGCGACGAACACGCTTTCATGGATGGTCGGGGCCGCTTCGCCAAGTTTGTAAATGGTCACGCTGTCTCCTCTTGATCGGTCGATACACGCTGTGCGGGCCGGCTAGGGCGGCGAAACCGGTTGCGAAATGGGGCAGATCAAGCGAAACGCCAAAAAAGCACCCGAAAACGCCCCGATGAACCGGGTTATCCCACCGGCGCCGCGCATCAGGCGCGCGAGATGGTCGAATCGGGTATTGTAAACGGTTGTGTGGTTAGGTCGCTCGGCGCTGGCCCAGGCTCAGTCCGCCCCAGTCCGGCACAGCCCAGCGGCACCGCCCGGCGCTCGGCCTTAGCAATCGCCGCGCCTCCCGTCCTGCCTGTTGCCGTCCTCCTTGCCAACCTGGTTGCCATGATTTCCGCCGCTTCGTCCGTTCCGCCCGCTTCGCCGGTATCGAATCCCGAGCATTGCCCGAATCGCGTGGCGAACTGCGCTCGCACCGCTGCGCTGGCCGCATTGCGCGAAATCGACCCGGCCGCCAAGGCGGCTGCGGCACGCGCTTTATACGCCGCCGCGCTCGACGGCGACCTCGCATGCCGCGCCGACCTCGAACTCGCTGAGCCGATTGGCCTGCCGGGTCGTCCCGCACGTCCCGAACTGGTCGATCCGCGCAAACTGAAGCGCCGCAGCATGCAATCGGCTGAAGGGCGGGCCGTCTTGCTGCACGCGCTGGCGCACATCGAATTCAACGCCATCAACCTCGCGCTCGACGCCGTCTGGCGTTTTACCGGCATGCCCGCCGCGTTCTACACCGACTGGCTCAAAGTCGCCGCTGAAGAGGCGCATCACTTCTCGCTGCTGGTCGCGCGGCTTGCGGAATTCGGCCACGCCTACGGCGATTTTCCCGCACACGACGGCCTCTGGGACATGTGCGAGCGCACCCGTGCCGATGTGCTGGCGCGCATGGCGCTGGTGCCGCGCACCCTCGAAGCGCGCGGCCTCGACGCCTCGCCGCCGATCCGCGCCCGCCTGCAGCAGGCGGGCGACCAGGCGTCCGCAGCGATTCTCGACGTGATCCTGCGCGACGAAATCGGCCATGTGCTGATCGGCAACCGCTGGTTCCGCCATCTGTGCAACGAGGCCGGCCTCGATCCGCACGCCACCTACGCGCGGCTCGCCGACCAGTATCGCGCGCCGAAATTACGCGGTCCGTTCAATTTCGAGGCGCGCCGCGACGCCGGTTTCGACGAAGCCGAACTGGCCGCGCTAATCGCTCTGGCCGGCCTCGATACTGAACAACCGGCCACGCGGGGCTCGGACAACTGAAGCCTTTTTCCATAGCCTGGCCTCACGCATCGCCTGGTCATCTCGTTATAATCGAACGACCATTCTTTTTTTGGGCATGCCGTTCATGAATACATCCAGGTCAGAATTCGTCGCCGTGCGCGGCATCCGTCTGCACGTGCGGCGCTGGGGCAATCCGGATGCCCCGATGCTATTCATGCTGCACGGCTGGATGGACGTAGCGGCGTCGTTCCAGTTCGTCGTCGACGCATTGGGCGGCGACTGGCAGGTGATTGCGCCCGACATGCGCGGCTTTGGCCTGTCGGACTGGCCGGTCGCCGAGCGCGGCGGCGGCAACTACTGGATGCAGGACTACGTCGCCGATCTCGACGCGCTGCTCGACCACTATGCGCCGACGGGAGAAGTCAATCTGGTCGGCCACAGCATGGGCGCCAACATCGCCTGCCTGTATGCGGGCGTGCGACCGGAGCGGGTGCGGCGTGTGGTCGATCTGGAAGGCTTCGGTCTGGCGCCTTCGCACTCGGCGCAGGCGCCCAGGCGTTTGCGCAACTGGCTCGACGAGTTGCGCGACCCGCCACAGTTGAAGCGCTACGCGTCGCTGGACGACGTCGCCGGGCGCCTGATCAAGACCAATCCGCGCCTTCCTGCAGAGCGCGCGCAGTTTCTCGCGCAGCATTGGTCCAGGCCGGACGGGGAAGGCCGCTTCATGCTGCTTGCCGATCCGGCGCACAAACTGCGTGGGCCGACGCTGTACCGCCTCGACGAAGTGATGGCCGTGTGGCGCAAGGTCACCGCCAAAGTGCTGCACGTCGAAGCCGTCAACTCGCCCACGCTCGCACAGATCGCCGGGGAGATTCCGCTCGACGAATTCAAGTCGCGTTTCCAGGCTTTTCCGAACTGGCGCGAGAAGATCATCGACGAAGCGGGTCACATGGTGCATCACGACCAGCCCGAGCAGGTGGCCGCGCTAATCGAGGGTTTCTGCGCCTGAACCTTGCAAAAGGGTTTCGGCGCGGGTCCACGATCGCGAGATAGCGCTGCGGCCATTTACTGCGTTGCAGTAAAATGAGTACAGAACTTTCTCAAGACAAAGATGAACGCCGACCTTCACTGCCACTCCACCGTTTCTGACGGCCAGTTTGCGCCGGCCGATGTCGCGCGCCGCGCGCACGCGGGCGGCGTGACGCTGTGGGCGCTGACCGACCACGACGAAGTGGGTGGTCAGCACGAGGCGCGCAGCGCCGCTGAGGCGCTGGGCATGGGCTACCTGAGCGGCGTGGAGATTTCGGTCACGTGGGCGTCGCGCACGGTGCACATCGTCGGGCTCGGTGTCGATCCGACCAGTTCGATCCTGATCGACGGCCTCGCGCGCACCCGTAACGGCCGCGCGGCGCGCGCCGAAGCCATCGGCGAGCAGTTGGCCGCGCTCGGCATCCCCGACGCCTACCAGGGCGCGCTCAAATACGTCTCGAACCCGGACATGATGTCGCGCACGCACTTCGCGCGCTTCATGGTCGAAAACGGCTACGCCAGCTCGACACAGGACGTGTTCAACCGCTTCCTCGGCGACGGCAAGCCGGGTTACGTGTCGCATCGCTGGGCGAAACTGGCGGACGCGGTCGGCTGGATTCAGGCGGCCGGCGGCGAGGCGATCATCGCGCATCCGGGGCGCTACGCGTACTCGCCGGTCGAATTCGACGCGTTCTTCGCCGAATTCATCGACCTCGGCGGCAAGGCGATCGAAGTGGTGACGGGCAGCCACACGCCGGACCAGTACCGCGAATACGCTGACGTCGCGCGCCGCTTCGGCTTCGAAGCCTCGCGCGGTTCCGACTTCCATGCACCCGGCGAAGGCCGTGTCGATCTCGGCACGCTGCCGCCGCTGCCTTCCGACCTCAAGCCCGTCTGGGAACGCTGGCTGTGATCGCGCGCCGTGCCGCGGCGGCACGACATGCGCGAATGGCTCCGTCCGAGAGGCGTGTGCTTTCGCCCGATCTTCCGTCCGGCTTTCCGGCCGATTTCTGGTCTGCCTTTTCCGTCCGCTTTTTCGTCCGTCGTCACCCGTAGCCATCGTTAGTCAAAATGTCCCAATACTTTCGGCTTCATCCGGATAACCCGCAGCCGCGCCTCGTCAAACAGGCCGTGCAGATCATCAACGACGGCGGCGTCGTCGCGTTGCCGACGGACTCGAGCTACGCGCTCGCCTGTCACCTCGACGACAAGGACGCGGTCGAGCGCCTGCGGCGCATTCGCGGGCTCGACGAGAAGGCCTTGTTGTCGCTGCTGGTGCGCGATCTCTCGGAGCTGGCGAACTTCGCGATGGTCGACAACCGGCAGTACCGCCTGATCAAGTCGGTCACGCCGGGTCCTTACGTGTTTGTGCTGCAGGCCACCAAAGAGGTGCCGCGGCGCCTGTCGCACCCGTCGCGCAAGACCATCGGCCTGCGGGTGCCGGATCATGCGATCACGCTGGCGATTCTCGAAGAACTCGGCCAGCCGCTGCTCGGCTCCACGCTGATCATGCCGGGCGAAACCCAGCCGCTGAACGACCCGGAAGAAATCCGCGAGCGGCTCGAGAAACAGTTGGACCTGGTGATCGACGGCGGCCCGTGCGTGTGCGAGCCGTCTACCGTGATCGATCTGACCGGCGCGGAGCCGGTGCTGGTGCGGGCAGGGCGCGGTTCTCTCGCGCCCTTCGGTCTCGAAGAGACGGCATGAGTGAAAGCGGACAGACGCACGCAATCGCGTTGTTACAATAGCGAGTTATGGATTCTTCCCTGATACAAACCATTGCGGTTTACGCGTTGCCGGTGATTTTTGCGATCACGCTGCATGAAGCCGCGCATGGCTATGTCGCGCGCTGGCTCGGCGACAACACCGCGTATGTGCTCGGCCGCGTCTCTCTCAATCCGATGCGGCACATCGATCCGCTCGGCACGATTGCGATTCCCTTGCTGTTGTACTTCGCCACCAGCGGCGCATTCATGTTCGGGTATGCGAAGCCGGTGCCGGTCGCCTTCGGCAATCTGCGCAATCCACGTTGGGGCAGCCTGTGGGTCGCGGCCGCCGGGCCTGGCTGCAATTTCGTGCAGGCGCTGGTCTGGGGCCTAGTTGGCGTCGCACTTGCCGTCGGGGGGATCGACGAGCCTTTCTTTACGCGCATGGCGGCCGCCGGCGTCGGCGTGAACCTCGTGCTCGGCGTGCTCAACCTGTTTCCGCTGCCTCCGCTCGACGGCGGCCGCGTGCTGATGGCGCTGTTGCCGCCCCGGCAATCGATCGCGCTGTCGCGCCTCGAACCGTACGGCTTTTTCATCGTGATGGCGCTGGTCATGACGGGCACGCTTACGCGCTATTGGCTGAGCCCGCTCGTGACGCTTGGCTACGGTGCGATTACCGCAATTCTGACTCCACTTGTTTCGCTTTTCTAAATAACCATGTTCCCAGACCGTATCTTCTCCGGCATGCGGCCCACCGGGTCGCTGCACCTCGGCCACTATCACGGCGTGCTGAAAAACTGGGTGCGGCTGCAGTCCGAATACCCGTGTTTCTTCTGCGTGGTCGACTGGCACGCGCTGACGACGCACTACGAAACGCCCGAAGTGATCGAAAAGAACGTGTGGGACGTGCTGATCGACTGGCTCGCCTCCGGCATCGATCCGGCGCAGGCTACGCTCTTCATCCAGAGCAAGGTGCCCGAGCATGCGGAACTGGCGCTGCTGCTCGGCATGAGCACGCCGCTCGGCTGGCTCGAACGCGTGCCGACCTACAAGGAGCAGCAGGAAAAGCTGAAGGACAAGGATCTGTCCACCTACGGTTTCCTCGGCTATCCGGTGCTGATGGCGGCGGACATTCTGCTGTACCGCGGCTCGCTCGTGCCGGTCGGCGAAGATCAGGTGCCTCACGTCGAAATGACGCGTGAAATCGCGCGCCGCTTCAACTACCTGTACGGCCGCGAACCGGGCTTCGAAGAGAAGGCCAACGAAGCCGCGAAGAAGCTGGGCGGCAAGCGCGCCAAGCTTTATCACGAACTGCGCAACGCCTATCAGCAGGAAGGCGACGACGAAGCACTCGAACAGGCGCGCGCGATGTTGCAGGAATCGCAGAGCCTGTCGATGAGCGACCGTGAGCGTCTGTTCGGCTACCTCGAAGGGTCGCGCAAGATCATTCTGGTCGAACCGCAGGCCATGCTGACCGAAGCGTCGCGCATGCCGGGTCTGGACGGCCAGAAGATGTCGAAGTCGTACGGCAACACGATCGGCCTGCGCGAAGACGCGGAAACGATCACGAAGAAGGTCCGCACCATGCCGACCGATCCGGCACGCGTGCGCCGTACCGATCCGGGCGATCCGGACAAGTGCCCGGTGTGGCAACTGCATCAGGTCTACACGGACGAAGCCACGCACGAGTGGGTGCAGAAGGGCTGCCGAAGCGCGGGTATCGGTTGCCTCGAGTGCAAGCAACCGGTGATCGAAGGCATTCTGCGCGAGCAGCAGCCGATGCTCGAGCGCGCGCAGAAGTACATGGACGATCCGTCGCTGTTGCGCGCGATCGTCGCCGACGGCTGCGACAAGGCCCGCAAGTTCGCCACGGAAACCATGCGTGACGTGCGCGAGGCGATGGGCCTGTCGTACAACTGATCGCGGCGCTGACGTGATGAGCACGCCCGTTGCCATGTCGGACGGTTCCTCGCACGGAAACGGCGAACCGTCGCGCTGGGTGCGTCACTGGGCGCATCTGGTCGCGCCGGGCGGCGCGGTTCTCGACGTGGCGTCGGGGGCCGGTCGGCATGCGCGGTTCTTTGCGTCACTGGGCCATCCGGTGACCGCGCTCGACCGCGATGCGGCCGCACTGGACTTGATGCGCGGCGAGCCGCTCATTAGCACCTTCGCGGCCGACATCGAAGGCGCTGCGTGGCCCTTGCCTGCCGACGCGAAATTTGCCGCGATCGTGGTCACGAATTACCTGCACCGGCCGCTGTTTCCTCAGCTGTTACGTTCGCTCGCGCCCGGCGGCGTACTGGTTTACGAGACCTTCGCGCAAGGCAACGAAAGGGTTGGAAAACCGTCTAACCCGGCGTTTTTGCTCGCGCCCGGCGAGCTGCTCGAGGTGGTGCGCGGCCATCTTCGTGTGGTCGCATTTCAAGACGGATTTCTCGCGCAGCCGCGCCCGGCTTACGTCCAGCGGATATGCGCAATTATGGAGGCGGATCGCTCAGCCGAGCGCGCAGAGGCGGCGGCCCCGCCTTGTTACGAGCTGGCTGGCTAATCCGCTACAATCGCGGTTTACCTGATCAAATTCATGGCGTTTCATGACTAACGGCAATCAAAGCAGCACTGACGGCGTTCAGATTCGCGGCAGCATTCCTGCCATCATTACTCCGATGCTCGAAGACGGCGGCCTCGATCTGCCGGCGTTTCGCAAACTGATCGACTGGCATATCGCAGAGGGCACGAACGCGCTGGTCGTGGTCGGCACGAGCGGCGAGTCGGCCACACTGTCGGTCGAGGAACACGTGCTGATGGTCAAAACCGCAGTCGAGCACACGGCGGGCCGGATTCCGGTGATCGCGGGCTCGGGCGGCAATTCCACGACCGAAGCCATCGAGCTCACGCAGCAGGCGAAGGACGTCGGCGCGGACGCCACGCTGCAGGTCGTGCCGTACTACAACAAGCCGACCCAGGAAGGCATCTATCGCCACTTCGCGAAGATCGCCGAAACCGTCGATCTGCCGGTGATCCTGTACAACGTGCCGGGCCGTACGGTCGCGGACATGAGCAACGAAACGATTCTGCGTTGCGCGCAGGTGCCGGGCATCGTCGGTGTGAAGGAGGCGACGGGCAATATCGATCGTGCCGCGCACCTGATCAAGTCGGCGCCCGCGCATTTCGGCATCTACAGCGGTGACGATCCCACGGCGATCGCACTGATGCTGCTTGGCGGCCACGGTAACATTTCGGTCACCGCGAACGTCGCGCCGCGCGCCATGAGCGATCTGTGCAAAGCCGCGCTTGCCGCGGACGCGAAGACCGCTCGTGAGATTCATCTGAAACTCCTGTCGCTGCATAAGAACCTGTTCATCGAGTCGAATCCGATTCCGGCGAAATGGGCGTTGCAGCAACTGGGTCGTGTGCAGGGCGGAATCCGCCTGCCGCTCACGCCGCTCGACGCGCAATACCACGAAGTGGTGCGCGGCGCGCTGCGCGAAGCGGGTCTGCTGGGCTAAGCGGGCTCAACCCGCACCCCCAGCGCTCAAGAAAGCCTGCCACCGGCATTCCCTTAACCGACGTCGATCCAGCCCACGTTCCCGGCACACAGAACCAGGCACCGCGTTCCAGCATCACGAAGGACCTCATGAAACGTTCCGCACTTTCCCTCCACGCAACCCGCATGGCGGCGCTGGCGCTTGCCTTGGTAACGCTCGCCGGCTGTGACACGCTGAACGACTGGTTCGCCTCCGACCGCGTCAACTACAAGGGCGCGGGCAGCGCACCGCCGCTCGCCGTTCCGGGCGATCTGAGCACCACGCCGACCGATCAGCGCTACGTGGCGCCGCCGGCCAATCTGGCGCTGGGCGGCGCGCAGCAACGCGCGGTCACGGCAGCGGGCAATTCCACCGAAGGCCGGCCGAATGCGCAAGACCCGCTGGGCATGCACATCGAGCGTGACGGCGATCGTCGCTGGCTGGTGGTCGACGGCCGCACGCCGGAGCAACTGTGGCCGCAACTGCAGGAGTTCTGGCAGGAAAACGGCTTCGCGCTGAAAACCGATGCGCCGGCTACGGGCATCATGACCACCGACTGGGCTGAAAACCGCGCCAATATTCCGGACGACTGGTTCCGTCGCACGGTCGGCAAGGTGATCGACTTTGCTTACTCGTCGGGCACCCGTGACAGCTTCCGCACGCTCGTGTCGCGCGGCCCGGCTGACACAACGGACATCTCGATCACGCATAGCGCGATGGAGGAAATGCTGACGGGCCAGGACAAGACGTCGTCGCGCTGGGAGGAGCGTCCGCGCGATCCGGCGCTGGAAGCGCTGTTCCTCGCCAAGCTGATGCAGAAGTTCGGCCTGACCGACGCGCAATCGAAGCAACTCCTGACCGATGCCCGCCCGGCCGCGGCGCCGGCCACGATCGACCAGAGCGCGGGTGCGTCGACGCTCGATTTGCAGGAATCGTTCGACCGTGCATGGTTGCGCGTGGGCCTCGCGCTTGACCGCACCAACTTTACGGTCGACAACCGCGATCGCGCGAAAGGCATCTACTACGTGCGTTACGCGGACTCGATGCAGGAGCTGAAGAAGGAAGGGCTGTTCGGCAAGCTGTTCTACAGCGGCAATTCGGCGAAGAAGCCGGGTCAGGAATTCCTCGTCAATGTGCGCTCGAAGGGCGACACCGTGACGCAGGTGGCGGTGCTGGACGCGAACGGGCAGGTGGATAACTCGTCCGACGCGCAGCGCATCGTGACGTTGCTGCACGCACAACTGAACTAAGCGGGCTGTGCGCTTCGCCAGTCTCGGCAGCGGCAGTGAAGGCAATGCCTTGCTGGTGGAAGCGCAAAGCGGCGTAACCACCACGCGTGTTCTGCTCGACTGCGGCTTTTCGGCCAAGGAAGTCGAGCGGCGTCTGACGCGGCTCGGCGCGAGCGTCGAGGGTCTCGACGCGATTTTGATTACGCATGAACACAGCGACCACATTGGTAGTGCGCTGACGCTGGCGCGCAAGTGGTCGATTCCGTTGTACATGAGCTGGGGCACCGCCCGCGCGGTGGGCGCCGACGAAGCCGGCGTCGACCTGCAGGTGCTGTGGGGCGACGAAGCAGTGGCGATCGGCGACCTCAGCATCCTCCCTTACACCGTTCCTCACGACGCCCGCGAGCCGCTGCAGTACGTGCTCTCCAACGGTGCGAGCCGGCTTGGCGTGCTGACCGACGTCGGCACCTCCACGCCGCACATCAGCGCGGTGCTGAGCGGTTGCGACGCACTGGTGCTCGAATGCAATCACGATGTGCGGATGCTGGCGGGCAGCCGCTACCCTCAATCGCTGAAGGCGCGTATCGGCGGCAATCATGGGCATCTGAACAACGAAGCGGCGGCTGAAATCCTGGCCTCGCTCGACCGCTCGCGCTTGCGCCATCTGGTGGCCGCCCACCTGAGCCAGCAGAACAACTCGCCGGAACTCGCGCAGGCTGCCGTGGCGGGCGTGCTGGGTGCCGAGCCGACCGAAGTGGTAGTCGCTTCTCAGGATGAGGGTTTCGCCTGGCTGAGCTTGTGATCCGCCTCTGATTGGCTGGCATCGCCCTCCTCGGCGATTCAACGCTGACATGCCGGCAGTGCAATGAAAAAAGCCCATGACGATCGCTCGCCATGGGCTTTTTCTTCAAGGCCGGTAGGCCGGTATATCGCGGGCGCCACGGGGCGCCCGCGCCTTGCGTCAGACTTAGTTGCGGTTGCCGCCGAAGATGCCGAGCAGCGCGAGCAGGTTGACGAACACGTTGTACAGATCCAGGTAGATCGCGAGGGTAGCGGTGATGTAGTTCGTTTCGCCGCCGTTCACGACACGCTGGACGTCGAACAGCATGTAGGCCGAGAAGATCACGATTGCCATTACCGACACCGTCAGCATCAGCGCCGGCAGGTGCAGAAACACGTTCGCGACGGAAGCCAGCAGCAGCACGATTACGCCCATGAACAGCCACTTGCCGAGACCCGAGAAGTCACGCTTGCTGACCGTGGCGATCGTTGCCATGGACGCGAAGATCACACCAGTGCCACCAAAGGCGAGCATGATCAGCGATGGGCCGTTCGAAAAACCGAGCACGAAGCTCAGGATGCGCGACAGCATCAGGCCCATGAAGAACGTGAAGCCGAGCAGCACGAACACGCCGATCGCGCTGTCTTTGGTTCTCTGGATAGCGAACATGAAGCCGAAGGCGATCGCGAAGAACGCCAGCATGCTCATGCCGGGGCTGGTGGCGGCGAACAGCGAGAAACCGGTGGCGACGCCTACCCAGGCGCCGAGCACCGTCGGGATCATGGACAGCGCGAGCAGCCAGTAGGTGTTCCTTAGTACGCGGTTACGCGTTTCGACCGTGCTGACCGCACCATTGCGGCCAAAGCTATACGGATGATCGTTCATGGTCTCTCCTTACCTCAGAAGCGTGTTGCGTAATGGTTGGTGCAGCGGGTTGGTGCAGCGATTGCGCCGCAGTTGTGCGGCAGGTTGTGAGTCAACTCGCGCGGCGCCGGCCGGAATTCTTGCCGCCAGTCGCAGGGCGTTCATCCCTAAGATCGGCGCGGTGGCAGGGAGTTTCAATACCCAGAAAATGTCCACACGACCTACGCTACCAGCATTCAGAAACTCCTGCTTGGAGTCTTTCAATGCTGTAAGGGTTCAATCGCAATCATACACGGGAACATGCTACAATAGCGGATTCATTTGAATCTGTAACCTCTTAATTTTTTGGAGTTTTTATGGCGATCGAACGCACCCTGTCGATTATCAAGCCGGACGCAGTGGCCAAGAACGTGATCGGCCAGATCTACAGCCGTTTCGAAAACGCTGGCCTGAAGATCGTGGCTTCGCGCATGGTCCACCTGTCGCGCGCTGACGCAGAGAAGTTCTACGCTGTGCACGCCGCACGTCCGTTCTTCAAGGACCTGGTCGATTTCATGATCTCGGGCCCGGTGGTCGTGCAAGCGCTGGAAGGCGAAAACGCGATCCTGAAGCACCGCGAACTGATGGGTGCAACAGACCCGAAGAAGGCGGAAAAGGGCACGATCCGCGCCGACTTCGCCGACAGCATCGACGCTAACGCGGTGCACGGTTCTGACGCCGCTGAAACGGCTGCCGTTGAAATCGCGTTCTTCTTCCCGGAAGTGAACGTCTACTCGCGTTAAGCGGATTTGGCCGGGTTTGAGCGTTGAGCGCGTTTGATTCGCAATAGACGCTATCCGCGATTCGTGCGCCGCCGTTGGATTTGTCGCACGAATCCGCACGAACAGCCCGGCAAAGTAGTAAGGTAAAGCAGCAGGAATGGGCGCGAACGGCATTGCGTTCATGCAGCTTGTTGCATGAACGTAGTCTCGCACTGAAATGGCAGGATTCGATATGACGAGCAGTCCCACCGTCAACCTTCTCGACCTCGACGCCCAAGGGCTTGTCGCCTACTGCGACAGCCTGGGTGAGAAGCCGTTTCGCGCCAAGCAATTGCAGCGCTGGATCCACCAGTACAACGCCGCCGATTTCGACGGCATGACCGATCTGGCGAAGTCCCTGCGCGAAAAGCTCAAAGGGCGCGCAACGATCACGATGCCCGGCATCGTCAGCGACAATATTTCGACCGACGGCACACGCAAGTGGCTGATCGACGTCGGCAACAGCAACGCGGTTGAAACTGTATACATTCCCGAAGAAACGCGTGGCACGCTGTGCGTGTCGTCGCAGGCCGGGTGTGCGGTCAACTGCCGTTTCTGTTCGACCGGCAAACAGGGTTTCTCCCGCAATCTCACCACCGGTGAAATCATCGGCCAGCTGCGTATGGCCGAGTTTGCGCTGCGCGCGACGCGCGGCACGGATGGCGGGCGCGCCACAGGCGGTGATGGCAAAGGCGAGCGCGTCGTCACGAACGTGGTGATGATGGGCATGGGCGAGCCGCTGCTCAATTACGACGCGGTGGTGCCCGCCATGCGCCTGATGCTGGACGACAACGCGTACGGCCTGTCGCGCCGCCGCGTCACGCTGTCCACCTCGGGCGTGGTGCCGATGATGGACCGGCTTGGCGCCGATCTGCCGGTGGCGCTCGCGGTATCGCTGCATGCGCCGAGCGACCCGCTGCGCGACATGCTGGTGCCGCTGAACAAGAAGTATCCGCTGCGCGAATTGATGGCCGCTTGCCAGCGCTATCTGAAAGTCGCGCCGCGCGATTTCATTACGTTCGAATATTGCATGCTCGACGGCGTGAACGACAGCGAAGCGCAAGCGCGCGAATTGCTGGCCGTTACGCGCGACGTACCGTGCAAGTTCAACCTGATTCCGTTCAATCCGTTCCCTGAGTCGGGCCTCATCCGCTCGAAGCCGGAACAGATCAAGCGGTTTGCACAAGTGTTGATGGACGCGGGCGTCGTCACCACAGTGCGTAAGACACGCGGCGATGATATCGACGCTGCCTGCGGTCAACTGGCCGGTGCGGTGAAAGACCGCACGCGCCTCGCTGAGCGCACCGGGAAGGCGGCGAAGATTATCGAGGTGCGCGCCGTGTAATTGCGCGAGGTAATGGGGCGCGAGCGTTCGGAGGAAAGCTGTCCGGGCGCGCGAAAACCCTGCACACCGTCGGCGATTGAAAAGAAAGTTTGCAGAAGCGATCGGAAGCGGCACACAAGGCCGCACATTTTGTTATAAACGGTCTGCGATTTGGGCGTGAGGCTTTGGCCCGTCCGGGTTGCACAAGTGAAAAAGAATCGACGCGAAAGGATTTGGGATGAGTGAGCCGCAGCACCCGCAGCCGCAGGACACAGACACAAACGAAGGCCATCCGGCGCCAGTCGCCCGGGCGGTGGTGCAGCCTGTTGTGCAGCCGGGCCTGGCGGGATTGGATTCTCTGGCGGCAGTCGGCACGCGCTTGACCCAATTGCGTGAATCGAAGGGCTGGACGATCGAAGACGTCTCGGCGCGTCTGAAGGTTTCGGTCACCAAGTTGCGTGCGCTCGAATCGGGCGACATCAGCCATTTGCCGGACACGACTTTTGCGCTCGGCGTGGTGCGCAGTTACGCGAAGATGCTCGGCGCCGATCCGACACCGTTCACACAGGCTTTGCGCCGCGAGAAGGGGGTGCCCGCGCCGGATCTGTCGATGCCGGCTTCGTCGGGCAAGGATTTGCCGCGCGGTCGCGTATCGCTGTCGCTCGGCGGCAGTGGGCAAAAGAGCCGCTCGTGGCTGTGGGGCGTTGCGGCGGTGATCGTTGCGGTGATCGCGCTCGGCATGTGGCATACCAATGGCGGGGATTCGTCAGCCTGGCTCGCACGGCTGAAAGCGAGCGCTGACGGTGCTGCGGGTGGCGCGAGCGGCGCATCGGGCGTGGTGGCGCAGGGTCAGCCGGCAGGTTCCGAGGCAACGGCGGAAGACGCTGCTTCCGCGCCGGAAACGCAGGCTGCAGTGGACAACGCCGCGTCGGCTACGCCGATGCCCGCGCCTCTGGCGACCGGTACGGCGCCGTCGTCCGCGCCGGCGGTCACGGCAGCAGCAGTCGCACCGAAGGCCGGCTCGCAGGTCCAGGCGGCGGCGCAGGGCGCGAGCGCGCCGGCGGTCGCCGCGACAGGCGCACCGGCCGCAGCGGATACGGCCGGCTCGGCAACGTCGGCACCGGTCGCAGGTGAAGCGATCATCGCGTTGCGCGTGACGCAAGACAGCTGGTTCAGCGTGCGTGGCAAGGACGGCAAGGAAGTGTTCTCCGGCCTTGTGCACGCAGGCGATACGAAGGAAGTGACGGGCGCGGCGCCCTTCAAGGTCACGGTCGGCAACAAGGCGGGTCTCGAGTCGCTAACGCTCGACGGCGAACCGGTCGACCCGTCGAAATATTCGGCAGCCAAGGGCAATGTGGCGCGCTTCGCGTTGCCTTGATAGATACGGTATGCGGCGCGGCCAACCGGGTCGCGGCGCTTTTTCAATTCAGGCGCTACGTCTTTTGTGTGGCGCTTGCGGCGTAAATGGGTTTTTCGATGCAATCCGAAGCTCAATCCCAATCCAGTAGCAAAATCGTTTCAAACGAGCCGGTGTTCGGCGGCCACGCTGCGCGGCGCAAGTCGCACGCGGTCGATGTCCGTTGGGGCGGCCAGCTCGTTACCATCGGTGGCGATGCGCCTGTGCGCGTCCAGTCTATGACCAACACCGACACCGCGGACGCGATCGGCACCGCGATCCAGATCAAGGAACTGGCGCAAGCCGGTTCGGAGCTGGTGCGTATCACGGTCAACACGCCGGAAGCGGCGGCGGCCGTGCCGGCGGTTCGCGAGCAACTCGACCGCATGGGCGTGTCGGTGCCGCTGGTCGGCGATTTTCACTACAACGGCCATTTGCTGCTGCGTGACTACCCGGCGTGCGCGGAGTCGTTGTCGAAGTACCGGATCAACCCGGGCAATGTCGGCCACGGCGCGAAGCGCGACACGCAGTTCGCGCAAATGATCGAAGCGGCGGTGAAGTACGACAAGCCGGTGCGGATCGGCGTCAACTGGGGCAGTCTCGACCAGGATCTGCTCGCGAAAATGATGGACGAAAACGCCGCGCGTTCCACGCCGTGGGAAGCGCAGAGCGTGATGTACGAAGCGTTGATCCAGTCGGCGATCGGCTCGGCGGAGCGCGCGGTCGAAATCGGCCTGCCGCGCAACAAGATCATTCTGTCGTGCAAGGTCAGCGGCGTGCAGGATCTGATCGCGGTGTATCGTGAACTCGCGCGCCGTTGCGACTTCGCGCTGCACCTGGGGCTGACCGAAGCGGGCATGGGGTCGAAGGGCATCGTGGCGTCGACCGCTGCGTTGTCGGTGTTGCTGCAGCAAGGCATCGGCGACACGATCCGTATCTCGCTGACACCGGAACCGGGTGGCCCGCGCACGGGCGAAGTGATCGTCGGCCAGGAAATCCTGCAGACCATGGGCTTGCGTTCATTTACGCCCATGGTGATCGCGTGCCCGGGTTGTGGCCGCACCACCAGCACGCTGTTCCAGGAACTGGCGTCGCAAATCCAGACCTATCTGCGCACGCAGATGCCGGTGTGGCGCGATCAATATCCTGGCGTCGAGAAGATGCACGTCGCGGTGATGGGCTGCATCGTGAACGGTCCGGGTGAATCGAAGCAGGCGAATATCGGCATCAGCTTGCCGGGCTCGGGCGAGAATCCGGCCGCGCCGGTGTTCATCGACGGCGAGAAGGTCAAGACGCTGCGCGGCGACAACATCGCGCAAGAATTCCAGCAAATCGTGAGTGACTACGTCGAGCGCCGCTATGGCCGCGCCGAAGCGCTCAACTAAATATCGTCGATCGAAGACAGATGACTGAACAGAAGAAAAAGCTCGAAAAGCTGTCCGGCGTGAAGGGCATGAATGACATCCTTCCGCAGGAAGCCGGGCTGTGGGAATTTTTTGAAACGACCGTCAAATCGATGCTGCGCTCGTACGGATATCAGAATATTCGTACGCCGATCATCGAGCATACGCAGTTGTTCAAGCGCGGTATCGGTGAGGTGACCGACATCGTCGAGAAAGAGATGTACAGCTTTACCGACGCGTTGAACGGCGAAAATCTGACGATGCGCCCGGAAAACACGGCGGCTGTCGTGCGCGCGACGATCGAGCACAACATGCTGTACGACGGTCCGAAGCGCCTGTGGTACATCGGCCCGATGTTCCGTCACGAGCGTCCGCAGCGGGGCCGTTATCGGCAGTTCCACCAGGTCGGCGTGGAAGCTTTGGGCTTCGCCGGTCCGGACGCCGACGCTGAAATCATCATGATGTGCCAGCGTCTGTGGGACGACCTCGGCTTGATGGGCATCAAGCTCGAACTCAATTCACTGGGTCTCGTTGAAGAGCGCGCGGCACATCGCGTCGAGTTGATCACCTACCTCGAAAAGCACATGGACGTGCTCGACGAAGAGGCGAAGCGCCGCCTGTACACGAACCCGCTGCGCGTGCTCGACACGAAGAATCCGGCGATGCAGGAAGTCGCGCAGAATGCCCCCAAGCTGATCGATTTTCTCGGCGAGGAATCGCGCGCGCACTTCGAAGGCCTGCAGCGCATTCTCAAGGCGAACAACATTCCGTTCACGATCAACCCGCGTCTCGTGCGCGGTCTCGATTATTACAACCTGACCGTGTTCGAGTGGGTGACCGACAAGCTTGGCGCGCAAGGCACGGTCGCGGCCGGCGGCCGTTACGACCCGCTGATCGAACAGCTCGGCGGCAAGCCGACGGGTGCGTGCGGCTGGGCGATGGGTGTCGAGCGGATTCTCGAGTTGCTGAAAGAGGAGCAGCTCGTGCCGGAAGACGAAGGTTGCGACGTGTACGTGGTCCATCAGGGCGACGCGGCGCGCGAACAGGCCTTTATCGTCGCCGAGCGTTTGCGCGATACGGGGCTCGACGTGATCCTGCATTGCAGCGCGGACGGCCAGACGGCGAGCTTCAAGTCGCAGATGAAGCGTGCTGACGCAAGCGGCGCGGCATTCGCGGTGATCCTCGGCGAGGACGAGATCGCGAACGGCACGGTCGGTGTCAAGCCGTTGCGCGATACAGCCGGTAACGGCGGTAAAAACGAGCAACATAACGTGCCCGCCGAAGACTTGACCGAATTTCTAATCAATGCGATGGTTGCAACCGCCGAAGACGGCGACGACTGATCGCGATGTCGTCGAGCCGGTTGGGTGCCAATCAGGCTCGACACGCACACGTATCAAGAAAGAGGAAATCGCCGGGCGATGAGTTACCACGACGAACAAGAATCGATTGAAAGCCTGAAGGCATGGTGGACGCAGTGGGGTAATGCAACCACGTGGATCGTGCTGGTGGCATTGGTTGCCGCGGCGAGCTGGAACGGCTGGAATTTCTGGCAACGGCGCCAGGCCGCGGAAGCCGCGGTGCTGTACGACCAGGTGCAGCAAGCTGTCGCATCGGGCGACAAGGCGAAGATCGCGCGCGTTGCCACCGATATGGAAGATAAGTTCAGCCGCACCGCGTATGCGCAGATGACCGCGCTGGGCGCCGCCAAGGCGCTGTACGCCGCGGGTGACGAAACCGCCGCGAAGGCCCAGTTGCAATGGACCATCGATCACGCAAAAGACGACGAGTTCAAGCAGATCGCCAAGCTTCGTCTGGCTTCGCTGCTGCTCGACGACAAGGCTTACGACCAGGGTCTCGCACTGCTCGCCGAACCGCAGTCCGACGCGTTCAAGGGCGTTGTGGCGGATGGCCGCGGTGATTTGCTCGCGGCGCAAGGCAAGCGTGACGATGCACGCGCGGCCTACAAGCTTGCCCTCGACTCGCTGTCGAAAAACGATAGCTCGGCTCGCCAGCTGATTCAGTTCAAGCTGGACGCGCTGGGCGGCTAATCGCTGCATGCGGCGCGCCGCATGGCACGACCAACCGGTCTCCTTTAATTAATTTCCTGAATGCTTCGTCCACCGATGAATCTGCTGAAACGTTACGCTGTGCCCGTTGCCTGTGCGATGACCGTCCTTACCATGGCGGCTTGCTCATCCACGAAAGACGAGCGCCGCGTGCCGACGCCGCTCACCGAGTTCAAACCCGTGCTCGACGTGCAGCAGGCGTGGAAGACGAGCGTCGGCAAGGCGGGTCGTTACCTGTTCTCGCCGGTTGCGGTCGGCAACGCGGTGTACGCGGCGGGCGCGAACGGCTCGGTTGCGAAGATCGACGCGCAAACCGGCAAGGACATCTGGCGCGTCAAGCTGCACGACGATCTGTCGGCAGGTGTCGGCAGCGACGGCACGCTCACGGCGGTCGGCGGCCTGAAGGGCGATGTCTATGTGCTCGGCGCGGACGGCAAGCAATTGTGGACCGCCAAGGCACCTGGCGAAATCATCTCGCCGCCGCTGGTCGGCAACGGTCTCGTGGTGGTGCGCACGGTCGACGGTCAGATCGTCGCGTTCAATGCGCAAACCGGCGAGCAGAAGTGGAACTATCGCAATCGCGCGGTGCCGCTCAATCTGCGCGTCTCGTCGGGCATGACGTTCGCGGGCGACGCGGCTGTGCTGGCCGGCTTCCCGGGCGGCGCGTTCGCGGCGATCAACCTGCAGACCGGCGACAACTACTGGCAGACCCCGGTGTCGTATCCGAAAGGTGTGACGGAAGTGGAGCGCATCAATGACGTGACGGGCCCGCCCACGCTGCTCGGCTCGGAGACCTGCGCGGTGACGTTCCAGGGTCAGATTGGCTGCTTCGATGCGAACTCGGGCCGCGCGTTGTGGGAAAAGGCGTTCTCGAGCGCGAGCGGTCTCGCGCAGGATGACCGTGCCGTGGTGGCGGCCGACGACTGGTCGGTGGTGTCGGCGTTCGACGTCACTAACGGCGCGCCGCTGTGGAAGAACGACAAGCTGAAGAATCGCGACCTCAGCGTCCCGTTCATTCTGGGTCACGCCGCCGTGCTCGGCGACTATCAGGGTTACGTGCACTTCCTGTCGCGCGACGACGGCACGCTCGTGGCTCGCGTGAAGACCGACGGCAGCCCGATTACGGCCGCGCCGGTGCTGGCCGGCGAGACGCTGGTCGTGCTGACACACGACGGCGACCTGTACGGCTACCGCCCGCGCTAATCGCGCAGGCTATCGGCAGTCAAGCGTCGTCAAGCGTGCAGGCCGGCTTCGCCGGCCGCGCGCGTTTTTGTTGTATAGCTGAGCAAGTAGAAAGCAGGCAGAAATATTCCGCCGGACTGGCTGGTCCGGCAAGTCGGATCAGAAACGGCCCCTGTGGCCATGGGTGGCTGCTTGCGGCGCCACCTTCAGCGGCGCCTTCGTAGATTTCGTCGATACGGCAGAGAATCGTATCGAACTGGCGAGCCAGCCGTTGAGCAAGAAAGACTGAACCCGGCGGCCCGTTGGCGCCGCCCCATACAGCCAAACCCCCGTCCGCCCGGGTGCGCATATTGACAGCACATCCGGGGCTGGCCGAATTCGTGATAATTTTCGTCAAACGCTGCCGTGTAGCGGCCGCATGGCGTCGCTACGCGGGCGGTCGATTTCGATCCCGCGTTTCACCGTGAACAACATCTGATGAAACCCGTTATTGCCCTGGTTGGGCGCCCCAATGTGGGGAAATCCACGCTATTCAACCGTCTCACGCGTACGCGTGATGCGCTGGTTGCCGACCTGCCCGGTCTCACCCGCGATCGCCATTACGGCGAGGGGCGCGCCGGCGAGCGGCCGTATCTGGTCGTCGATACCGGCGGCTTCGAGCCGGTCGCGAAAGACGGCATCCTGCACGAGATGGCGCGCCAAACCCGTCAGGCGGTCGAGGAATCGGACATCGTCGTGTTCATCGTCGACGGCCGCAACGGTCTCGCACCGCAGGACAAGACGATCGCCGACTACCTGCGCAAGGTCGGCCGGCCGATCTTCCTCGTCGTCAACAAGGCGGAGGGGATGAAGTACAGCACGGTGGCCGCCGATTTCTACGAACTCGGCCTCGGCGATCCGCGTGCGATTTCCGCGGCGCACGGTGACGGCGTCACCGAAATGATCAATGAAGCACTCGGCGTCGCGTACGCCGGGCAGCCGGAAGAGAGCGACGAGGAAAAAGAAACGCGTGGCGTGAAGATCGCGATCGTCGGCCGGCCGAACGTCGGCAAGTCGACCCTGATCAATGCGCTGGTGGGCGAGGAGCGCGTGATCGCGTTCGACATGCCGGGCACCACGCGCGATTCGATCTACGTCGACTTCGAACGCCAGGGCAAGCCGTACACGTTGATCGATACGGCCGGCTTGCGCCGCCGCGGCAAGGTGTTTGAAGCGATCGAGAAATTCTCGGTGGTGAAAACGCTGCAGGCGATTTCGGATGCGAACGTCGTGATCCTGCTGCTCGATGCGCGTCAAGACATCTCGGAGCAGGACGCGCACATTGCCGGCTTCGTGGTGGAGCAGGGCCGTGCGCTGGTGGTGGGCGTGAACAAATGGGACGGTCTCGATCCGCATGTGCGCGACCGCACCAAGGCAGACCTCGAGCGCAAACTAAAATTTCTCGATTTCGCCAAATTCCACTTCATTTCCGCCGCGGAAAAAACCGGAATCGGCCCGTTGATGCGCTCGGTCGACGATGCCTACAAGGCCGCCATGACCAAGCTGCCGACGCCGAAGCTGACGCGCGCGCTGATCGATGCAGTGGAATTCCAGCAGCCGCGCCGTCGCGGACCGGTGCGGCCGAAACTGCGTTACGCGCACCAGGGCGGACAGAATCCACCGATCATTGTGATCCACGGCAACGCGCTCGATGCGATCACCGAAACGTACAAACGCTACCTCGAAAATCGCTTCCGGGAAACTTTCAAGCTGACTGGGACTCCATTGCGCATAGAGTTCAGATCGTCGACGAACCCTTACGCGGACAAAGGCTGAAACCTGGGCTGAAACCCGCGTGTGTGCTGGGTTTGGCCGTCAGGCCAGCCCTCCCGCGCAAAAATGAAAATCGGCTATAGTGTAGCGGTTGATGGCGGATCTCTTTTTCTTCGTCATCAATTCAGTCAACCTGCAAAAAAATACGGAGTTTGCTATGAGCAACAAAGGGCAATTGTTACAAGACCCGTTTTTGAACGCACTGCGTAAAGAGCATGTGCCGGTGTCGATCTACTTGGTCAACGGCATCAAGCTTCAAGGGAACATCGAATCGTTCGACCAGTACGTCGTGTTGCTCCGGAATACGGTCACCCAGATGGTCTACAAGCACGCCATTTCCACCGTCGTGCCTGCCCGTCCGGTGAATTTCCACCCGGATTCCGAACAGTCCTAATCCCCGTCCGCGGCCGGCGTAGCGTCGCCCGTTGGCGATTACTCCCGGCCGCCTCATTTTGATACCCTCCAATTTGATCAATGCAGCGCTTGTCGGCATCGACTTCGGTAAGATCGATTTCGAAGCCAGTCTGGAAGAACTCAGCCTGCTCGCGCAAAGCGCGGGCGCGAATCCCTTAGTTACCCTCACGGGGCGCCGGTCCAGTCCGGATGCCAAGATGTTCGTCGGCAGCGGCAAGGCCGAGGAATTGCGTCTTGCCTGTGAGGCGAACGACATCGAACTCGTGATTTTCAATCACGCACTGGCCCCGGCGCAGCAGCGCAATCTGGAGCAGGCGCTTAACCGCCGCGTGATTGACCGCACCAGCCTCATCCTCGATATTTTTGCGCAACGCGCCCGCAGCCATGAAGGCAAGCTGCAGGTGGAGCTCGCGCAATTGCAGTACTTGTCGACGCGGCTCATCCGCGCATGGACTCACCTTGAACGCCAGAAGGGCGGTATCGGTTTGCGCGGCCCTGGCGAAACGCAGCTCGAAACCGACCGCCGTCTGATCGGCGAGCGCATCAAGGCGCTCAAAATCCGCCTCGATAAACTGCGCCGTCAGCACGGCACGCAGCGCCGCGCGCGCAGCCGCAATCAGACCATGTCGGTGTCGCTCGTCGGTTATACGAACGCGGGCAAATCCACCCTGTTCAATGCGCTGACAAAGGCCCAGGCGTACGCCGCCGACCAGTTGTTCGCCACGCTGGACACCACGTCACGCCGTGTCTATCTCGGCGACGAAGCCGGCCAGGTGGTGGTGTCCGATACGGTCGGTTTCATCCGCGAATTGCCTCACCAGCTGGTGGCGGCTTTCCGCGCCACGCTCGAGGAAACCATCCACGCCGACCTGCTGCTGCATGTGGTCGACGCGTCGAGCGCCGTGCGCCTCGATCAGATCGATCAGGTCAACGAGGTGTTGCACGCAATTGGTGCGGATACGATCCGTCAGGTGCTGGTGTTCAACAAGATCGACGCCGTGCCGGAGTTGGCGGCTCGTGGCGACGCGGTCGAGCGGGATGAGTATGGTAATATTTCGCGCGTCTTTTTGAGCGCGCGCACAGGACAAGGGCTGGATACATTGCGCGCTGCCATCGCTGAAATCGCTACTGCCGAACCTCTCGCCGATACGCTGGTCGATCTGTCGGAAGAAGACCGGTCGGCAGCACCGCGCGAGGACCGCAAGGTCTCAGAACTCGGGCACTGACCCGCTCCAATTGCACTGACCCGCTGTCTACTCTGGTGAACGAACACAGGTGAACGATTACAACGAGCGGAGTATCTGGCTGCGCATGCGCGCCTTGCTTTCACTGAACGATCCGCGCTGGGGCCGGGGGGACGGCAATGGCGAGCGCCAACGACCCAACGAACCCAAGCGTCCGCCGGTTAAAGACGGTGAAGGCCCGCCCGATCTCGACGAGATGTGGCGCGATTTCAACCGCCGTTTGAGCCGGGTGTTTGGCCGCAAGGGCGGCGGCACGGGCGGTGGCCGTCCGGACAACGGTCGCGGCGCGCGCATCGGCGTGGGCATCGTGATCGGCGTGCTGATCGCGATCTATCTCGGCAGCGGCGTGTTCGTCGTGCAAGACGGCCAGGCCGGCGTCGTGATGCAGTTCGGCAAGTATCGCTACACCGCGGGGCAGGGCGTGCATTGGCGCCTGCCGTATCCGTTCGAAGCCCATGAACTCGTCAATATCGGTCAGATCCGCCAGGTGGAGATCGGCCGTAACAACGTGGTGCGTCTCGCCAACGTCAAGGACGCGTCGATGCTCACACACGACGCCGACATCGTCGACGTGCGCTTCGCCGTGCAGTATCAGGTGAGCAAGCCGACTGATTATCTCTTCCGTAGCGTCGATCCCGATCAGAGCGTGATGCAGGCCGCACAGGCGGCGGTGCGCAGCATCGTCGGTGCGCGCAGCACCAGCGACATCCTCTATCAGGATCGCGAAACAATTCGCCAGCAACTGATGGCGTCGATTCAGCAATCCCTGGATGAATACCAGTCCGGCCTCGCCGTGACCGGTGTGACGATCCAGGGCGTGCAGGTGCCCGACCAGGTGCAGGCCGCTTTCGACGATGCCGCCAAGGTGCGTCAGGACAACGAGCGCGCCAAACGTGACGCGCAGGCCTATGCCGTCGATCTGCTGCCGCGCGCGCAAGCGGACGTGGCGCGCCAGCTCGACGAAGCAAAAACGTATAGCGAGAAGACCGTGGCCCAGGCGCAAGGCGATGCCGACCGTTTCAAGCAGGTCTACGCGCAGTACTCGAAGGCGCCTGCTGTGATTCGCGAGCGCATGTACCTGGAAACCATGCAGCAGATCTATTCGAATACGACCAAAGTGTTTGTGGACAGCAGGAGCGGCAACAACGTGCTGTATCTGCCGCTCGACAAGCTGGTCGAGCAGACTCGCCAGCGCGTTGCCGACGCTGCCGCGGCCGCGTCCGGCACTGCCGTTGCCTCGAGTGCCGCCGCGCCGCAAGCCGCGAGCGGTGTTGCCGCACCATCTGCCGCCGCATCCGCTCCCGCCGCGGTTGCGACGCCTGCCAGTCAGGCTGCAGCCAGCAGCGACGCACTGCGCTCACGCGACTCCTTCCGCAGCCGTATGCGCGAAGACGACGTTCAATAAGGAGCGCACACCATGAACAAGATCATTGCGCTTGTCGTTGCCGTCGTCATCGTGCTGTTTGCCGCGTCGTCGATGGTATTCGTGGTCGACCAGCGGCATATGGCCGTGCTGTCCTCGCATGGCGACACCGCGCCCGTGTTGCTCGGCCCCGGCCTGCACGTGAAGCTGCCGCCGCCGTTGCAAACGGTCACGTTGGTCGATAACCGCATCCAGTCGCTCGACGCGCCGGATGAGGACCGCTACGTGACGTCGGACAAAACCGATCTGCTGGCCAACCCGGTCATCAAATACCGCGTCACCGATCCGTTGAAGCTGCTCGCCGAAACCCGGGGCGACGTGCAAAGCCTGGCGGATCGTCTGGCGCTGCTGTCGCGCAGCGCGCTCGGCGACGCGTTCGGCAAGGTCACGCTGACCGATGCGCTGGCGAAGCAGCAAGCTGTTGCCGACGAAGCGCGCGGCACGATGAGCAAAGCGGCGGCATCGCTGGGCGTTTCGGTGCTCGACGTGCAACTGACGCGTGTCGATTTCCCGGCGGCGATGGCCGACTCGGTCTACAAGCGGATGATCGCCGCACGCGAGCAGGCCGCAGCCGAAGAACGTGCGAAGGGCACGGCCGAGGCTGATCAGATCAAGGCGGACGCCGTCGGCCAGCAACAGGCGATTCTCGCGGACGGCTATCGTCAGGCGCAGACTATCAAGGGCGAGGGCGATGCCAAGGCAGCGCAGCTCGCGGCCGAGGCATACGGCAGCGACCCGCAGTTCTACCAGTTTTATCAAAGCATGCAGGCGTACAAGAACACCTTCAAGCCGGGCGACGTCATCGTGGTCGACCCGAGCAGCGAGTTCTTCCGCTTCATGCATAGCCCGACCGGCGGCACTGCCCCGGACGCTCCCGCGGTACCGCGCAAACACTGATAACCGGAACGCCGCGGCATCCGCATCGCGGCCCTTTCATTCGCATGGACATAGCCGGCTCGTTACTGCTCGCGATCGCATTGATGTTGATTATCGAAGGGATGTTTCCCTTCGTTTTTCCGAGCGCCTGGCGCGACACGTTCCGTAAAATAGCGGAACGGCCGCCGCATCAGATCCGCGTTGGCGGACTGATCGTGATGGTGCTCGGATTGATTCTGCTGTTTATCGTGACCTGAAAGGGCGCTGCATCGCGCGCAGCCGCGCGCCGTTGTTGGCCATGCGCGTGGCGTCGGCGGGGTGGCGACAGCAGCGTGGCGACAGCGAGCGTCCCGGCCGGGCCAAACCGGCTGAGGGGCTGCGAAGGGCCGTTCCGATGCCCCCGGCAGCCGCCAGAATAGAGCCGTCGCCCGCCATTCACACACACTTACCGGCGCACCCAGCCGCCGTGTTCCAACGTCGTAGGACTGTATCGATGTCGACCTGGTTACTTCCCGAGAATATCGCCGACGTGCTGCCGTCGGAAGCCCGCAAGATCGAAGAGTTGCGGCGCCATTTGCTGGACCGTTTCCGTTCGTATGGCTACGAGATGGTGATGCCGCCGCTGCTCGAGTACATCGAGTCGCTGCTCACCGGCGGCGGGCACGATCTGAATCTGCGCACGTTCAAGCTCGTCGATCAGATGTCCGGGCGCACGCTCGGTCTGCGCGCCGACATTACGCCGCAGGTCGCGCGCATCGACGCGCACCTGCTGAATCGTCAGGGCGTGACGCGTCTTTGCTATGCCGGCAATGTGGCGCATACGCGTCCGCGCGGCCTGCACGCCACGCGTGAGCAGATCCAGATCGGCGCGGAAATCTACGGTCACGCCGGTCTTGAAGCGGATCTGGAAATCCAGCAGTTGATGCTCGACGCGCTGCATCTGGCCGGCCTCGCGAAAGTGCGCCTCGATCTGTGTCATGCAGGCGTGCTCGCCGCATTGATCGAAGGCGAGCCTGCTGCTGCCGAGCTGGGTCAATCGCTCTATGACGCGTTGGCCGGCAAGGATGTGCCGCGTCTCGTCGAACTGACCGCCAATCTCACACCGGTCACGCGCGACGCATTGCGCGCGCTCCCCACGCTCTACGGCGACGCGTCGGTACTCGACGAAGCCCGTGCCCGTTTACCGAACGCCCCGGCCATCGCCCGCGCGCTCGACGACCTCGCATTCCTCGCGAGCCAGGTGGACGGCGCCGAAGTGATGATCGATCTGGCCGATTTGCGCGGCTACGCGTACCACAGCGGCGTGATGTTCTCGGCGTATGTGGACGGCGTGCCGAATGCGGTTGCGCGCGGCGGCCGTTATGACCACGTCGGCCAGGCCTACGGCCGTGCACGCGCGGCAACCGGCTTCTCGCTGGATCTGCGCGAGGTCGCTCGCATTTCGCCCGTCGAAGCCCGCAGCAGCGCGATTCTCGCGCCGTGGCAGCACGACGAAGCGTTGCGCGCCAGCGTCGCCGCGCTGCGTAATGCCGGCGAAGTCGTGATTCAGGCACTCCCCGGCCACGAGCACGATCTGGATGAATTCGCCTGCGACCGTGTGTTGGTCGAGCGCAACGGCGCGTGGGTCGTCGAACCCCGTTCCTGAGCGCGAATCGATAGACCGCCCGAGGGGGATCCCAAGGGCATTTCAGAAGGCGTCCAAAGCGTCGCCGGACCCGGCGCGGCCCCTCGCCGCGCTATTTTCGATATACCCACCATAACGTGCATACCGTTGAGCGGAAACGGAAAAATTCGGAAGGTTCCGCGAACATAGGTAGAATACGTTTTTAACCAGCTTACGAAACAACATGTCTGCCAGCGCAGTGAATGTGAACCCCGGGCGCAACGTCGTCGTCGTGGGAACCCAGTGGGGTGATGAAGGCAAGGGCAAGATCGTCGACTGGCTGACGGACCACGCTCAAGGCGTCGTTCGCTTCCAGGGCGGTCACAATGCCGGTCACACGCTTATCATCGGCGGCAAGAAAACCATCTTGCGTCTGATTCCGTCGGGCATCATGCATCCCGGCGTCGCGTGCTATATCGGCAATGGCGTCGTGTTGTCGCCGGAAGCGCTGTTCAAGGAAATTGGCGAGCTCGAGGCCGCCGGGGTCGACGTTCAGAATCGCCTCTTCATTTCCGAAGCCACCACCCTGATTCTGCCGTACCACATCGCCATCGACCAGGGCCGCGAAGCGCGCCGTGGCGCGGGCAAGATCGGCACCACCGGCCGCGGCATCGGCCCCGCCTACGAAGACAAGGTGGCGCGCCGCGGTTTGCGCGTGCAGGACCTGTTCGAGCCGGAGAGCTTTGCCGAACGTCTGCGTGAAAACCTCGACTATCACAACTTCGTGCTGACGCAATACCTGGGCGTCGCCGCCGTCGACTTCCAGCAAACGCTCGACACGATGCTGAGCTATGCCGACCGCCTGAAGCCGATGGTGACCGACGTGTCGCGCCGTCTGTACGACGAAAACGCAGCCGGCAACAACCTGCTGTTCGAAGGTGCGCAAGGCACGCTTCTCGACATCGACCACGGCACCTATCCGTACGTCACGTCGAGCAACTGCGTGGCCGGTGCGGCTACCGCGGGTGCGGGCGTCGGTCCGCAAAAGCTGAACTACATTCTCGGCATCACGAAGGCGTATTGCACGCGTGTCGGTTCGGGCCCGTTCCCGAGCGAACTGTACGACGCGGATAATGCCGCGCGTCAGGAACCGATCGGCCTCGAACTCGCCAAGGTCGGCAAGGAATTCGGCTCGGTCACCGGCCGTCCGCGCCGCACGGGCTGGCTCGACGTCGCCGCGCTGCGCCGCTCGATCCAGATCAACGGCGTGTCGGGTCTGTGTATCACCAAGCTCGACGTGCTCGACGGCCTCGACGAAGTGAAGCTGTGCGTCGGCTACACGGTCGACGGCAAGAACGTCGACCTGCTGCCGCGCGGCGCATCGGAAGTCGCGCGCTGCGTGCCGGTGTACGAAACCTTTGTGGGCTGGAAGGAAAGCACCGTCGGCATCACCGAATGGGACAAGCTGCCGGCCAGCGCGCGTGCATATCTGACGCGTGTGCAGGAAGTCGCGGGCATTCCGATCGACATGGTGTCGACCGGTCCGGATCGCGACGAAACGATTCTGCTGCGTCATCCGTTCAAGGTTTAAGCCATGGTGCAAGGTGTACCCATGATTGCCATGAAAGATCCGCGCAACGATGACAAGAACCTGTGGGTCGGCTGGGACGAGTATCACCGGCTGATCGAACTGCTGGCGTTGCAGGTGCACGAGTCGGGCTGGAAGTTCGACAAGATCCTGTGTCTCGCGCGCGGCGGTTTGCGCGTCGGCGATCAGCTCTCGCGGATTTACGATCTGCCGCTGGCGATTCTGGCCACCAGTTCGTACCGCGAAGCGGCCGGCACGGAGCAGGGCGAGCTCGACATCGCGCAATACATCACGATGACGCGCGGCGAGTTGCACGGCAATGTGCTGCTGGTCGACGATCTGGTGGATTCGGGCGTGACGCTGGCGCGCGTGCAGCAGCATCTGAAGGAACGTTATCCGGCGATCACCGCGGTGCGTTCGGCGGTGCTCTGGTACAAGGGCTGCTCGAAAGTGAAGCCGGATTATCATGTGCAGTATCTGCCCACCAATCCGTGGATTCACCAGCCGTTCGAGGAATGGGACACGGTTCGTCCGCACAACCTCGGTGCGTGGATCAAGCGCGGCATGCAGCAGGACCAGGAGTCGTCGGGCACGTGATGTGCGCCGCGACGTCGTGTGTATCGCGTCGCATCCGGTGCGGTGCCTGCATAACGGAGCCCGATTGGGCTCCGTTTTTTTTA